>NZ_CP096040.1:2223846-2541538 GCF_023935105.1 Caulobacter segnis | reverse complement strand
GCTGGCGACGTCACCGCCAACCTCCAGCAGGGGCCGGGTCGATCCCGCCACTACATCCAGCACGTCGTCGCCAACGACGGCGGCGATCTTCAAGCCTGGAAGCCGCAGGTCAGCGGCCAACTCGGCGATGCGGGCGGCGGCGGCGGCCGGATTGGCCGCGCCCATGTTCGAAACGATGCGCACGCCTTTCTCGACGCACAGCGGCAGCACCGCGCGCATCCGCGACTCCAGCAGCGGGTCGTAGCCGCCGCTCGGATCCCCCAGGCGCGCGCGCTGGGCCAAGGCGATGGTGCGCTCGGCCAGGCACTCGAACACCAGGTAGTCGAGCCGCCCTTCGCGGACCAGTTCGATGGCCGGCTCGATGCGGTCGCCGGCGAAACCGGCGCCGGCGCCGATGCGAACGACACGAGGTTCAGGAGAGGACGTCAAAGCGGAAACAACCCCAGCAGCAGGCAAGCGACCGCCATGACCAGCGACGCGCCGTAGAGGAACGGGAAGGCGAACTTCTGGTGGGCCGACAGCTCGACCCCGGCCAGGCCCGCCACCAGGAAAGTCGCCGGCGTCAGCGGGCTGACGGGGAAGCCCGCCGTCATCTGGCCGACGAGAGCGGCCTGGGCCACCTGGACCGGCGCGCCGCCCAGGCGGGCGTGGGTCTCGGCGATCACCGGCAGGACGCCGAAATAGAAGGAGTCCGGATCGAAGACCATGCTCAGCGGCATGGCCAGCAGCGACAGGACGAACGGAATGTGCCGGCCGCTGTCGGGATGGACATTGGCGACCGCCGCGTCGGCCATGGCCTTCAGGAAACCCGCCCCGCCCATCACACCGGTAAAGGCGCCGGCCGCGATCAGCACCGAGGCCATCAGCAGCGCCGAACGGGCGTGGGCGTCGATCCGGGCCCGCTGGTCCGCCACCTTGGGATAGTTGATCAGCAGGGCCGCGGCGAAGGCGACCATGAACACCACGGCCGGCGGGGCCACACCCGCGACCAGCATACCCATGGCTACCAGGGTCAAGGCCAGGTTCAGCCAGAACAGACCGGGCCGCGCCAAGCCCGGCTCGGCGCCGTGCTCGGGAATGTCCAGCGTCGGCGCGCCATCGGCGGCGGCCTCCACCAGGCCGAGACGCTTCTCCTCGCGCTTGCCTAGCCACCAGCTGACGACGAAGACGAAAGCCAGGCCCGCCAGTTGCACCCCGATCATCGGCTTGAAGATGTCCAGCACCGGGATGTGCAGCGCCGAGGCCGCGCGCACCGTCGGGCCCGTCCACGGCAGGAAGTTCACCCCGGCCGCCAGCGACGCCACGCAGGCCAGGATCCGGCGGTCCATGCCCAGGGTGTCGTACAGCGGCCGCATGGCCGGGATCGCCACCAGGAAACAAACCGCGCCCGAACCGTCGAGGTGGATGATCAGGGCCAGCAGCGCCGTGCCCACTGTGATCCGGCTGGGACGGCGGCCCACGGCCTTGAGGATGCGGCGAACGATCGGATCCAAGAGGCCCGCGTCGGTCATCACGCCGAAGAACAGGATGGCGAAGACGAACATCGCCGCCACCGGCGCGATCTTGCCGATGCCCGCCACCATCATGGCCGGGGCCTGGGCGCCCTGGCCGATCGCGATCGCGGCCGCCAAAGGTATGAGGATCAACGCCGCGACGGGCGAGGCGCGATTGGACAGGATCGCCGCGGTCAGTGCGAGGATCGCCAAGACGCCTATGAGAGCGAGCATGAGGGGCGTTTCTTCCTGGACGCTGTGTCAGCTTGTCAGGCGTATATGCCGATCCCCGAAGCCCGCGCACAAAACGGAAGTTTGGATCGATTAATAGCCTTACTCGATAAATCCGCATGAAACGGATCCAGCAGCCACGCAGATACTATCGATAAACGTTTGCACGACCGGTCGGACGGGCGAATGCCGGCGCCGCATCAGCACAATCGTGCGGGTAAAGGCCGGGTCCTGAATCCGCCGGGCCCGAACATTGGCCTGGCTGCGGAACTCGACGGCGGTCGACGGCAGGATCGCCAAACCCAGCCCGGCCCGGACCAGGGCCACAGCCGTCGACATGTAGCGAACCTGGCAGGCCGGCGTCGCCGTGCGGCCGGCCGCGATGAAGGCTCCGTCGACGAGGTCGCGCACGCTGCTGCCTCGGTTCATCAGGATCAGCGGATAGGTCGCCAGAGTTTCGACCGAAATCGTCGGCGCGTCGGCGACCGGGTGTCCCTCGGGATGAACCAGCATCATGGCGTCGTCGAACAGCTTGATCTGCTCGAGGTCGTCGTCGTTGGCGTCGGCCATGCCGATGCCGAAGTCGACGCGGTCCTCGCGCACCAGAGTGGCGATGGCGCTGTTCAACGCGTCCTCGACCTCAAACGTGACGTTGGGGTGGTCGAGCTGGAAGCGGGCGATCAGCTCGGGGAGCATGGTCGCCGCGCACGACGGCAGGCAGGCCAGGCGGACCAACCCCTTGGTCTTGGAGACGAAATCGCGGGCGTTGACCACCGCCCCCTCGAACTCGGTGATCGTGCGCAGGAAAATCGGCAGCAGCTCCCGGCCAACATGGGTCAGCTCGACCGAGCGGGTGTTACGGTCGAACAGGCGCAGGCCCAGCGCCTCCTCGAACTGACGAACGCGGTTGGTCAGGGCCGGCTGCGACAGCGCCAGGACCTCGGCCGCGCGCGTGAAGCTGTTCGTCGAGGCAACCGTGACGAAGGCGCGGATCTGACCCAGCGTGATGTGCATGACGTGACGCGACCTCCCCAGGCGCTCCGGACCTTAAAGCCGGCTGGCCGGCGCCCCGCAAGCCGGTCCGGGCTCAGTTCACGCAGGCGAAGCTGTCGGCGCGGTTCGGATCGCCCTTGCCGTCGTAGCGTGGCCAGCGCGGAAACTCGCACAATGGCCGCGCGCGTCCGCCGCCATCCGGCGAGGTGTCGGCGATCGTCTGCGGACCCGGCGCCTGTCCGGCCTCGACCCAATGGTCGAGCGCCTCCAGCGAATTCCACGACACCGGGAACGGTCCGTCGCCATGGCCGAAGCCAGGCGCGATATAGAATCGAAGGAAGCCCGGCAGGGCCGTTCCGTACCGCGCGCTCAGGCGCTGGTAGTAGGCGATCGAGTTGCTGGGTGGGATGGCCATGTCGACCGTGCCGTGCATCAGCAGCAGCTTGCCGCCCCGCGCCCGGAAGGGATCCAGGTCGGTGCTGCTGGCGTCGACCAGCTCGGCCGAGCGCGCCACCGCCGCGCGGTGCTGGGTGGGCTCGAAGGCCAGCGAGTCGTAGGCCGGATCGCGGACCATCATGTAGCGCACGCCCTGGTCGGCCATCAGGAAACCGAACGCGTCCTGACCGGTCGGCGGCTTGCCCGGGACGGACCGGAAGCCCAGGCCGAAGAAGCTGCCCTTGCCGAACGCGCCTTCCAGGATCGGCCAGCCGCCGAACGTGTCGCCACCGCTGATCACCATGCCGAACCGTGTGGGTTGCGAGATGGCGATGGCCGCCTTCACCTGGGCGCTCGTCAGGCATCCGTCGCTCTCGGAGTCGCCAGGGCACCGCAGGGTCCGCACGTCGAAGGCGGCGCGGCAGGCGGCGACGTTCGAGACCACGCCGTCCATCAATCCGTCGAGGCCATCGCACTTGGCCACGACCGCGTCGCCGATCAGCCGCGTCTTGGCCGGGCTGATCCAGGCGCCCGGCGCGTAGAGATGTTTCGCCAGGTTCAGGCCCGACAGCTGCAGGGCCGTGAAATTGTAGGCCGGGTGGATGGCCACCACGCCATCGTAGTCGGCCGGGAAACGCTGGGCGGCGATCAGACCTTCATGGCCGCCCTGCGAGTTGCCGTAGAAATAGAGCCGACGCGGTCCCGTCCCGTAGAAACGGCCCATGACCGCCACGGCGACGTCGCGCGTCTTCTTGATCTGGGCGTGGCCGAAGTTGATCCAGGCTTCCTCGTTCATCGCGAAGGACGCGTCGCCCACCGCTAGCCGCGGGTCCCCACCGCCGCCCTGGTGACCGGAATCCGAGCCGAAGGTCGCATAGCCCGTCGCGACCCGCTCCTTGTCCTTGGGCAGGAAACTTGGGCTGCGGCCGGAGACCAGGAAGCCGTCATAGCCGCCGCCGCCGATCTGCACCGCCTTGCCATTCCAGGCGGCCGGCAGGTTGATCTGGAAGTTTATCGGCGGCGCCGCGGGGTCGACGGGGGCGATCGCGCCTTTGACCACGCAGACTCCAGCCGGATCGGCCGAGGCGCTGGTGACCTTCGCGCCGGTGGTCGGCAAGCCGATCCGCGCCGCTTCGACCGTGAAGCCGGCCAGGTCGCCGCACGCGGTCTTGGGCGACTGCCCCGCGGGCGTGGCCGCCATCGCCAGGGCCACCATTGCCTCGATCAAGTCCCGCTCCCCTGTCTCTGGCCTAGAAGATGCTCATCCGGCCGCCCTGCGCCGCCAGGTCGCGATAGAGCGACAGGGTGGCCGGCGGCAAAGCCTCGCGCGCACCGGTGTGCTCGCCGATTTCCAGGATCCGCCCTTCGGTGGCGTCGAAGCGCGGCCAGGCCGGCAGGCCCGAGCCGTTGGGATCGCCAGCCTTCACGAAGTTGACCCAATAGGTCGCCATCTGTTCTGACAGCGCTCGGTCGGCGGCGGTGAATGGTCGATCCGGCGACTTGTCCAGCGTCTGGAAGACGTAGGGGATCTCGGACGAATGGAACGCGCCGTAGCGCGGCGCGTCGGGGCCGGGCTCGACGTGGGTGAACTGGTAGACGAAGGTCGGCTGACCGCCGGCCTTCTGCCGCTGCGCCGCCCACAGCACGGTCGAGGCCAGGCCGCGCTCGCGCGCCCAGCGGCAGTTGACCAAGCCCGCCTCTGCGTCGTCGGCGGCCGGATAGAGCGCCGTCGCGCGGTCGCTCAAGGCGCCGAACGCGCGAGACAGCTGCCCCTTCAGCTCGGCGGCGCTGGCGCGGCCGTAGTTGGGGACCATGCCGCTAGCCTCGTCGGCGGTAAGGCCGGTCAGCATCGGTACGTTGGACGCGACCTTGGCAGGATCGTTCGGGTCGCCGGGGATGAACACGCCATCAATGATCGGGGCGAAGCGCAGGCCACCGCCCTCGCCGCGCACCGCCAACAGTGTCTCGGCCGGCATGGCCCGCAGGTCCGAGAGGGAGGCGGCGCCGGCCTGGCTCGCGAAGCGGACGCCGTCGACCTCGGCCGCCGCACGCGGCGTGGTCCCAAGCCCCATGCCCGAACCACTCTGGGCGATGGCGCGAGCGAACAGGCCCTTGGCCGAGGGTGCGGCGATCAGTTCGTGCACCGAGGCCGCGCCCGCCGACTGGCCGGCGATGGTGACCTTGGCCGGGTCGCCACCGAATGCGGCGATGTTCGCCTTGATCCACTTCAGGGCCTCGACCTGATCCATCAGGCCGTAATTGCCCGAGGTCCCCGCCTCGGCCGTGAAAGCCGGATGCGCCAGGAAGCCGAACACGCCGACGCGATAGTTGAGGGTCACCATCACGACACCGCGCGCGGCGAAGGCCGCGCCGTCGTAGATCGGCACCGAGCCCGAGCCGCTGCTGAAGCCGCCGCCGTGGATCCACACCAGCACCGGCAGCTTGTCGCCCACCGTCCTGGCCGGGGTCCAGACGTTCAGATAGAGGCAGTCCTCGGCGACCGGGTCCTGGATGATATACTCGGTGGTCCAGGGCCCGAAGCCCTTGCCGCCTCCGCCCGTTTGCATGCAGTTGGCGCCGAAGTGGCCGGCCTTTCGCACGCCGCTCCAGGCGGCGGGCGCCTTGGGGCGCGCCAGCGCAGGTCGCCTTCGGGCGGCGCGGCGAACGGCACGCCTTTGAAGACGGCCACGCCCTTTTCGGGCGGCCCGGCTTCCAACACGCCCTGCGTCACCCTGGCGGTGTTCAGGAGCTGGGCGCTAGCGGGCTGGCTCAGGGACAGCAGACCTAGCGCGAGGGCGAAGGCCGGAAGCATTCGAGCCATGGCTGGCGCTCCTACTTGAACAGGCGCGGCGCGAAATCGGCCAGGTAGCGGCGCCAGTTGATCCAGGTGTGGCCTCCGCCGCTCTCGTTATAGACGTGGGCGATCCCGTACTTGTCCAGCGTCGCGCGGGTCGAGGCGACGGTCCCGTGCAGGAAGTCGTCCTTGCCCATGGCGTAGTAGACCAGCTTGAACGCCTTGGCGCCCTGCGTCAGCGCCGCGTCATTGCGGGTCGCGTACTCGGTCGCCTGCTCGGACGATTGCAAGCCCATGCTGAAGATCCCGATGTAGTGGAAGAGCTCCGGATGGGTCAGGCCGTTCTGAATGGTGTGCGCGCCGCCCATCGACAGGCCGGCCATCGCCCGTGCGTCGGCCTTGGCGCTCGTGCGGTAACGGGCGTCGACGTACGGGATCAGGTCCTTGAGGAAATCGTCGCCGAAGTCGGTGTTGACCAGCATGTTCGCGCCAGGCCGATCAGGCGTATGGCCGGCGGGCATGACGATGATCATCGGCTTGGCCTTCCCGGCCGCGATCAGGTTGTCGAGGATGTATTGGGCGTGGCCGACCGAGGTCCAGCTGTCGTCGCTGTCGCCGGCGCCGTGGACCAGATAGAGCACCGGATAGACGCCCTTGCCCTTCTCGTAGCCGGGCGGCGTGTAGACGTGGGCGCGGCGGCGCACGTTCAGCGATCCAGACCAGTACTCCACCGTCGAGACCACGCCATGCGGCACGGCCTTGTCGAAGGTCTGGAAGGCGCCGGCCGGGCCCATGACCTCGAAGGTGCTGTTGACCCCGACGCGCTCTTCAGAGAACCGCGTCCCCTGCGGATCAGGCACGCGCGCGCCATCGACGTTGAAGTTGAAGCGGTAGGTGTCGGCCGCGACCGGCTTGTCGGTCGTGACGCTCCACAGGCCCGAGGCGTCCTTGGTCATGGCCAGGCCGCGCGGCCCGCCGCCGAAGCCCATCGGGATGACATCGGCGTTGTCGGTGCTGGTCACCATGGCGGCCTGGGCCTCCGGCGCGCACAGGCGGAAGGTGACGCGGCCGTCGGGCAGCTGCTCCACCGACTTGTAGGCCGCCGGGCCGGCGAAGAAGCCGCGCGGCAGGCAGCTGGCCGCCTGTCCCTGAGCCGGCGGCGTTTGGGCTTGGGCCGCGAACGGCGCCAGCAGCAAGGCGGCCGCGGCCGCTCCGATCAGGTCACGCTTGAGGGTCATGTCGGCCTCCCGTCCGATTCTTTTATAGTCTGGGGGATGGCCTTCGACCGCGCGCGCCCCACGCGGACGCGGTCGAAGGCCCAAGCCCTCCCCCAAGGACTTGTCTCTTCTACGGTTTAAGCGCGCCGGCCTTGACCTTGGCCGAGGCCTTGGCGTCCAGCGCCGTCGCCGAGGCGCCGACAGCGACGTCGTAGGTCCCGGCGTCGATCCGCCACTTGCGGGCCTTGACGTCGAAATCAGCCAACAGGCGGCGGTCGGCGGTGACGGTCACGCGCTTGGTCTCGCCCGGCGCCAGCTCGACCCGGTTCCAGCCCAGCAGGCGCAGTTCCGGCGCGCCCGAGCGGGCGGTCAAATAGACCTGCGGCACATCCGCCCCGGCCTTGGCGCCTGTGTTGGTCACGTCGAAGCTGGCCGTGATCGTGTCGCCGCCAGAGACCTTCAAGCCTCCGTACTTGAAGCTGGTGTAGGACAGGCCGTAACCGAACGGGAACAGCGGCCTGAAGCCCTTGCGCGCATACCAGCGGTAGCCGATGTCCGAGCCCTCCGGATGGCTGGCCTCGAAGCCCTTGCCCTTCTCGGCCAGCACCTCGGGTGAGTCACCGAAGCCCGGACCGACATAGCCAAAGCCCGCGATCTGGCGGTCGTGAAGCTGGTCCTCGGAGGCTGGGAAGGTGATGGGCAGGCGGCCCGACGGGTTGACGTCGCCGAACAGCACGTCGGCGATCGCCTCACCGCCCTTGGCCCCGGAATACCAGGCCTCGACCACGGCCGGCACGGAGGTCAGCCACGGCATCAGCACGGGGTTGCCAGTCTCCAGGACCACGATCGTATTCGGGTTGGCGGCGGCGACGGCGGCGATCAACTGATCCTGGCCTTGCGGCAGGGACATGTCGCCCGCGTCGATGCTCTCCATGTTCCATTGCGTGGCGAACACCACCGCCACCTCGGCGTCCTTGGCCAGGGCCGCGGCCTCCGACGGATAGCGACCGTCGGAGAACCGCACGTTCGCGCCCGGAGCCTTGTCCTTGATCGCCTTGAGCGGCGAGGACGGGTGATAGACTTGGCTGGCCCAGGCCACCATCGGGCCGTCGCCGCCCACGGGAATGGATGCGGCATGGCCGGTTCCCGTGGTCACCTGCGACGAGCCGCCGCCCGACAGGACGCCCTTGTCGGCATAACCACCGACCACCACGATCGACTTGGCGGTCTTCAGCAGCGGCAGGAGGTTCTTGTCGTTCTTCAGCAGGACGATGCCTTGCTGGGCCACCGTCTTGGAGGCGGCCGCGCCGGCGTCGTAGTCGATCGCCTGGCCCTTGCGCAAGGGCGTGTCGAACACGCCGACCGCGAACATCGAGCGCAGGATGCGGCGCGACATGTCGTTGACCCGGGCCTGCTGGACCTCGCCCTTGGCCACGGCTTCCTTCAGCGGCTTGTCGAACCAGACCTGGCGGTCCAGCTGCGCGCCCGACTGCTGATCAAGGCCGTTGACTGCGGCGCTGACGCCAGGGACCGCGCCCCAGTCGGACATCACCCAGCCCGGCCAGGCCCAGTCGCCCTTCAACACCTTGTTCAGTAGGAAGTCGTTGTCGCAGGCGTAGTGACCGTTGATCTTGTTGTAGGCGCACATCACCGAGCCGGGCTTGCCCTTCTCGATCGCGAACTGGAAGGCCAGCAGTTCACCCTGGCGGAAGCCCTGCTCACCGATCGTGGCGTCGACGACGTTGCGACCGGTCTCCTGGTCGTTGAGGGCGAAGTGCTTGACCGTCGAGATGACCTTCTGGTCCTGCGTGCCGCGCACGGCCTCGCCGGCGAGGACGCCGGCCAGCAGCGGATCCTCGGCCAGATACTCGAAGTTGCGGCCGTTGCGCGGCTCGGCGGTCAGGTTCATGCCGCCGCCCAGCAGGACGTTGAAGCCCTTCTTGGCCGCCTCCTCGCCGACGACCGCCCCACCCATGTAGGCCAGGGCCGGGTTCCAGGTCGCGCCCAGCGCCAGGCCCGATGGAAGGGCCGTGGCGATGTCGCCCTTGCGGACGTTCATCGGGTTGGTCACCCCCAGGCTGGCGTCGGTCTCGTACAGCGCCGGCACGCCGAGGCGCGGAATGCCGGCGACGTAACCCGCCCCGGGAATGGCCTCCTCGGGGATCTTGGCGTTGGGGAAGAACGGGATCGGCATGATCCCGTGCAGCAGGCCGTAACGCTCGTCGTCGGTCAGGGCCTGGTCCAGCAGCTTGGCACGCTCGTCGGCCGAAAGCTTGGTGTTCATCCACGGCCGATCGGCTGGCGCGGTCTGGGCCTGGACGGCGCCGGCCAAGGCGACGACCGCGAACGCGATCGCGCCGTTCATCAGGGTCCTACGAAACATGACGCCCCCTCCTGTTCCTGTCGTTGATGCCTACTGAGCCCCACCGCCGGACGGCTTGGCCGAGGCGGCCGTGACCTCCATGCGGGCCTTCCAGGGTTCGGGCTTGGCCAGCGCCGCGCCGTCGGCGCCAAAGTCCATCAGCACGTCGGCCTTGGCGTCGTAGGCCGGCCATTGCGGCAGGCCCGGACCATTCGGGTTTCCGGTCTTGGCGAAGTTGGCGAAATAGGCGTTGGCCGCCTTGGCGATCGCGGCGTCCTTGGCCGTCAGGGCGTCGCCATACTTGGCCTTCACGGTGTCGAAGACGTAGGGGATGTCTGTCGCGTGCGGCGCGCCCATCTTCCATTCGCCCTGCATGGAGTCCGCGACGTAGGAAAAACGGTACTCGTAGGCCGGAACGCCCTGGGCCGAGATCACCTGCGCCACGAAGCGGGCGGGTTCGACCATCATCTTGTCCATGGCCACGGTGTAGGCGACCAAGCGGACATCGGCGTCCCCCTTGGGATCATAGGCGGCCTGGGCCTGGGCCTTCAGCGGGCCAAACGGGTCGAACACCTGATCCTTGTTCTGCGCGAAGCCGAAACCGATGTCGGCGCTGGTGGCGCCGACCATGACCGGCCCCTTCACCTGGGTCCCGGCGCGATAGGCGACCTCGGGATCGGCGACCACGATCTTGCCGTCCAGCATCGGACCGCCGTAGGTCTGCGGGCCCGAGGGATTGAACATCGCCGCCATGTTAAGACCGGCGGTGACCTGCTCGGCGCTCAGGGCGCGCAGAGCCTTCAGGGCTTCGGGACCCGTCCCTTCGATGCCGACCGACTTGGCGAAGTTGACACCGATGGACTCGGCCGACGGCGCGCCCGGCTGGTCCTGGCTGAGGCGACGCGGCCCCATCAGGCTGCCGCGGCCGCCGCCGGACATGATGGCGGCCTTCTGGAACAGGCCCTTGGACTCGGGCGAGGTCAGCAGCATGTGCACCGAGCCACCGCCGGCCGACTCGCCGAAGACGGTGATGTTGTCCGGGTCGCCACCGAACGCCGCGGCGTTCTCCTTCACCCACTTCAGGGCGGCGATCTGGTCCATGTAGCCGTAGTTGCCCAGGCGTCCGCCATCGGCGTTGGCGGCGGTCAGAGCCGGATGGCCAAAGAAGCCGAAACGGCCGACCCGATAGTTGAAGCTGACGAAGACGATGCCCTGCTTGGCGAACTGGTCGCCGGCGTAAACAGCGGGCGACGAGCCGCCGTTGACGAAGCCGCCGCCGTAGATCCAGACCATCACCGGCAGTTTCTTGGCTGAGGCCTCGGCCGGCCGCCAGACATTGGCGACCAGACAGTCCTCGGCGGGCTCCGTGCCCAGGGGCGCGGCGTCACTGGGGAACGGCTTCTGCATGCAGTCGTGGCCGTACGCCTTGGCCGGGCGCACGCCCGTCCACGGCTTGGCCGGCTGGGGCGCGCGCCAGCGCAGCTCGCCTACCGGCGGCCGGGCGAACGGCACACCCTTGAACGACAGGACGCCATCGGTGACGGTGCCCTGGATCTTGCCAGAGGCCAGGGTGGCGGTGTCGGCGGCCGGCGCGGCGACGGCGCTACCGGCGCCCAGCAGCAAGGCGCACGCCGTGGCGAGCCATAGCGATCTCTTCATCGTTTCCTCCCCCGCCGTATCCCGGCGATCTTCTGGATTATTCGACGCGCCGATCATGCCGGTCGCGAGCAAGTGCATACCAGTCCGATGTGATAACGTTGTCAATTCCAATCACCACCCGCTTCCTTAATTGTTTTTAATGCATACAGTTTGTATCGGACCTTCTTGACCGACACGCGTCCGGCAAACAGCGATTGACGTCTTCGCCGCGCCCCTTCACTTCGTTCTGATGCGCGCGAAGGCAGCCGACAGGGCCACGATCAAGGACGTCGCCACGCGAGCGGGCGTGTCGCTGATGACCGTCTCGCGCGTCCTCAATCGCACGGGTTACGCCAGCGACGAGGCGCGGGAACGCGTCGAGGCCGCCGCGACCGCCCTCGGCTATCGACCCAACGTCTTCGCCCGCGCCCTCCCCGGCGCCCGGTCATTCCTGGTCGCGACCCTGATCGACGACACGGCGTCGGCCGCCACGGCCGAGCTCCAGCGTTGCATGATCGAGCATTGCCGCGAGGCCGGCTATCACCTGGTGGTCGACAGCACGCCGGCGGACGGCGACGATGACGCCCTGCGGGCCATCGCCGCGCGCCTGGCCGCCCTGCGGCCAGACGGCGTCATCGTCTGTCCGCCCCTCTGCGACTCGCCCGAGATCCTGGCGCTGCTGGAACAGCTTGGCGCGCCGTTCGTGCGGTTCTCGCCGTCACGGATGGGCGAAGGCCCGCGCGTCGGAGCCGATGAGATCGGCGCGGCCCGCGCGATCACCGACCATATCCTGGCGGCCGGCCACCGCCGGGTCGCCTTCGTGGGCGCTACCGACGGCCTATCGGCGCTTCGGCTGGAAGGTTTCCACTCCGCCTTGGACGCCAGGGGTCTGGCGCCGGCCGCCATCACCTCGACGGCGAAAGGCTTTGCGGCGGCGCGCCAGTGCGTCTGGACATTGATGGAGACGCCGAACCGCCCCACCGCCCTGGTGGCGGCCACGGACGAGATCGCCCTGGCGGCCCTGGACGCCGCGCGCGGCCTGGGCCTGAAGGTCCCCACCGACCTGTCGATGGCCGGGTTCGGCGACAGCGACGCCGCGTCGATGTCGTTCCCACCGCTGACCAGCATCCGCTATTCGATGACCGCGATGGCCGCCGCGACGATCGGCTTCCTGATCAATCCGCCCAAGACCGCCTACGCGCCCCTGGGCCGGACCTTCGGCTTCGAGCTGGTCTCGCGCAGCACCGTCGCGCCGCCGATCTAGACCGGCGCGCGACGCGGCGGCGCGGTCGAGCCCCGCGCCATCAACTCGAACCCGATCCAGCGCTCGGTTTCGCCCTTCCCGCCGGCGATCACCAGCTCGACCGCGGCCTCGGCGAACCCCTCCAGCGGCTGGCGAATACTGGTCAGGTCCGGCCAGACCATGCGCGCGGCGTTGGTGTCGTCGAAGCCCGCGACCGAGACATCCTCCGGCGGCTTGAGCCCCAACTCCGCCGCCGCGCCGATCACGCCCAGCGCGGTCAGATCGTTGGCGGCGAAGATCGCCGTCGGGCGCTGCTCGGCCCGCGCCAGCAGACGCAATCCCGCCGCGCGCCCCGACGCGAAGGTGAAGTTGCCGGATTCGACGCGAAGAGCCTTTCCCCCCAGCCCCGCCTCGGCCATCGCCTGACGGAAGCCCTCCAGGCGCAACACGCTGGCGCCGTGTCCGGGGTGACCTTCGATGAAGGCGATGTCGGTGTGGCCCAGGTCGAGAAGATGACGGGTCATGGCGACCGCCGCGGCCTTGTCGTCCATGCGCACGGACCAGCCAAGATCGGTCTGGATCGTGGGCGCGATCCGCACAGCGGCCACCTCGCCCCGGACGATGGCGTCCAGCAGCGCGGGGTTGTCGCAGATCGGCGGGATGACCAGCACCCCTTCAGGGGCCAGGGCTCGGGCCGCGTCGATCGCCTTGGCCAGCCCCGCGCCGTCGGGCGCGACCTCGATGGCGACGTGATACCCGTGCAGGCGGCACGCGCGCACGACCGCCGCCTGAACCGTGGCCATGTAGTCGTAGTTCTGGCGAAACGGCTCCGGGGGGGCGTTGCTGATCAGCACGATCATCCGCGAGCCGGCCCCGCTGAGCCCTCGCGCCGAGATATTCGGTGTGTAGCCGAGTTTCTCGACGGCCGCCTGCACCCGAACCTTGAGGGCCTCGCGGACACCCGGTTCATTGTTGAGCACGCGCGCCACGGTCTTGAACGAGACCTCGGCGGCGAGCGCCACATCCTTGATGGTCGGCGGACGAACGGACATGCCCCTCTGTTACGGCGGCGTGAACGATCCGTCCACGTCGCCGCGTCGAGGGCATGCCCGCCGCCAGCCCGAAGAGCCGGCGGCGGGTTGCGGTTAAAGCCGTTCGAGGGATCAGAACGACTTCGTGACCTGCAGCGACCAGACACGGCCGAGCACGTTGTGGACATTGCCGTCGAAGGCGCTGCCCGTGGTCAGCACCACCGGCGGATCCTTGTCGGCGACGTTCTGGACATTGAGCGAGGCGCGGACGCCCTTCAACCACGCGGGCCCGGTCATCGCCGGAACCATGTAGCTCAGGCCCAGGTCGAAAGTGGTCCAGCTGGGCACCTTGCTCTTGCCCACCACGACCCCGCCGACGGTGAGCGGGATGGTGTTGGTGTAGTCGCCCGTATAGTTGACGAACAGATTGGCGCTCCACGGACCCTTGCTCCAGCCCAGGTTCGCGCGACCACGCAGACTGACCGGATAGTATAGCTGATCCAGGCGATCCACCTCGGCGACGTTCGGCGAGGCCTGCACCTTGTTGTGCAGGATCTTGGTCACCGACCCACCCACGTTCCAGCGACCCGCGGGGGTCTCGAACAAGTAGCTGGCCTGCAGGTCGACGCCATCCTGGACCGTCGAGGCCAGGTTGGTCTTCCGCGCGTCCAGGATCACATTGACCTGGCAGTAGGTGCCCACCACCGGCACGACGTAGTCGGCGATGCGGCCGGCCAGATAGTCGCGCAGCACCGGGTCGTAGGTCGCGGTGTTGCCCGGTACGCAGGTCGCCGGGTTGTGGATCGGCGTGATGTAGTTGGCGAACGCCGCGCGATTGGCGGCGCTGGCCAGATAGAGATCGCGGTTTGGGCTCGAGATCTGGTTCTGGTAGTCGATCTTGTAGTAGGTGCCCGAGATCTTCAGACCGCGCACGGACGGCGGCGAGAAGTCGAAGCCCACCGACAGGGTGTCGGCGGTCTCCGGCTGCAGGTCCTGATTGTTGCCCAGGGCGACCAGCGCGCTGGTGAAGCCCGGGAACAGGTTGCCGATGTTGCTGTCGCCGGAGTTGTTGGCCGTGGGCACGCCGACCAGTTCGGCCGAGAACACCACCGGGCTCTTGTCGGTCAGGGTCGGGGCGCGGAACGACTTGCCCGCCGAGCCTCGGAACGACAAGGCGTCGTTGACGGCCCAGGTCAAGCCGATCTTGGGGTTGGTGGTGTCGCCGAAGTCCGAATAGTCGTCGTAGCGGGCGGCCACGTCGACCGCCAGGGATTGGACCAGCGGCAGAGCGTTGCCCGACCCGAAGATCGGCACGTAGAGCTCGGCGAACAGCGACTTCACCTTGCGGCGCTCGTCGGAGACGTTGTCGATGCCGAACACATTGGTCGCGCCGCGGTTGGCCCCGTTGGTCAGGGTCTCGTGCTGGCGCGAGTACTCGCCGCCGAAGGCCGCGCGAACCGTGCCGCCCGGCAGGCTGAACAGCGGGCCGTTAAACTTGATGACCGCGTCGTCCATGATGTTGCGGCTGTACTGGACGTTCGAGCCGGTGAAGCTGGCGATCTGCGACTGGCCGAGCCCCGCCGTGCTGAAGGGATTCAGCGTGCCGGCGTTCACCTGGGCCGCGACGGCGTCCAGGTTGACATTCTTGCCGATATTGCAAATGCCGCAGGTCCGGTCCGCGCCGTTGGTATAGTAGGCCTCGCCCCTCCAGCCGGCGACCGGCAGGTTGGCCGATAGACCGATGGTCTGGGTGAAGGCCTTGTCGGGATTGGTCGTCTCGGTCAGGCCGATATAGCGGTGGAAGTTGAGGTCGAAGGTCTCGCCGCCGCCGGGGCAGGTCGTCGAGGCCGAACCTGGCGTGCCCGCCACGCCCGAGACATAGTACGGCGTGCCCGCGCAGACGTTGATACTGCTGCCGGTATTGGGGTCGTACTGGTAGGTCGAGGTCTTTCGATGGGTGTAGAAACCCTCGTAGTAGACCGACAGCCAGTCGTTGAGCTCCTGGTTGAAGAACAGCGCCAGCTGGCGACGCTTCACATCCGGCAGATAGTCGTTGTAGTTGGCCGTATCGACCAGGTTGGTCCCGGTTAGCTGACTGGCCGTGGGGTTCACGCCCGCGTTGGTCGGCAGCCCGTAGTAGGTATAGGTCGTGCCAGACGCGCCGTTCGCACTGACCACCAGATTGCCCACCCCGCCCGACGAGATCGCCCCGTTCAGCTGGCGATTGTCCTCGCCGCCGAAGCGCCGCAGGTCCTGCATCAGCAACGGGCTTTCCGAGCGCTTGCCGCGCGTACGATGCATGACGTCGGCGGTCAGGATGACGTTGCCGTGGCCCAGTCGGTTGTCCCACTGCCGGCCGATGGTGAACGAGCCGCCGACCTCGGTCGAGAAGCGGTGGGTGGTGGCGCGGGCGGTGGCCTCGGCGCCGTCGAAGTTCTTGCGCAAGACGTAGTTGATGACGCCGCTGACCGCATCCGCGCCATAGATGGCCGACGCGCCGTCGGCGATGACGTCGACCCGCTCCAGCGCCGCGATCGGCACCTGAATTGCTTCAGTATAGGCGTCCGAAGCGCCGCTGGGCGCGATCCGCCGACCGTCGACAAGAGTCAGGGTGGCGCCGTAGCCGATGCCGCGGATGTTGACCGCCGTGCCCTGGGTGGAGTTGCCGCCGTAACCGGTGGTGCCGCCCTCGCGATAGTTCTGGCCCGCTCCGCCCGCGTTCGGCGTGCTCTGGATCTGCGGGATCGATTTCAGCACCTGATGGATGTCGGTCAGGCCGGTAGCCTTGATGTCGTCGGCGGTCATGGTGACCGTCTCGCTGCCGACAGCCTTCACGCCGGCGATATTCGTGCCGGTGGCGACGACGACGACCTCCTCCACGGTGCTGTCGTTGCTTTCCTTGGTTTTTTCGGCCTGGGCGAAGGCCTGGCCCGCGGTCGCGAGACCAATCGCGAGCACCGAAGCGCCCGCCGTCAGGCGTCGCGCGACGCCACGCCGATCTGAGAAAAACACCATTCCACTCCCCTTCCTTTTGTTTCTCACCCCGCGGCCGACGTTCAGGCGCACGGCCGCCGTCGCGGGCCCCAGGGGGACCCGACGCAGTCTGGTTGGCGTGGAAAGCTCCTGGACTTTCTCACTCCCTAGGCGCCGGAGCTTCTGACGAGCCCTCGGCGATCACTTCGCCATCGCGAAATGACAACGCTAACATCTCGGAATGGACACCTCCATGAAGGCGGCATTCTAGATGACAACGTTATCACAGACTTCCGCGCGACAATGCGTCAAGTCAAGAACAATTTGCGAGGTATACAGTTTTGGAAACAGCGCGATCACCCGGGCCGTCGAGGGCTGGGCGCACGATCCGCACTCGTCAAAAGAACGAACGAAAACAGTATGATCGCGAGATGGCCATGAAGGCCAAGGTCTTGGCCTACGAAGACGCTTTCTCCGCCCGCTATTCCGAAACGGAACTGGCGGCCTCCATCGGTTTCCGGCGGCGCGCTTACATCGACTGACCGCGCAATCCATTCATTGGCGCTATCAGACGATCAGCTTTCTCGATTGGCGCGGCCGCGCGGCGGCTGGCTCAATCCGGCTTAAGATCGGGGAGACGGCAGTGTTCAGCTTGAGACTTCTGTGGGGCGCCAGCGCTCTGGCCATCGCCGCCTTCGCCGCCGTCCCTGCCGCCGCCGCATCCTGCGACAACTTCGCGCCACCGCCCCTGAACCGCACCACGCTGAAGACAACGGCGGCCGAGCCGGGCGATCCTGTCGCATGCCGCATCGTCGGCCGGTCGGAGCCGCGCGAAGGCTCGCGGATCGGCTTCGAGGTATGGACGCCCCGCGCCGCCTGGAACGGCCGCATCCTGATGCTGGGTAATGGCGGCTACAGCTCCGCCCTCCCCCTGGGTCCGATGAAACACTTCGCCGCCTTGGGCTACGTGGTCGTCGCCACCGACACCGGCCACGACGGTGACGGCCCCGACTTCGCCCGCGAGCGCCCCCAGGCCATCGCCGACTGGGCCGAGCACGCGGTCCACGAGTCGGTCGTCAGGGCCAAGGCGATCACCGCCGCCTACTACGGTCGCCCAGCCGCCCATGCCTATTTCCAGGGCTGCTCGACCGGCGGTCATCAGGCCCTTACGGAGGTCCAACGCCATCCCGACGACTTCGACGGCGTCGTGGCCGGCGCGCCTGGAGCCAATCGGACCCGGCTCAACATCGGCTTCCTGTGGCAGTTCGTTCAGAACCACACCCGCGACGCCGATCCGCGCCTGATCCTGCCAGCGAGCAAGCTGCCGATGATCCGCGACGCGGCACTCGCCGCCTGTCGTGGACGCAACGGCGATCCGGACGTCGGCGGCTTGCCATCGGATCCGTACCTGAACGCGCCCCTGGCCTGCGGCTTCGATCCGGTCGCGCTGAGATGTCCGGACCAGGACCGCCCCGACTGCCTGACGCAGGATCACGTCGCGGCGCTGAAGGCGATGTACGCTGGCGCGCGCGATCCTCGCACCGGCGCACAGCTTTATGTCGGCTGGCCGCGCGGCAGCGAGGCCTCGGCCGGCGGCTTTGGCGGCTGGAACCTCTACTGGGCCGATCCGGCGAAACCCAGCGAGCCGGCGCGGTCGGACTTCTGGCGGGACTGGGCCGGTTTCGGCTCGGCCTGGGACTGGCGGACCTTCGACTTCGACCGTGACGCGACCCGGGCCCTGGCGCGGCTGTCGAAGACGATCGACGCCGTCGATCCAGATCTGGAGGTCTTCCGCCGGCGCGGCGGCAAGCTGATCCAGTGGCACGGCGCGGCCGATCCCGTCGTACCGTTCGAGGACTCGATCGCCTACTACCAGCGCGCCGCCGCAGATCAGGCGAAGCGCGGCCACGAGGCCGAGACCTTCTATCGCCTGTTCCTCGCGCCGGGCGTGGAACACTGCCAAGGCGGCCTGGGACCGGCCCCCATCGACCTCCAGACCCGCATTGAGGCCTGGGTCGAGCAGGATGTGCCGCCCGCGCGCCTGGAGGCCCGACGCGCGACCGGCGGCGTGGCTGGCGTCGGCTTCGGCCGTCCGTTGTGTCCGTTCCCGCAGGTCGCCGTCCACGACGGGGTCGGACCGCCGGACCGCGCCGAGAGCTTCCAGTGCCGCCGGCCGGCTAGTCGAACCGATAGACCCGCAGCCTGACCCGGTCCGGCAACCGTTCGCCGGCGCTGACGAACACGCTCTCGGTCAGCCACTGGTGCGGACCCGAGGCCTCGAACACCGGTGTGGCCCGGAAATAGTAGAGGGTGGGATCCACCGTCTCCCCGGCCGTCAGGCGTCGCGCGATTTCGGGCGAAGCGCGGCGGACCCCGGTGTTGACGATCCCGATCACAGCGCCGTCGCTCATCCGGATCGTGTAGCGCGCCTGCAGCAGCGTCACGCCGTCCGCTCGCAGGGTCTGCCAGTCGGCGCCGCCGGCCAGCACCTGCCCCGTCAGGCCGGGTCCCGACAGCGTCCCGCCGGTGATGGGAATGTCCCGTCGACGACCACCGCCGATCTCGCCCAACTCCTGATCCGACCCAACCAGCACCTCAAGGTCGAAGACGTGGGTCAGCGGTGGCGCGGCGAGCCCGCCCGCCAGCGCCGGGCTCGTCGCCAGCAGGCCCAGCGCTCCGGTTCCCAGCGCGCGGCGGCTGGGCCCGCTCACGACGCGGCCCTCTGGAGCAGCATGTCCTTCAATTGGCCCTTCTGGATTTTGCCCGTCCCGGTGCGCGGCAGGGCCGCGACCAGGCAGGTCTCCTTGGGCAGCTTGTAGCGGGCCAGGCGCGGCTCCAGGTGGGCGATGATCTCGGCGTGGACGACCAGGGCGCCCGGTCTCGGCACGATGACCAGACAGCCCACCTCGCCCCAGCGCGCGTCGGGCATGCCGACGACGGCGCATTCGGCGATCAGGGGATGGCCGGCCAACGCCGCTTCGATCTCGGCCGGATAGACGTTCTCACCACCCGAGATGAACATGTCCTTCTTGCGATCGATCAGCCAATGGAAGCCGTCTTCGTCGCGTACGGCGATGTCGCCGGTGTGGAACCAGCCATCCTCGGTGAAGGCCGACTGGGTCTCGGCCGGACGGCGCCAATAGGCCGAGAAGACGTTCTCGCCCTTCAGCAGCAGCTCGCCGGCCTGGCCGGGCGAACAGTCTCCGCCCTCGCCGTCGACGATGCGCGAGGCCACGCCAGGCATGGCCACCCCCGCCGAACCGGCGCGAGCGGCGATCGCCTCGCGATCGATCGGCATGCCGAACACCGTGCCCGCCTCGCTCATGCCGAAGCCGTCGACGATAGCCAAGCCATCGTCCAGCCAGGCGCGGATGTCAGCCGCGGGATGCGGTGCGCCGCCAGTGAAGATCGCCGTCAGCCCACCCAGTTTCTCGGGCGCGAAGCTCGGTTGGCTCCGCAGGGCCGCGGCCATCTGCGGGACGCAGAAATAGTGGCTGACCGCCAGGGTCGTATCCTCCATGCGCCTCAGCGTCCGGGCCGGGTCGAAGCCGTCCGAGACCAGGAACGCCCCACCGTGCAGCAGCGGCGGCCGGATGGAGGTGATCAGGCCGATGACGTGGAACATCGGCGCGTCGTTCAGGAACACGCTGTCGTGCGTTACCCGTCCCAGGCGGCCGAAATTGAGCGCGGTCTGATCGAGGTTGCGCTCGCTGAGCAGAACGCCCTTGGGCCGGCCCGAGGTGCCCGAGGTGTAGAGGATCAACGATGGACGGCCGCGATCGATCGGGTCGGTCGCGCGCGGCTCGCCCCGCTCTAGCGCCTCCGCTAGTTCGGTGATCGACAGGCCGTTGACTCCCGCCCGCGCCAGCTCGGCGTCGCCAAAGACCAGGCGCGGCTCGGCGTCGTCGATCAGGTCCCGGATCTCGGCCGGGCTCAGACGCCAGTTCAGCGGAACATAGATCAGGCCCGTCCGCGCACAGGCCAGATGCAGGACGGCCAGGTCGACACTGTTGCGCGCCAGGCTGGCCACCCGGTCGCCTGGCTGGCAGCCGTAGTCGGTTAGCAACCGCACGCAGCGGCCCACGGCCAGGTCCAGGGCCGCATAGGTCCAGCGCCGCCCGCTGGCCAAATCGACAGCGGCCAGGCGGGTCGGCTGAAGACGGGCCTGAAGGCCCAGATGGTCGACTGAAGCGCTCATGTCCTCCCCTTTTTTATGGTTGGCGCTGACGGTCGAAGGGGTCCTAGCCCGGGCTGGCGGCCACGTCGTAGCTGCCCAGGCCGGGCTTGTAGGTCTTGTCGTCGATGAACTGCTTGATGCCTTCCTTGCGACCGTCGTTGTCGAACGAGTTGGCCGCTTCCTGCGCCCGGACCAGGTAGTCCTCGGCATTGTCGTAGGTCATCTCGCCCACGCGGCGGACGGCGTCCTTGGTCGCCTTCAGCGCCACGGGGTTCTTCTTGAGCAGGACGTTGGCCACCTCGGTGACACGGTCCTTCAGGCGCTCAAGCGGCACGGCCTCGTTGACCAGCTTCCACTCGGCGGCCTTCTTGCCGTCGATGTTCTCGCCCATCAGCGCGTGGTACATCGCATCGCGCATCGACAGCAGCTCGACGGCCACCTTGGTCGCCCCGCCGCCCGGCAGGATGCCCCAGTTGATCTCGGAAAGGCCGAACTGCGCCTCTTCGGCCGCGAAGGCCAGGTCGCAAGCGAACAGCGGGCCGTAGCCGCCGCCGAAGCACCAGCCGTTGACCATGGCGATCGTCGGCTTGTTGTACCAGCGCAGGCGCCGCCACCAGCCGTAGGACTCGCGCTGGGCCTGGCGCACCGCGCCCAGGCCCTTGGCCTCGGTCTCGCGGAAGTATTCCTTCAGGTCCATGCCGGCTGACCAGGCCGTGCCCTCGCCCGTCAGGATGAGGACGCCGACGTCGTCGCGATATTCCAGTTCGTCCAGCACCTCCATCATCCGCTGGTTCAGGCGCGGGCTCATGCAGTTGCGCTTCTCGGGCCGATTGAACTTCACCCAGGCGATGCGGTTCTCGACGACGTAGGTGGCGGTGTTGTTGACCTCGGTCATTCTTGATCTTTCGTGGAAACTCGGGAGCCGGCTCAGGGCCGGGTCAGATGGGGTAGTGGCCGGACTGCGTCTCGACGGTGATCCAGCGCAGCTCTGTGAAGGCGTCGATCCCGGCCTTGCCGCCGAAACGGCCGTAGCCCGAGGCCTTGACCCCGCCGAACGGCATCTGGGCCTCGTCGTGCACCGTGGGACCGTTGACGTGGCAGATGCCCGACTTGATCTGACGCGCTACCTTGAGGCCTCGCGCGATGTCGCGGGTGAAGACCGAAGCCGACAGGCCGTATTCGGTGTCGTTGGCCAGTGCGATCGCGTGAGCCTCGTCGCGGGCGCGGACGACGCCGACCACGGGACCGAAGCTCTCGTCACGGAACAGCTTCATGGTCGGCGTGACCTTGTCGATCACCGTGGCCGGCATCAGCACGCCGTCGGCGGGGCCGCCATTGACCTGGACGGCGCCGGCCGCGAGGGCCTCGGCGACCAGGGCCTCGACATGAGCTACCGCCTTGGGATCGACCACCGCGCCAAGAGGCGTCTTGCCCTCGCGCGGATCGCCAACGGCCAGAGTCGCGGTCTTGGCGCGGAACTTCTCGACGAAGGCGTCGCCCACGGCGTCGACCACGATGATCCGCTCGGTCGACATGCAGATCTGGCCCTGGTTCATGAAGGCGCCGAAGGCGGCGGCCTTCACGGCTTCGTCCAGATCGGCGTCCTCCAGCACGATCAGCGGCGCCTTGCCGCCCAGTTCCAGCAGCACGGGCTTCAGATTGTCGGCCGCGCGGCGGGCGATGATCCGTCCCACCGCCGTCGAACCGGTGAAGCTGATGCGGCGCACAGCCGGATGGTCGATCAGCGCGCCGACGATCTCGCCGGCGTCGGCGGGCGCGTTGGTGACCACATTGACCACGCCCTCCGGCAGGCCAGCAGCGGCGAAGGCCTCGACGATCAGGCCATGGGTGCGCGGGCAGGTCTCGGACGCCTTGAGGATCACGGTGTTGCCGCACGCCAAGGGCGTCGCCACGGCCCTTACGCCCAGGATGATCGGCGCGTTCCAGGGCGCGACGCCCAGGACAACGCCCGCCGGCTCGCGCACGGCCATGGCCAGGCAGCCGGGCTTGTCCGAGGGGATCACCTCCCCGCCGATCTGGGTGGTCAGGGCGGCCGCCTCGCGGATCATCGAGGCCGACAGCATGATGTTGAAGCGCGCCCAGCCCTCGGTGGCGCCGATCTCGCGCTGCATGGCGTCGACGAAGGCGTCGGCCCGGGCCTCCAAGGCGTCAGCGGCCTTGGACAGCAAGGCGCGGCGGGCGTTGGGACCCAGGGCGCTCCAGCCCGGCAGCGCGGCCTGGGCCTTGTCGGCGACGGCGTTGACCTGGGTGATCGTCATCGCCGCGCTGGTGCTGGCGACCTCGCCGGTGATGGGATCGAGGCGCGTGAATGTGTCTGTCATGGGTCGTCCTCGAATGGCCTACAGGGTCGTCGCCAGATCGCGCTCGACAACGTCCGGCGCCGCGTCGCGCAACTTGGCCAGCAGCGCGCGAAGGTCGTCGCGTTCCTTGACCGTCAGGGCGCCGAAGAACACTTCGTCGTGCTTTAGGGTGGCATCCTCGATGCGGACGCGCAGGGCCGCACCGGCTGGGGTCAGGTGCAGGGCGTTGCTGCGGCGGTCGCGGCCACTGCGGCGCTCCACCGCGCCCCGCGCCTCCAGCTCGTCGACGACCTTCATGGCCCGGGCCCGGTTGACGCCCAGGGCTCGGCCCAACGCCATCTGATCGCAGCCCTCGTGCAGACCGACATAGACGACAGCGGTCGCGCGGACGGGGGTCATGTCGAGATCGGCGAGCCGCTCATATAGCCCCGCCATCGCGGCGACGTCGGCGTAATGCAGAAGAAAGCCCAGCCGCGCGCCCAGTTCGCCAAAGGCTGATAGCTCGTCCAAGCGGACCTCCCAGGTCTTGTTTTCTCAAAAACTGTATGCATCATAAACAGTGTCGTCAACATACACTCCAGGACGGCCCATCAAGCGAGCAGCATAAGCCGCCGCGCCCCGAGGAAACCCGAAGGAACTCCATGTCCGATCCGGCACGCGGCCCGACCATTAGAGAGGCGAGCGCCCAACGCACGTCGGCCAGGCGCACAACCGTCCTGACCGCGGCCCTCTGCTATCTAGTCGCCGCCCTCGAGGGCCTGGACCTGCAGGCGGCGGGGGTCGCGGCGCCAAAGCTGGCGCCGGCCATGGGTCTGTCATCGGATCAACTGGGTTGGTTCTTCTCGGCCAGCACCTTTGGCCTGATGCTGGGCGCGGCGATCGGCGGCCGGCTTTCGGATCGCTTTGGCCGCAAGGCCGTGCTGGTGGCGTCGGTCGTCGTCTTCGGCCTGCTGTCGCTGGCCACAGCCTTCTCGCCAAACTTGGAGATTCTGGTGCTGACCCGGTTCCTGACCGGCGTCGGCCTCGGCGGCGCCCTGCCCAACCTGGTCGCCCTGGTGGTTGAGAACGCCCCACCCGAGCGCAAGAACGCCGCCGTCGGCCTGCTCTATGCCGGCCTGCCCACCGGCGGCGCCACGGCCAGCCTGATCAGCCTGCTGGGCCGCCACGACAACTGGCAGGAGATCTTCATCGTCGGCGGCGTAGCCCCTCTGGTCGCCGCGCCGGTGCTGGCCCTGCTGCTGCCGGACTCGCGCCAGCAGGCCGACGCCAAGGCGGCCGAGGGCGCGCTGCGTCCCGCAGGCGTGGCCTTCACCCTGCTGGGCGAAGGCCGGGCGGCGCGGACACTGCTGCTATGGCTGGGTTTCTTCCTGGCGCTGCTGACCTTCTACCTGCTGCTCAACTGGCTTCCCACCCTGCTGATCGGCCGCGGCCTGCCCCGCCCGGACGCGGCCCTGGTGCAGGTGGCGTTCAACGTCATGGGCGCCCTGGCCAGCATCGTCACGGGCAACCTGATGGACCGGACCAACCTGCGGACCATGACCACGGCGACCTTCCTGCTCGCCATCGGCGGTCTGGTGCTGCTGGCCGTCACGCCGCCCCATCTGGTCGCCTGCCTGATCAGCGGGGCCATCGTGGGCGGCACCATGTCGGCGACCCAGGCCCTGCTCTACGCGGTGACCCCGGCCAACTATCCGACCGCTATTCGCGGCACCGGCGTCGGCGCGGCCGTCGCCGTGGGCCGCCTGGGCTCGGCCGCCGGGCCGCTGTTGGCCGGCGCCCTGCTGGGCGTGGGTCGCACGCCCAGCGAGGTGCTGACGTTCATGGCGCCCACCATGTTGCTCTCGGCCCTGGCGATCGTGCTGCTGGCCGCCCTGATGGCTCGCGCCCAGCGCGCGCTCCACGCCTAGACCCCGGGAGGATCTCATGTCCGCGCCCCCGTCCTCGTGGATTCGGAACGCCTGGTACGTCGCCGCCACGCCCGACGAATTGACCGACAAGCCGCTGGGTCGCCAGATCTGCGGCGAGCCGATGGCCTTCTTCCGAGATGCGGCCGGCCAGGCTCACGCGGTCGAGGACTTCTGTCCGCATCGCGGCGCGCGCCTGTCCCTGGGCTTTCTGCGCGATGGTCACCTGGTCTGCGGCTATCACGGCCTGGCCATGGGCTGCGACGGTCGCGCCGTCGGCATGCCCAGTCAGAACGTCGAGCGCTTTCCCCGCATCCGCGCCTTCCCGGTCGTCGAGCGCCACGGTTTCATCTGGGTCTGGCCGGGCGACGCCGAGGCGGCCCAGGGAACCGAGCCGCCGCGCCTGGCCTGGGCCGAGGATCCGAACTGGGCCTATGGCGGCGGCTTCTTCCATGTGCGCAGCGACTACCGCCTGATGATCGACAACCTGATGGATCTCACCCACGAGACCTATGTCCACGCGGGCAGCATCGGCCAGAAGGAAATCGACGAGGCCCCGGTCGAGACCCATCTGGACGGCGGCGAGGTGGTGACCAGCCGGCGCATGACCGGCATCCACGCGCCGCCTTTCTGGCGCATGGCCTTGCGCGGGGCCGGCCTGGACGAGAACGCTCTCGTCGACCGCTGGCAGATCTGCCGCTTCTCGCCGCCGGGACACGTGATGATCGAGGTCGGCGTCGCCCTGGCCGGCCATGGCGGCTACGACGCGCCGGCCGCGCTGAAGGCCTCCAGCATCGTCGTCGACTTCATGACGCCCGAGACCGAGACCTCCCACTGGTACTTCTGGGGCATGGCGCGCGGCTTCGCCCCGGATGACGAGGCTCTGACCGCCTCGATCCGTGACGGCCAGCGCGGCATCTTCAGCGAGGATCTGGCCGTGCTGGAGGCGCAGCAAGCCAATCTGCTGCGCCATCCCGACCGCGGCCTGCTGAAGCTGAACATCGACGCGGGCGGCGTCCATTCGCGGCGCATAATCGAACGCGCCGTGGCGGCCGAGCAAATCGCGACGCGAGAGCGGAGGCCCGGCTAGATGCGGACGCAAGTCGCCATCATCGGCGCGGGACCGGCCGGCCTGTTCCTGGCCCACCTGCTGCGGCGCGCGGGCGTCGACGCCGTCGTACTGGAGCGCCGCGACCGCGCCTATGTCGAGGGTCGCGTGCGGGCGGGCGTCCTCGAGCAGGTCACCGTCGATCTGATGCATCGGCTGGACCTGGGCGGACGCCTGCGCGCCGAGGGCATGGTCCACACCGGCACGAACATCGTCGCCGACGGCCAGCTGTTCCGCATCGACATGGCCGAGCTGACCGGCGGCTCGACCGTCACGGTCTACGGCCAGCAGGAGGTGATGAAGGACCTGTTTGACGCCGCCGAACCGCGCGGCGTGACGGTGATCTTCGACGCCGAGGACGTCGCCCCGCACGACATCGACAGCGCGCGGCCCTACGTCACCTGGCGCCAGGACGGCGTCGAGCGGCGGCTGGACTGCGATTTCATCGCCGGCTGCGACGGCTATCACGGGATCAGCCGCGCGGCGATCCCGGCCGACGTGCTGAAGACCTTCGAGCGGGTCTATCCGTTCGGCTGGCTGGGCGTGCTGGCTGACGTGCCGCCCTGCGATCACGAACTGATCTATTCCAACCACGAGCGCGGCTTCGCTTTGGCCTCGATGCGCTCGCCCACCCGCAGCCGCTACTATGTTCAGTGCGGCCTGGGCGAGCGTATCGAGGACTGGAGCGACGATCGCTTCTGGGACGAGCTGTGTCTACGCCTAGGCGACGAGGCCGCCGGGCGCGTCACGCGCGGCGCGTCGTTCGAGAAATCGATCGCGCCTCTGCGCAGCTTCGTCGGGGAGCCGATGCGCCATGGACGCCTGTTCCTGGCCGGCGACGCCGCCCACATCGTGCCGCCCACCGGCGCCAAGGGCATGAACCTGGCCGTCTCGGACGTCGTCATGCTGGCCGAGGCCCTGACCGAGCACTATCTCGACGGCTCCGACGCTGGGATCGACGGCTATTCGGCCCGCGCCCTGGCCCGGGTGTGGAAGGCCGAGCGCTTTTCTTGGTGGTTCACCGGCCTGACCCACCGCTTTCCCGATCGCGACGGCTTCGACCGCAAGATGCAGGTCGCCGAACTCGCCTACATCCGCGGCTCCCGCGCCGCCCAGCTCACCCTCGCCGAGAACTATGTCGGCCTCCCGCTGGTCTAGGAGGTCCAGGAGCGTCCCATGAAGAGCAAGATCTACGAGAGCGCCGCCGCGGCGCTGGAGGGCGTCGTCTTCGACGGCATGACCTTGATGTCCGGGGGCTTTGGCCTCTCGGGCAATCCCGAGACCTTGATCCCGGCCGTCAAGGACACGGGCGTGAAGGGCCTGACGGTAATCAGCAACAATTGCGGGGCCGACGGCTTCGGACTGTGGATGCTGCTGAACAACGGTCAGATCAAGAAGATGATCTCCAGCTATGTCGGCGAGAACAAGCTGTTCGAGCAGCTCTATCTGTCCGGCGAACTGGAGCTGGAACTGAACCCGCAGGGCACATTGGCCGAGCGCATCCGGGCGGGCGGCGCCGGCATCCCGGCCTTCTATACCAAGACCGGCGTCGGGACGGTGGTGGCCGAGGGCAAGCCAGTCGAGACCTTCGAGGGTGAGCCCTATGTCCGCGAGACCTGGTTGCGCGCCGACGTGGCGATCATCAAGGCCTGGAAGGCCGATCCCGAGGGCAACCTGATGTTCCGGATGACCGCCCGCAACTTCAATCCGGTGATGGCCGCGGCTGGCAAGGTCACCATCGTCGAGGTCGAGGAGATCGTCGAGGCCGGCGAACTCGACGCCAACGCCATTCACACGCCGGGCATCTATGTCGATCGCATCATCCGCTCGACGATCAACGAAAAGCGGATCGAGAAGCTGACCACGCGTCCTCGGGAGACTGTGTAATGGCCTGGACCCGCGATGAGATGGCGGCCCGCGCCGCCCGCGAGCTGAAGGACGGTTTCTACGTCAATCTGGGCATCGGCATCCCGACCCTGGTCGCCAACCACATTCCCGAGGGCGTCCACGTTACCCTGCAAAGCGAGAACGGCATGCTGGGCATGGGCCCCTTCCCCTATGAAGGCGAGGCGGACCCGGACCTGATCAACGCTGGCAAGCAGACCATCACCAAGCTGCCGACCTCCAGCTTCTTCGACAGCGCCCAGAGTTTCGCCATGATCCGTGGCGGCCACATCGACCTGACGGTACTGGGCGCCATGGAGGTGGCCCAGAACGGCGACATCGCCAACTGGACGATCCCCGGCAAGATGGTGAAGGGCATGGGCGGGGCCATGGACCTGGTCGCCGGCGTCAAGCGCGTCATCGTCGTCATGGACCACGCCAACAAGGCCGGCCAGAGCAAGGTGCTCAAGCGATGCGCCCTGCCTCTGACCGGCGCGGCCTGTGTCGACATGGTGATCACCGACCTCTGCGTGTTCGACCTGGATCGAAAGGGTGGCGGCTTGAAGCTCGTCGAACTGGCGCCGGGCGTCACGCTGGACGAGATCAAGGCCAAGACCGAGGCAGATTTCGACGCGGGAGCCTTCACGTCATGAGCCTGATCCTGCCGTATAGCCGCGAGGACGCCGGCCAGCCGCCGTCGCTGCACGCGCCCTACGCCTCGACCGTGGCCCGCTCGCCGCGTCAGCCGCTGGTCAGGATTCCTCACACCCTGACCGAGACCACAGGCCCGGCCGGTTGCTGGGAGAACCTTATGGGGTCCTCGCTGGCCGACCTTACCACCCAGCACAAGGCCATGCCGCAGGGCCAGCGGATCATCGTCTCCGGCCGCGTGCTGGACGAGAACGGCCGCCCCGTTCCCAACACCGTGATGGAGATCTGGCAGGCCAACGCCGCTGGCCGTTACATCCATAAGAAGGACCAGTGGGACGCCCCGCTCGACCCCAACTTCACCGGCGCTGGTCGGGTGATCACCGACACGGAGGGCCGCTACCAATACGTCACCGTTCGGCCCGGAGCCTATCCGTGGGGCAACCACCACAACGCCTGGCGGCCGTCGCACATCCACCTGTCGCTGCTGGGTCCGGCCTTCGCCACCCGCATCGTCACCCAGATGTACTTCCCCGATGATCCGCTGATCGAGATCGACCCTATCGCCAACGCCACACCCCTGCCCTACCGCCAGCGGATGGTGTCGCGCTTCGATATCCAGACGACCCGGCCCAACTGGGCGCTGGGCTATCTGTTCGACATCGTGCTGCGCGGCCGCGAGCAGACCCCGACAGAGGATCCGCATGACCACTGAGCCCGCCAATCCCGCGCCGCGCCTGGACAATCAGGATCCGGGACTATTCGGCCAGACCCCGTCCCAGACGGTGGGCCCGTTCTTCCACTACGGCCTGCCCTGGAAGGGCGGCGCGGACCTGGTCGGCCAATCCGACATGGGCGCGCGCCCCGAGCTGTTCCCGGAAGAGCACTACGTCCTGAACCTGTCGCCGCCGAAGGGCGCGGTCGCCGGCCAGGTGATCACCCTGGAGGGCGTGGTCTATGACGCCGACGGCAAGCCCGTGCCCGACGCCATGATCGAGATCTGGCAGGCGAACGCCGCCGGACGCTACGCCAGTCCCGACGACGACCGAACCCAGATCCCGCTAGACGAGGGCTTCATCGGCTTCGGCCGCGCCTCGACCAGCGAAGACGGCCTCTATCGCTTCAGGACCGTGCGCCCGGGTCCCGTGCCTGGCCCTGGCGACAGTCGGCAAGCGCCCCACATCGCCGTCGGCGTCTTCGGGCGCGGCCTGATCAAACGGCTGGTCACGCGGATCTATTTCGAAGGCGCCCCCGAGAACGCCGCGGATCCGATCCTGGCGCTGGTCCCGGCCGAACGGCGCGAGACCCTGATGGCCCGCGAGGTCGACGGCGCCTGGAGGTTCGACATCGTCTTGCAAGGCGCCGCGGAAACCGTCTTCTTCGATGTCTGAACTCAAGCCGGGAGTCGCCGCTTGCCGTCACTGATCCGCGACCGCGCGACCTCCACGCCAGCAATGCTGGCCGTGTTCGGCGACGAGGCCCTGCTGCGCGCGGCCCTGACCTTCGAGGCCATGCTGGCCCGCGCGCAAGCCGAGATCGGGCTGATCCCCGCCTCGGCCGCGGACGCGATCGCCGCCGCCTGCGTCGAGCTTCCGGACATCGAGATCCTGGCCGACGAAGCCGCCCACGCCGGAACCTTGGCCATTCCGCTGGTCGCCATGATCCGTGAGCGGATCAACGACCCAGAGATCAACCTACACGTCCACAAAGGCGCGACCAGCCAGGATCTGGCCGATACGGCCCTGATGCTGCAGGCCAAGGCCGGCGCAGCCCTGGTCGTCGAGGAGACCCTGCGCCTCACCAGCGCCCTGGTCGCCCTGGCCGAGCGCCACGTGGCCGCGCCCATGCTGGGCCGCACCCTGCTGCAAGGCGCCCTGCCGATCACGTTCGGCCTGAAGGTCGCCGGCTGGCTGCAGGGGATAGACGGCGCCCTGTCCCGGTTCCGGCGCGAGACCGCCGCCATCCAGCTGCAACTCGGCGGGGCGACCGGGTCGCTGGCCGGGCTGGGCGGCCAGGCCCGCGCCGTGACCGAACACCTGGCCGCCCTACTGGACCTACCGGCAGCCGAGACCCCTTGGCATTCGCGGCGCGAGGGTTTGGCGGGCCTGGCCTCCAGTCTCGCCATCCTGACCGGCGCGGTCGGCAAGATCGCCGGCGACATCGCCCTGCTGGCCCAGAACGAGGTCGCCGAGGCCTTCGAGCCGCGGGTCGCCGGGCGCGGCGGCTCCTCGGCGATGGCGCACAAGCGCAATCCGACCGGTTGCCAAGTCGCCCTGACCGCCGCGACACGCGCGCCGCACCTGGCCGCCACCATCGTCTCCACCCTGCCACAAGCGCACGAGCGCGGACTAGGCGGCTGGCAGGCCGAAGCGCCGGTGCTGGCCGACCTTTTCCAGCTGGCCCACGGCGCCCTGTCCGCCATGGCGCCGGTCGTCGAGGGCCTGGATGTCGACACCGATCGCATGGCCCGGAACCTGACCGCGGCGGGTGTCGGAACCGACACCGGGGAGTCCGAGGCGCTGGTGACGCGCGCCCTCGCCCACCATCGAAAGGACCGCTAATGCCCTTCGCCACCTCGCACGGCGCCAGGATCTACTGGCGGGCCGACGGCGCGGCCGACAAGCCGGCGGTCGTGCTGCTGACCTCGATCGGCACGGACCTGTCCCTGTACGACCCGGTCGTGCCGTTGCTGACGCCGGACTTCCGCGTGCTGCGGATGGACACGCGCGGCCATGGCGCTTCCGACGCGCCGGCCGGCGACTACAGCCTGGATCTGCTGGCCGAAGACGTGCTGGCGGTGATGGATGCCGCGAACGTCGCCAAGGCCAGCCTGGTCGGGACGTCGCTGGGCGCGATGATCGCCATGGCCCTGGCCCCCAAGGCGCCCGAGCGGATCGAAGCGCTGGTTCTGGCCTGCACCTCCCCCGCCATGGACCCGTCGGTCTGGGACCAGCGGCTGGCCCTGATCCGTGCCGAAGGCATGGCGCCGCTGGTCGAACCCGTGATGGCGCGTTTCTTCTCCGAAGGCTTTCGCGTCCGGCATCCCGAGGTCGTCGAGACCGTGCGCGCCGGCATGCTGGCCCAAAATCCGGACGGCTATGCTGGCTGCGGCGCGGCGATCCGCGACATGGCCTTGCTGGAGCGTCTGTCCGCCATCACCGCCCCGACCCTGGTCGTCACCGGCGCCCAGGACGCCGCGACACCCTACGAAGGTCATGGCGAACGCATCGTCGCCGCCGTGACCGGCGCGCGCCACCTCCAGATCGGCGGGGCCCACCTGCCCAGCCTGGAGGCTCCGGCCGCCCTCGCCGGCGCGGTGCGGACATTCATCGGCGAAGTCCTGAACGGATCCGCCGCGCGCGAAGCTCGGGACACGCTGTTCGAGGCCGGCCTCGTCACCCGGCGGGCGGTGCTGGGCGACGCCTGGGTGGAAAAGTCTCTCGCCGGACGAACGGCTTTCACGGCCGACTATCAAGCCATGATCACGCGCTATGCCTGGAACGAGATCTGGCGACGGCCGGGCCTGGATCACCGCACCCGGCGCCTGCTGGTGCTGGCCATCTGCGCATCCCTGGCGCGCTGGGAAGAGTTCCGCCTGCATGTTCGCGCGGGACTGGAGCAAGGCGGCTTCACCGTCGACGAGCTCAAGGAGACGCTGATGCAGACGGCGATCTACGCCGGTGTGCCGGCCGCCAACACGGCCTTCGCCGAGGCCTCCGAGGTCATGGCCGATCTCGGCGTCGCGCCAGGCTGATCGCGATCGCCCAACCGACGCTGTCCGACGGCCCCAAGACGCGATCGGCCGGGGACGTAACACCCCTCCGCGCGGAGTTTCGAGCGCCCCTCCCCGGCCGTTCGTGAAAGCAGGGCGAACTTTCCAGCGCGCGAAGGTGTTGTTGAGCGCATGACCATCAGCGACCCTAAACTCGCGCCCGGCGCGGCTCCAACCCCGGATGGGCAAGCCCGGACTTTTGATGCGGTCATTGTCGGCGCGGGTCCGGCCGGTCTCACCGCGGCGACTTATCTTGGCCGGTTCCGCCGCCGCGTCCTGGTGCTTGATGGCGGCGTGCCACGCGCGAGCTGGATTCCCGAAAGTCACAACACCCCGGGTTTTCCGCAAGGCGTCTCTGGCCCGGCCCTGCTGGAGCGAATGCGCGCGCAAGCAAGTCTCTATGGCGCCCAGTTCCTTCCGGCCCAAGCCGAGGAGCTGGTGCGACAGGGTGAGCTCTTCACCTTCAAGCTTGCCGGGGAGCAGTCGGTGGCCATCCAAGCGCCTTACGTCTTGTTGGCCACGGGTGTGGTGGATAGAAAGCCCGACCTCGCCGGTCTCGATGACGCAATCCGCCGGGCGTTGGTCCGCATATGCCCGATCTGTGACGCCTTCGAAGCCATCGACAAGGCGATCGCCGTGCTTGGCGACGGACCGCTGGGCGCGCGCGAGGCGATGTTCCTCCGGACCTATTCCGACCGGGTCACGCTCCTGCACATGGGCTCGTCGGATGATTTAGATCTAGACGCCCTGCGCGTCAGTGGGGTCGAGGTTGCGCGGATCGATTTGGGGGATCTTTCTCTCGAGGACAGAGTGGTGCTCCGCACCGCCTCGGACGCGCGGGCTTTCGACTGCGTCTACTTGGCGCTCGGCTGTGAGATGCAGAGCCGGCTGGCCCTGCGATGGGGCGCAAGGCACGACGCGGAAGGAAATCTCGTGGTCGATGCTCACCAGCGCACCTCGATCGATGACGTCTACGCCGCGGGCGATGTAGTGAGGGGTCTCAATCAAATCGCCGTGGCGACGGCCGAGGCGGCTATCGCCGCGACCGACATCCATCGCCGGCTGCGCGAGGCGGACCACACGGCAGCGTCAAAACGCGATGCCCGCGGACGGTCACGCTAAGCGTTCTGGGTGCTAGAGGTTTCTGCGCCAGCAGCCGTCAGCGACTTGCGAAGCCGCTGGCGCGCCCTGCAGGATTCGAACCTGCGACCGCTCGCTTAGAAGGCGAGTGCTCTATCCAGCTGAGCTAAGGGCGCGCGCTGGCCGACCTAGCCCGCGAAGGCCCTAGTGCGTCCAGGGCTGCTTGCGGTTGGCGGCGAAGTTGTCGGCGTAGGCCTTAATGATCCGCTTAGGCGTCTTGGGCTCGAACAGTTGGAACGAAATCTCGTGGCGCTGAGCGTAGGCCACGGCTTCATCGCGGGTTTCGAACGTCAGGCGGACCTGGCCATTCATGTCACTGGATTGGGTCCAGCCCATCAGCGGGTCGGGCTTGCGAGCCGAGGCCGGTTCGAACTCCAGCACCCAATCCTTGGTCTTGGCCTTGCCGGACTGCATGGCGTTCTTGGCGGGGCGATAGATGCGGGCCAGCATGGACCTCTCCAAAGTACCTTACCGATGGTCGGAGCGGCAGGATTCGAACCTGCGACCCTCTGCTCCCAAAACAGATGCGCTACCAGGCTGCGCTACGCTCCGAAACATCGGCAGGCGCGTGCTCTACAGGGGTTCGAAGCGCGGATCAACGACTGGCCTCAATCATCTTGAGCGCCAATCATTCTTTCGGGAAGATTCGATGCAAGACGCGGTCGCCTGGAAGGACGCCCAGTTGGGCCGCGCGACCGCCCGCCAGCTCCAGCACGCCCAGCACCAAGCCGCCCGACGGCAGCGGCGTCTCGTCGTGGGGTCGCGCGTTGCGGACGATCGAGAGGATTCTGCCATTCGGCTGGATGTAGAGAATATCCAACGGAACGAGCGTGTTCTTCATCCAATAGGCGGCAGGCTGCGGCTGCTTGTAGATGAAAAGCATTCCCCGATCGGGGGCCAGGGACTTGCGGAACATCAGCCCACGCGCCTGCTCGGCGCGCGTGGCGGCGATCTCGACCAGGAAGCGCGGTCGACCGCGAGTGGTGACGATCTCGACCGTCTCCAGCCTGGGCGCGGCCAATACGGCGCGACTCACGCCAACGCCCCCGGCGCACGAGCCGAGCACCAGCGCGGCGAGCAAGGCCCGCCTCTCGATCATCCGTTCCGCCACGCGACACCTCGCCGAAAGCCAGCCCCTTCAGGAGACTAGCTTCCGCGCCGAGGCGGCGAAAGTCAGGCGTCGCCGGCCGTGATCTCCGCGACCACCAGGCCCTTGGGCCCCCGCGCGAACCGCACCAGGACGTCGTCGCCCGGCTGCAGGTCCTCGAGCCCACCCCGGCGGAGCGTCTCGATATGCACGAAGATGTCGCCCGGCTCGGCGTCGCGGATCACGAAGCCATAGCCCTTGGTGCGGTTGAACCACTTGACCTTGGCGTGTTCAGGCGGTCCCTCGGGCTCCAGGGCATGACGCCCGTGGCCTTCCCGCAAGACATCGCGGCGCGGCGGTCCCTCGGCGAATGTGCGTCTCTGGCGCTCGAGCGGCGCCGGCGCTGAGGTCTCGTCGAGATTGACGACCTCGCTGACCTGCCAGCCTTTGGGCCTTCGGACCACGTCACACACGATCATTGCCCCCTCCATGGCCGTTTCGCGACCACAGTTGCGCAGCGACGTCACATGCAGAAGCACGTCCTTCAGCCCGGTCTGGCCGGGATCATCGGGGACGATGAACCCATAGCCCTTGCCGGCGTCGAACCACTTCACCCTCCCGCTGATGCGCACGAACTCTTCGTGCGCCGCAGCGTCCTCGAAATCATAACCAGACATCCCACCCCTCTGGCTCGCCCAATCAGCCCATCGGAGCGAGCACTACGCGAACAGTGTTCTCGCGTAACGAGAACCGTCAATGACGAAATCGCGTCAAAACCGCGCGCGAACGCGATCCGCGACATTTCGCCGCAGCTACAGGACGGAAACAATTCTGAAATACAGCCGAGGATGGCAGTCCCTAGGGGAGTCGAACCCCTCTCTCCAGATTGAAAATCTGGCGTCCTAACCGATAGACGAAGGGACCACGTCGCCGCCGGAGCGGAACATCGTCGATATATGGCCTCGCGGGTGGCAGTCCCTAGGGGAGTCGAACCCCTCTCTCCAGATTGAAAATCTGGCGTCCTAACCGATAGACGAAGGGACCACGGCCCCGCGAGGAAGCGGGTGTATAGCCGCGACCTCTGGGGTGCGCAAGCCGCCGAAAGTCATTTTTTCAGTCCGCCTACACCGCCTTCGCCAAACAGGGTTTGGCGCGCGGATCGGAGAGTCAGGATCCGTACCGGGCTCTGGGATCGTGGGCGTCCTCGATCTCCAGTTGGACGCCGTTGCGCCCCATGTAATCGTCCGGCTTCAGCTTGCCGACGACGTCCAGCGCCCCGCCCCCGGCCAGCAGGCGCTGGCCCAGCGGCGTCTCGGCGCTGCGCCAGCTGATCGCCTTGATGCGGTCGCCCGTGGGCCCGACGAGATCCAGCCGCACATGGCCGCCCTTCAGGGCCGACATCCGATCTGGCCGCACCTGGGTCAGGGCGAACAGCGGCTCGGGATTGCCGGGACCGAACGGCGCCAGCCGCTGGAAGTCGTCGAGCAACGCGCGATTCGCCGCGCGCGGCTGGACCAGCGCGTCGATCTCGACCGCCTCGATCCCGACCGCCTCCATTTCGCCGGCCAGGCGCTCCTCGAGGAAAGCCCGGAACTCGGGAATCGCGTCGGGACGGATCGACAGGCCCGCGGCCATGGCGTGACCGCCGCCAGCCATCAGCAATCCCGTCTCGAACGCCGCCTGGATCGCCCTGCCCAGGTTCACGCCGGGCTGAGAACGGCCCGAGCCCTTGCCGACATTGGCGGCGCGGTCGACGCCGATCACCACAACGGGCTTGCGATAACGCTCGCGCAGGCGACCGGCGACGATGCCGATGACGCCCGGATGCCAGTCCTCGCCCGCGACCACGATCACCGGCGCATCGGGATTGAAGTTGCTGCCGCGTTCCAGCATCGCCGCGGCTTCCTCCACCACGGCGGCCTCGACGGCCTTGCGTTCGGTGTTGAGGCCGTCCAGCTCCTCGGCCAGGGCGCGGGCCTCCAGCGGGTCGTCCGTGGCCAGCAGCTTGGCGCCGAGATCGGAACGACCGATGCGGCCGCCGGCGTTGATGCGCGGGCCCAGGATGAAGCCCGCGTGGAACACGGACGGCTCACCCGAGCCCTTGCCGACCTCGAACAGCGCCTTCAGCCCCGGATTGGCCCAAGCGCCCATGGTGCGCAGACCCAAGGTCGTCAGGGCCCGATTGAAGCCGACCAGCTGGGTGACGTCGCAGACCTCGCCCAGGGCCACCAGGTCGAGCCACTGGCGCGGGTCCGGCTGCGGGCGCTCTTTAGTGAACAGGCCGCGCTTGCGCGCCTCGCGGTTCAGGGCGGCCAGCAGAACGAAGGTGACGCCGGCGGCGGCCAGGACGCCCTGCCCGCTCTGGCAGCCTGGACGGTTCGGATTGACCACGGCGGCGGCCGCAGGCGGATCCTCGCGCATCAGGTGGTGGTCGATGACCACGACCTCCAGGCCGATCTCGGCGGCGCTGGCGATGGCATCATAGGCCGCCGCGCCGCAGTCCAGGGTCACGACCAGTTCGGCCCCGCCCTCGCGGATCTTGCGGAACGCCGCCGGGCTGGGGCCATAGCCCTCGGTCAAGCGGTCGGGAATGTAGATGGGCAGCTCGACGCCCATGTGGCGATACCAGCGGACCAGCTGGGCGGCGCTGGTGGCGCCGTCGACGTCGTAGTCGGCGAAGACCATGGTCGGCCGCCCTTGCTCCAGGGCGTCGATCAGGATCTCGGCGGCCCGGTCCATGTCGGTGAAGCTGGACGGGTCGGGGAACAGCGCCTTCAGGGTCGGACGCAGATAGTGCTCGGCCTGCTCCAGCGACACGCCGCGCGAGGCCAGAGCCCGGGCCAGCGGCTCGGTCAGGCCGTGACGTTGCTGGATATCACGCACCACCGCCATGTCGGCGGGACGCTCGCGCCAAGCGCGGCCGCTCAGCGAGCGCTCGACGCCCAGGAAGGCGTCGGAGACGATATTGGAAACACCATCGGCCATCGCGGCAGACTACTCGTTCGTATGGATTCGCTCCATGCGACGCCGCCGCGACAATCCCGGACGCAACGAACGCTAGGCGCGCATCTCCGCCCGCACGACCTCGACCTCGTTGGCCGAGCCCAGCACCACCGGCACGCGCTGGTGCAGCTTGGCCGGCTGGATATCGAGGATGTCGGTCACGCCGTCGGTGGCCTTGCCCCCGGCCCGCTCGACGACCAGGCCCATCGGGTTGGCCTCGTACATCAGGCGCAACTTGCCCGGCTTGCCGGGCTCGCGGCTGTCCCACGGATACATGAAGACGCCGCCACGCATCATGATGCGGTGCACGTCGGCCACCATCGACGCGATCCAGCGCATGTTGAAGTTCTTGCCGCGCGGGCCGTCCTTGCCCTGCAGGCAGCCGTCGATATAGCGCTGCACCGGCGCGGCCCAGTGGCGCTGGTTCGACATGTTGATCGCGAATTCAGCGGTATCGGCCTTCACGGTCACGGCCGGATGGGTCAGCAGCCATTGCCCGTCGGCGCTGAGGGTGAAGGCGTTGACGCCGCTGGCCAGGGTCAGGACCAGCATCGTCTGCGGACCGTAAACGGCATAGCCGGCGGCGACCTGGTTGCGGCCCGGCTGCAGGAAGTCGGCCTCCGCCGGCGCATGACCGGCCGGCGCGGGCAGCACCGAGAAGATCGTCCCGACCGAGACGTTGACGTCGATGTTGCTGGAGCCGTCCAGCGGATCGAAGGTCACGAGATAGCCGCCGACCCGGCCGGTGGGCTCGATCTCTTCCAGCTCCTCCGACGCCAGGCCCGCGACAGGGGCGCAGCCCTTCAGGGCGTCGCTCAGCATGTCGTTGGTGATGACGTCGAGCTTCTTCTGCTCCTCGTCCTGCACGTTGGTGGTGCCGGCCACGCCCAGGCTGCCCGACAGGGCGCCCGAGGCGACGACGCGGCTGATCCCGGCGCAGGTCTCGGCGATGGTCGTGACGACGTCCTTGAGCGCGGCGTCGGCCGGCTCCGCCGCGAGCCAGGCGGCCAAGTCGACAAAGGTGGTCATTCGAAACCTCAAACCGGAGAATAGAACGGCCGCCCTATAAGACGGCCGTGACAGGAAGATCTCAGACCTTCCGCTTCATGCGCACTTCGCGGACGGTGCCCGTCGACGAGTTCATGACCAGGGTGTGGGTGTGCACGCAGCCGTCACGATAGACGACGCCGTCCACCAAGCCGCCGCGCGTCACGCCCGTGGCCGCGAAGATCGCCTCGTCGCGGACGATCTCGTGCAGGTCGTACTTCTTGTCCAGGTCGGTGATGCCCCAGCGCGCGGCGCGGGCGCGCTCGTCGCCGTTGCGGAACAGCAGGCGCCCCTGGAACTGACCACCGACGCACTTCAAGGCCGCGCAGGCCAGGACGCCTTCCGGCGCGCCGCCCGAGCCGAGATAGAGGTCGATGCCGGTCGACGGATCGGTGGTGTTGATCACCCCGGCCACGTCGCCGTCCGTGATCAGATGGATGCGGGCGCCCGCCGCCCGGACCTTGGCGATGATCTCGGCGTGACGCGGACGATCCAGCACACAGACCGTGATCTCGGTCGGAGCGACGCCCTTGGCCTCGGCCAAGGCCTTGATGTTGTCGGCGGGAGACTTGTCGAGATCGATCACGCCGGCCGGCAGGCCCGGACCACAGGCGATCTTGTCCATATAGGTGTCGGGCGCGTTCAGCAGCGTGCCCTTGGGCGCCCAGGCCATCACCGTCAGGGCGTTGGGCTGGGCCTTGGCCGCCAGGGTCGTGCCTTCCAGCGGGTCGAGAGCGATGTCGACCTTGGGGCCTTTCCCCCTGCCGACCTTCTCGCCGATGTAGAGCATCGGCGCCTCGTCGCGCTCGCCTTCGCCAATGACGATCTCGCCGTCGATGTTCAGCTCATTCAGAGCATTGCGCATCGCGTCGACGGCCGCCTGGTCGGCGGCCATCTCGTCGCCGCGACCCAGCATCGTCCACGAGGCGATGGCGGCGGCTTCGGTAACGCGAACGGCGTCCAGGACCAGCGAACGGTCCAGGGTGTTCGAACTCATCCGTCTCTCCCGACCGCCCCGGAAGAAGGCGGCCTTGTTCCCAATGTCACCCTCAACGCCGAGTTTTCTTGGTCGTCAGATGCGCGCGACGCGCAGAAGGCGGGGACGCTCTAGCACGGTCTGCAGCTTTTCGATGCGGCTAATCGCATCCAGCAGCTTCGATTCGGGCGTCGCATGAGTAACGAGCACGATCGGTACGCCACCCGCGCCCTCGACGGGCTTTTGGAGGAAGCTGTCGATCGAAACACCGCATTCGGCCAGGGTTTCCGAGATCGCGGCGATCACGCCGGGCTGGTCCTGGACCATGACCCGCAGATAGGCCTTGCCCACGGCGCGAGCCGGGTCGATCGCGATGAACGGCGCGAGGTCGCCGGCCGGGGCCTGGAACACCGGACGCACGGCCTTGGTCATGACGTCGGCGATGTCGGCGGCCACGGCGGCGGCCGTCGGCCCCGCGCCGGCGCCGGCGCCCTGGATGAAGATCCGACCGATGCGCGTGCCCTCGATGAAGAGCGCGTTCAGCGCGCCGCCGGCCTGGGCCAGCGGATGGTCCAGCGGAACCAGCGACGGATGCACCTTCACCGCCACGCCGCCGTCTGCCTTGGCCGCGCCGGCGATCAGCTTGATGCGGTAGCCCAGATCCTTGGCCAGCTTGATGTCGAGCAGCTCGACATCGCTGATGCCCTCGATCTCGGCGGCTTCGAAGTTCGGCGCGCAGCCGAAGGCCAGGGCGGCCAGGATGCTGATCTTGTGACCGGCGTCGAAACCGCCGACGTCGGTGGTCGGATCAGCCTCGGCGTAACCCAGGCCCTGGGCCTCGCGCAGCACGTCGGCGAACGAGCGGCCGGTCTTCTCCATCTCCGAAAGGATGAAGTTGCAGGTGCCGTTGAGGATGCCCGCCACCGAGATCACGTCGTCGCCGACCATGGCCTCGCGCAGCATCTTGACCGCCGGCGTACCGCCCATGACGGCGGCTTCGAACAACAGCGGCACGCCCTGGGATTCGGCCAGGGCGGCCAGCTCCGCGCCATGCACGGCGATCAGCGCCTTGTTGGCCGTGACCACGGGCTTGCCGGCCTTCAGCGCGGTCTCGACCGCCACCTTGGCCGGGCCGTCGCTGCCGCCGACCAGTTCGACGAACAGGTCGATGTCCGGCGAGCCGGCCAGGGCCACCGGATCGTCGAACCAGGCCAGGTTCGAGATGTCGACGGTGCGGGCGCGCGACTTGTTGCGGGCCGAGACGGCGGTGATCACCGCTCGGTCGCCGGCCGGCGCGAAGTCCGGACGCTCGGCCAGGAACTGCAGCAGGCCGCCGCCGACGGTGCCCAGGCCCGCGACGCCGATGCGCCAGGTCTTCTTCGTCATCTTACGAATCCTCGGGTGAACCGGCCTTAAGCCTGTTCCATCTTGTTGTGGGCCTTGGCCAGGATGGAGTCGGCGTTGGCGATGAATTTCTTCACGTTGCGCGCCGCCTGGCGGATGCGGTGCTCGTTCTCCACGAGGCCGATCCGCACATAGCCCTCGCCGTACTCGCCGAAACCGATGCCGGGGGCGACGGCGACGCCGGCCTCCTCGATCAGCAGGCGCGAGAACAGCATCGAGCCGGCCTCGCGGTACTGTTCGGGGATCTTGGCCCAGGCGAACATCGAGGCCGGCGGATTGGGGATGTCCCAGCCCGCCCCCTTCATCGACTTGATCAGGGTGTCGCGGCGGCTCTTGTAGATGGCGCGGATCTCGTCGACGCAGTCCTGCGGACCGTTCAGCGCCGTGGCCGCGGCGACCTGAACCGGCGTATAGGCGCCGTAGTCCAGATACGACTTCACGCGGGCCAGGGCCGAGCAGATGCGGCTGTTGCCGACGACCATGCCCACGCGCCAGCCGGCCATGGCGTAGGTCTTCGACAGCGAGTTGACCTCGACGGCGATGTCCTTGGCGCCGTCGACCTGCAGCACCGACGGCGGCGGGTTGTTGTCGAAATAGATCTCGCCATAGGCCACGTCGCTGATGACCAGCAGGTCGTGCTTCTTGGCCAGCGCGATGGCGTCCTTGTAGAAGTCCAGATCCACCCACTGGGCGGTTGGGTTCGACGGGTAGGACAGGATCAGCACGCTGGGCGGCGGCACCGAGTGCTTCACCGCGCGGCTGATGTTGGAGAGATATTCCTCCGGCGACAGGGCCGGCACGTGGCGGATGATGCCGCCGGCCATGATAAAGCCGAAGGCATGGATCGGATAGGCCGGGTTCGGGCAGATGATCACGTCGCCAGGACCGGTCAGGGCCTGGGCCAGGTTGGCGAAGCCTTCCTTGGAGCCGAGGGTGGCGATCACCTCGGTGTCGGGGTTCAGCTTCACGCCGAAGCGGCGGCCGTAGTAGTTGGCCATGGCCTTGCGCAGGCCGGGGATGCCCTTCGAGGCGGAATAGCGGCCCGCCTTGGGATCACGCGCCGTCTCGATCAGCTTGTCGACGATGTGCTGGGGCGTGGGCATGTCCGGGTTGCCCATGCCGAAGTCGATGATGTCGGTCCCCTCGGCGCGGAGACGCGCCTTGATCTTGTTGACCTCTTCGAAAACGTACGGCGGCAGGCGGCGGATACGGTGAAAATCGGTGCTCATGAGGGCTCTGTGCGCCGCTTCGGCGCTCTGGGAGCGAAAAGTCGGGCATGGATAGACCCCACGCGGGGTCAAGCCAAGCCAGTTCAAGGAAGATTATGCCTCCGTCGCCCGACTAGGGCTGTGACGGAGGCGCGCTAGCTCGGCCGCGGGCTGCGCGGGCGAAGGCGGCGGTGTCGGCGCGGTCGGCGTCGGTCGGCGCCTCGAAGGCCGGCGCCTTGACGTCACGACGGGCCTTGTTGACGTACGCGTCGGTGTCCTTGAGTTCCCAGGTGTTGGGCGCGACGGCGGCGGCCAGGGCCTCGCCAGCGCGCTGCTGCTGCACGACGGCCGCGCGAACCTGGTCGGCGGTCGGCACGTCGTTCGGAAGCGCCGGAATGTCCGAGAACTTGCGGCGCGGCGCCTTGGCCTTCGCGGCCGCGGCGGCCTCGGCCGCGATCGATGAGCTGGGATCGACTTGAGCGGTCTTGAACGGGTTCGCGCAGGCGGTCGCGCCGGCCGCGAGGCCGACGATCAAAGCAAGACGCACGATTTTGCGGGTTTCGCCGTTCATTGGTTCTGGTCTTATGCGATGATCGCGGCGAGCGAAAGGCGTTCAACGTCGCTTTTCGCGAACTGGCTTTGGACAAGCGGAGGAAACCTCATGGCCACGGCGAAGGCCGCCCCCAAGCCTCGGAAGAAGACCTCCGCCAAGGCCGCGACAACCGAACCCAAGGCGGCGAAGACCAAGGCCAACACCAAACCCGAAACCGTTGAGCCGCCGCCCAAGGCCGAATCGGCTGGTCAGGCTTCGGCGGGCGCCCACGCCGACGCCAGCGCCCCGCCCTTCCCGCCGTTCGAGGGCATGCTCTCGCCCGACCAGCTGAAGATGGTCGAGACCCTCTCGGCCAATCTGGCTCGCGCGGCGGTCACCGCCCAGGGCGCGATCGCCGAGGCGGCGCTGCGGCAGGCGGACCGTCCAGCGGCCCTGACGCCCGACCCGTTTCACGTCGCCCCCGCCCTGAACGAGGTGATGACCCGCCTCGCCGCTCAGCCCGACCGGCTGATGCGGGCCCAGGCCGATCTGTTCGGCCAATACATGGAGCTGTGGCAGTCGGCCGCCCGCCGCGCCGCCGGCGAGGAGGTCGCGCCCGTCGTGGCGCCGGCCGCCGGCGACAAGCGCTTCAACGATCCGGACTGGGCGTCGAACCCGATGTTCGACCTGATGAAGCAGTCCTACCTGCTGTCGTCGAACTGGCTGAACGGCCTGATCGCCGAGGTCGAGGGCGTGGATCCGGCCACCAAGCGCCGGGTCGAGTTCTTCACCAAGATGCTGACCGACGCCTTCTCGCCGTCGAACTTCCTGATGTCCAACCCCGCGGCCCTGCGCGAGGTGGTGCAGACTCAAGGCCAGAGCCTGGTGCGCGGCATGGAGAACTTCGCCGCCGACCTGGAGCGTGGCGGCGGCCAGTTGGCGATCAGCCAGACGGACCTGGCCAAGTTCAAGGTCGGCGAGAACGTCGCCACCGCGCCCGGCAAGGTCGTCTATCAGAACGATATCCTGCAGCTGCTGCAGTTCGATCCGACCACGGACAAGGTCAGTGAGATCCCGCTGCTGATCTTCCCGCCTTGGATCAACAAGTTCTACATTCTCGATCTTCGCCCCGAGAATTCGATGATCCGCTGGCTGACCGGCCAGGGCTTCACGGTGTTCGTCGCCTCGTGGGTCAATCCCGACCAGCAGCTCGCCGCCAAGACCTTCGAGGACTACATGCTGGAAGGCGTCTACGACGCCACCCAGCAGGTCATGACCCAGTGCGGCGTCGATAAGGTCAACACGGTCGGCTACTGCATCGGCGGCACCCTGCTGTCGGTCGCCTTGGCTCACATGGCGGCGCGAGGCGACAAGCGGATCAACTCGGCCACCTTCTTCGCCGCGCAGCAGGATTTCGCCGAGGCCGGCGATCTCCTGCTGTTCACCAATGAAGAGTGGCTGCAGTCGATCGAGCAGCAGATGGACGCCGCGGGCGGCTTCCTGCCCAGCCAGTCGATGGCCGACACCTTCAACGCCCTGCGCGGCAACGACCTGATCTGGTCGTTCTTCGTCAGCAACTATCTGATGGGCAAGGAGCCCCGCCCCTTCGACCTGCTGTTCTGGAACGCCGACCAGACGCGGATGCCCAAGGCGCTGCACCTGTTCTATCTGCGCAACTTCTACAAGGATAACGCCCTGACGACGGGCAAGCTGGACCTGGGCGGCGAGCACCTGGACCTCTCCAAGGTCAAGATCCCGATCTACGTCCAGTCGTCCAAGGACGATCACATCGCGCCCTATCGCAGCGTCTATCGCGGGGCCAAGGCTTTCGGCGGACCGGTGACCTTCACCATGGCCGGCTCGGGCCACATCGCCGGAGTGATCAACCATCCGGACGCCCGGAAGTACCAGCACTGGACCAACGAGGCCCTGCCTGGCGACGTCGGCGCGTGGATCACTGGGGCAAGCGAGCACCCGGGCTCGTGGTGGCCGCACTGGGCCGCCTGGCTCAGGGCGCGGTCGGGCGGCGACGTTCCGGCGCGCGATCCCGCCAAGGGCAAGCTGAAGCCCCTGGAAGACGCGCCGGGCAGCTTCGTGCTCGTAAAGTCGCAGACTTAAAGCGCTTCGCCGCGCCGAAGACCAACGTTCGCCCAAAAGTCGCCCGGATCGCGACGAAACTTAGGCGCATGCTTACGCTTGATCGCCGAACAGCCCTGGGAATGCTTGCCGCCACGCCTTTCGTGGCGGACGCCGAAGTGAGCCATGCGTTGATCCCGAACGCCGGGCTGAAGCTGGCCGCGGCGGCCCGTGGGCAGATCGGCGTCACGATCGATTATGATCCCAGCTATCGCTCGATCGGGTATCCCAACGGCGACGTGCTGCGCACCAGCGGCGTCTGCTCCGACGTGCTGATCCGCGCCGCTCGCGACGCTTGGGATATCGACCTGCAGCGGCGAGTGCACGAGGACATGGCCCGGGCCTTCGAGGCCTATCCGTCGCGCCGGGCTTGGGGCCTGACCAAGCCGGACGCCAATATCGACCATCGCCGCGTCCTGAACCTCGAGACCTTCCTGGAAAGACAGAAGGCTCGCCTGCCCCTGCCCTCGTCCGGCGTGCTGGGCGGCGACGCCTTCGCGACGCCGCAGGCCGGCGACATCGTGACCTGGCGGTTGGCCGGCGGCGGACGGCCGCACCTGGGCGTCGTGGTCGACGGCCCACGCACCGTGCGGATAGCGCATAACATCGGCCAGGGCGTCCGCGAGGAGCCGCTGTGGATGTTCAAGCTGCACAAGCCCGCAGGCCACTATCGCTGGCGGGTCTAGAACGAGGCCTCAGAGGCCCGCGTCTTCCTTCAGGCCCAGGGCGATGTTCAGGTTCTGCACCGCCGCGCCCGAGGCGCCCTTGCCCAGGTTGTCGAGCAGGGCCACCAGACGCGCCTGGCCGCTGGTGTCCGAGCCGAACACGAAGAGCTTCAAGCGGTTGGTGCCGTTCAGCCCCTCGGGGTCCAGGGTCGTCAGGCTCTTGGCCTCGTCTAGCGACGCGACCTCGACGAACTTCTCGCCCTTGTAGTGCTTGGCCAGGGCGGCGTGGATGTCGCCCAGCGACGGCGCGCTGTTCAGGGTCGCGAAGTGTAGCGGCATCTCGACGATCATGCCCTGCAGGTAGCGCCCGACGGCCGGCATGAAGATCGGCCGGCTCAGCAGGCCGCCGTGCTTCTGCATCTCCGGCACGTGCTTATGGGCCATGGAGAGGCCGTAGATCCGGTACGGGACCTTGGTGAAGTTGCTGGCGCTCTCGTCCTCGAACTCGGCGATCATGGCCTTGCCGCCGCCGCTGTAGCCCGAGACCGCGTTGTACGAGACCGGCAGCTCGGCCGGCAGGATCCCCGCCGAGACCAGCGGCCGCGTCATGGCGATGGCGCCGGTCGGATAGCAGCCCGGATTGGAGATGCGCTTGGATGCGGCGATCTTGCCGCGCTGCTCCTTGTCCAGCTCGGCGAAGCCGTAGGCCCAGTCCTCGGCGGTCCGATAGGCGGTGGAGGCGTCGATGATCACCGTGTCGGGATTGGTGACCAGCGACACGGCCTCCTTGGCCGCGTCGTCGGGCAGGCACAGGATCACGGCGTCGGCGCCGTTCAGCATCTCGGCGCGGGCGTCGGCGTCCTTGCGCTTGTCGGGATCGATCGAGACCAGTTGCAGGTCCTTGCGGCCGACCAGGCGTTCGCGGATCTGCAGGCCGGTGGTGCCGGCTTCGCCGTCGATGAAGACCTTGGGGGCGTTCGCCATCTGCCTACTCCTCGACCTGGACCGCCAGGGACCCGGGATGTCCAGTTTCGCCGCGTCGTGTGACCGACGCATGCCTGTCGGGCCCGATCAGACCCGAGAAAAGACCAAGAAAAAGGGCGCTTCGGAGACCCGAAGCGCCCTCTTCCAAACGCGGATGAACCGCGCTTAGCGCTTCGAGAACTGGAAGCTGCGGCGGGCCTTGGCCTTGCCGTACTTCTTACGCTCGACGACGCGGCTGTCGCGGGTCAGGAAGCCGTGCGGCTTCAGGACCGGGCGCAGGCCGGGCTCGTAGTGGGTCAGGGCCTTGGACAGGCCGTGGCGGATGGCGCCGGCTTGACCCGACAGACCCGAGCCTTCGACCGTCACGATGACGTCGAACTGACCCAGACGGTCGGTGACTTCCAGCGGCTGGGCGATCATCATGCGCAGCACCGGACGGGCGAAATAGACTTCCTGGTCACGACCGTTGATCGTGATCGAGCCCTTGCCCGGCTTGATCCAGACGCGAGCGATCGCGTTCTTGCGCTTGCCGGTCGCGTAGGCGCGGCCTTGGGCGTCGATCTTGGGTTCGGCCGGAGCGGCGGTTTCCGGGTTGCTGGACAGGCTGGCCAGCGCTTCAAAGCCTTGAGCGTCAGTCATAGCTTAGAGGCTCCGGATGTTCTTGGCGTTGCGGCCCGCGAAGTCGACGACTTCGGGGTTTTGCGCTTGGTGCGGGTGCTCACCGGCGTTGTAGATGAGCAGGTGGGTCAGCTGCTTGCGAGCCAGCGGGCTCTCCTTGGGCAGCATGCGCTCGACGGCCTTCTCCAGGACGCGTTCCGGGAACTTGCCGCCCAGCACCTTGCGGGGGGTGGTTTCCTTGACGCCGCCCGGGTGACCGGTGTGACGGTAATAGACCTTGTCGTCCAGCTTCTTGCCGGTGAACTTCACCTTGTCGGCGTTGATCACGACGACGAAGTCGCCGCAGTCGACGTGCGGGGTATAGTCAGGACGGTGCTTGCCGCGAAGACGCATGGCGATGAACGTCGCCAGACGGCCGACAACGGCGTTCTCGGCGTCGACCACGATCCACTTCTTCTCGACCTCGGCTGGCTTCAAGGAAGCCGTGATCTTCTGCATGGGATTGATCCGTAATTTCTAGGCGTCCGACCCCGAGAAATCCGGTTTCGTCCGTGTGAGGCGCGGCATGTACGGGAGGGTTCGCGCACTGTCAACAATAGTGATGCGAAAAACTTACAAAACTTATTAAATACAACGAGATAGGTGATACGGTATCATAATACCGCAATCCCGTGTTCGAACCGTCATCAACGACGGGCATAGCCGCCATGCAGGTTCCCCTTCGAAGAGCGCGCTCCATGTCCTTTTCCCGTAGACGCTTCCTCGGCGCCGCCGCCACCAGCCTGGCCTTCACCGCCTTCTCGGCCCGCGCCCAGGACGAGGCGGTCCAGGCCGAGACCTATCTGAACGAGGTCGAGGGCTACGGCCCGCTGGTCCCCGATCCCAAGGGCCTGCTCGATCTGCCGGCGGGCTTTCGCTACCAGGTCATCTCCCAGGCCGGCGAGACGATGAGCGACGGCTTCCTCGTGCCCGGCAAGGCCGACGGTATGGGGTGCTTCCCCGTCGACGCCGACCGCGTGCTGCTGGTCCGCAACCACGAACTGTCGGTGAACGACATCCACAACGGCGCCTTTGGTCTGAGCGAGCGCCTGGTCGACCGCATCGACCGCGCCAAGGTCTGGGACTTCCACAACAGCCAGCGCCCCCTGCCCGGCGGCACCACGACCCAGCTCTACAATCTCAAGACCCGCCAGACCGAGCGCCAGCACCTCAGCCTGGCCGGCACCCTGGTCAACTGCGCCGGCGGCGTCACGCCCTGGGGCGCGTGGCTGACCTGCGAGGAGACGACGCTGGAACGCGGCCTGGAGGTCGGCAAGGACCACGGCTGGGTCTTCGAAGTGCCCGCCGCCCATGTCGGCCTCGTCCAGCCGGTCGCCCTGAAGGGCCTGGGCCGCTTCAAGCACGAGGCCGCCTGCATCGATCCCAGCACGGGCGTCGTCTATCTGACCGAGGACGTCGCCGACGGTCTCTTCTACCGCTTCCTGCCCAACGACCGTCGCGACCTGGCCGCCGGCGGACGGTTGCAGGCCCTGGGCCTGGTCGACGCGCCCGAGGGCGGCGACACCCGCAACCAGGAGGAGAAGACCTTTCCGATCGGAAGCGCCAAGGCCGTGCGCTGGATCGACCTGGACGGCGTCGACAATCCCTATGACGACCTGCGCCGGCGCGGCCACGCCAAGGGCGCGGCGGTGTTCTGCCGGGGCGAGGGCGTGTTCTTCGGCCAGGGCGAGCTCTATTTCGCCTGCACGGCCGGCGGCGCGGCCGGCTCGGGCCAGATCTTCCGCTATGCCCCCTCGCCCGCCGAAGGCCAGGTCGGCGAGAAGGATCAGCCGGGCAAGCTGCAACTGTTCGTCGAGAGCCAGAACGACCGGGTGCTGGACTATGCCGACAACCTTGTGGTCGCCCCCTGGGGCCACGTGATCGTCTGCGAGGACCGCTATTCGGACACCCTGCGCAACCATCTGCGCGGGGTGACGCCCCAGGGCAAGGTCTACACGCTGGGCCGTAACGTCTTCACCGGCAATTCCGAGTTCGCCGGGGCCTGCTTCTCGCCCGACGGCGGCACGATGTTCGTCAACGTCCAGAACCCGGGGATCACCCTGGCGATCACGGGGCCCTGGGCCAGCGTAAGGGCTTAGAACGGGAGTCATGCGTCGTCGTCCTCACGCGGCTGACCGCTGAAGGGATGGAAAGGGACGCGGAGCGCCGGACATCCGTCCGGAGGTTTGGAGAGTGAATACCGTTTCGACGAAGCCAGGACGCTCCGCGTGGTTCGTTATCCGGTGAGCCCGCGAGGCGGCGGGGTCTTAACCCGCTCCCACGAGAGGCCCCCGACGGGCGGGCCAGGGCGACGACCCCGGTCCCGGAACGCCCGGGCGATTTCAGCCCGGACCTGCCGCGTTCGCCTGATCTTCGCCGCCCCCTAAGGGAAGGATCTGGGGCTTCGTCCCGATGTTTCAGGGAGCCCGCATCTGGATCCGTCGCGAAGACGAGCCTCCCGAGAGAGACCCGGCGAGCGCTTCCCGCTCGACCACCCCTGACAGCCGTCTCGATCGCCGGCCGGACGTCCCTTCCAAGCCATCAGGTGCAGTTAGTATGGCGACAGGATTCAACGCTGATCATTCAGCGGCGTCTAAAATCGACAAGCGCTTGATTTCGCTGGCTTCGATCTCGCGAACACGGATCATTCAGCCCGCTCAATCCCCGTAAATCCTCCCCCTAGCGGGGGAGGTGTCGACGCGAAGCGGCGACGGAGGGGGAAGAGGCAGGGTCAGCAGCACTTCCCCCTCCGGCGCTTCGCGCCACCTCCCCCGCTAGGGGGAGGATTGTCTCAGCCTGCAAGCCCCCGTCCAGACAATCAGCGCTTCTTCGGCGCATCGAACCCGAACGCGTGGCGCATGACCTGGAAGATGTAGCTCTCCTCGACCACGCCGCGCAGCAGGAAGGCCTGCGGGCCGTCGGCGAACACGCCCACGTCTTCGCCCGAGTGCGCGGCGCTGGGCAGGTTCGCCACGGCTTGCTGGTGGTAGTCGATGTCGTCCACGTCCTCCTTGGCCGGATCGCGGCGCGTGTCGGCGCCTTCCGGACCACCGGGACCGGTGGCGAACATCAGGGTCGTGTAGGCCTTGCCGTCGCCGGCCAGGATCGGTTCGCCCTCGTTGCCGGCCAAGCCCAGGATCGGAGCGTTGCGGGCGGCGTAGCCCGAAATCACAAGGCCGTGGCTGTGGTCGGCCGTGACGACGACCAGGGTGTCCTTCAGATCGACCTTGGCCAGCACGGCCTCGATCGCCTTGGAGAACTCCACGGTCTCGGTCAGTGTCCGCTTGGCGTTGCCTAGGTGGCTGCCCATGTCGATCTTGCCGCCCTCGACCAGCAGGAAGTAGCCGTTCGGGTTCTTCGACAGCACGTCGATGGCCGACGTGGCCATCTGCGCCAGGGTCGGCACGCCCTGCCCCAGCACCGGCCGCTCGACCTCGTAGGGCAGATGCTCGGGAGCGAAGAGGCCCAGCACATGCCGGGTGTCGGCGGGGATCGCCTTCAGTTGGTCGACCGTGGTGACGTAGGACGAATTCGCGCCCTCGGCCTTCAGCCATTCGGCGGTCAGGTCACGGCCGTCGGCGCGCTTGCCCACCTCCTTGCCGTCGGGCAGGAAGCGCGAACGGCCGCCGCCCATGACCACGTCCAGCCGCAGAGCGTCGGGCGCCTCGATCAGCTGGCGAGCAATGTCCTTGCAGCCGCCCTGGATCGCTTCGACCGGCATATCGCTGTCGCCTTCCCAGTCGCGATAGGCGGTGTGGGCATAGGCGCCGGCCGGGGTGGCGTGGGTGACGCGGGTGGTGGTGACGACGCCCGCCGCGCGACCGTTGGCCTTGGCCAGCTCGGCCAGGGTCTCGACGCTGTGGCCCTTCTCGGTCTCGCACTTCTCGCCGATCGCCGCGCCGGTCAGGCCGATGATCTTGTTGCGGGTCTTCACGCCGGTCATGATCGCGGTGATGCCGGCGGCGCTGTCGGTGACCTGGGTGTCGTGGCTGTAGGTCTTGGACAGCGCCGAATAGGACAGCTTCTCGAAGGCCAGCGAGTTGGACTCGCCGTCGACGCCCTTTTGCTGGCCATCATAGATGCGGCCGGCCGTGACCGTCGAAATGCCCATGCCGTCGCCCAGAAACAGGATGACGTTCTTGGCCTTGCCCGTGTTCGGGACCACGGCGATCTGGCGCGCCAGGGCGGCCTCGCCGGCCTTGTAGTAGGGGTCGTTGGCGCTGGCCGAGGCGGGAACCTGGGCCAAGACCATGGCGGGAACGGCGACGGACGCGACAAAAGCCAGAACGGGGGCGAGAACAAACGAGCGGATCAAGGCCAAGCTCCATGAGGAATCGGCCCCGTTTGCGCCCGGCGTGTGACAGTTGTTCCGGCCCTTGGTCACGGCCTCCCGGAAAATCGAGCCTCGCGAAAATCAGGGCCGGCGGACACGCCAGGCGAAGACCGTGGCCGTAGCCAGCAACAGCGCCGCGCCGGCCTGGTGCAGCACGCCCAGGGCGATCGGCACGCCGGCCATCAGCGTCCAGACGCCCAGGCTCGCCTGCAGGATGACGGCGACCATCACCGCCAGCGCCGCGCCCTTGCTGCCGGCCGCCAGCGGCCGATCGCGACGCGCCAGGACGCCGATGACGATCCCGGCCACGAACAACGCGTAGGCGACCAGGCGATGGTGCAGCTGCACCGCGCCCTGGCTGTGGGCCAGCGTGCCCCAGAAGCTCTTGCCGACATAGTCGGCGGGGAAGAAGCGGCCGTTCATCAGCGGCCAGTCGTTGTAGACGAAGCCCGCATGGTTGCCGGCGACCAAGGCGCCCAGCAGGCTCTGGAAGAACACCGCGCCCAGGAAGGCCAGCGCCCAGCCCTTCCAGGCCGAACGCTCCTCGACTCGCGGCGAGCCGCTCCAGGCGTCCAGGGCGGTCCAGATCAGGACGACGAACAGGGCCAGGGCCAGGCCCAGATGGATCATCAGCCGCTCGGGCGCGACCGACACGCGTTCGGAAAGGCCGCTGGACACCATCCACCAGCCGACCAGGCCCTGCAGGCCGCCCAGGCCCAGCATGATGGCGCAGCGCCAGATCAGGCGGCGCGGGATATCGCGGCGGATCAGGAAGACCACGAACGGAATGGCGAACACCATGCCCACCGTGCGCCCCAGCAGGCGGTGCGCCCACTCCCACCAGAAGATGCCCTTGTACCCTTCGAGGGTCATGTCGGGGTTCACCAGCTGGTACTGGGGGATCTTCTTGTAGAGTTCGAAGCTCTCGCGCCAGGCCTGGTCCGACATCGGCGGCAGCGCGCCCATGATCGGTTTCCACTGGGTGATCGAGAGGCCCGAGTCCGTCAGGCGGGTCGCCCCGCCGACGACGACCATGGCGAAGACCATGGCGGCGACGATGAAGAGCCAGATCGCGACGGCGCGCGAACGGTCGGAACGCAGAAAAGACGTCATGGGATCGGAAAAGCGTCACTTGTGGGCCGAAATGCGGCGCGACCTCCCTACGCCCGCCGCTTGCGCGCATCAATGTTTCTGTGGCTCACCCTGAGCGCGCGGCGTGTTCGTGAGAAAAACGGGCGCGCCGGGACGGAGAAGACGATGAGCGGCATGGGCGTATTCGCGGCGGCGGTGATCGGCATCCTGGCCGGCTGGATCGCCGACCTGATACTGGCGGGCCGCCATTCGCTGTTCATCAAGCTCTTGATCGGCGTGATCGGCTCGTTCATCGGAGCGTTCGTCGCCTCGCGCGTCGAGCTGCGTCCCGCCGGCTTCCTTGGCGAGATCGTCGTCTCCAGCGTGGGCGCCGTCCTGTTCCTGGCCGTGCTCGGCCTCATCCGGAGACCCGCGTGAGCGCTCCTCGCACCCCGCCCCGCCTGATTCCCGCGAGATGGCGCAAGCTGATCGGCTCGTTCGCCGTCCTGGCGGTCCTGTTCGCCTGGATCTGGGCGTTCACCAGCCTCTACGATCGCTTGCCGCAGAACCGCTTGGTGCACCTGATCTACTTCGTGGCGCTGGGCATGGGCTGGATCCTGCCCGTGATCCCGCTGATCTCGTGGATGGGCAAGGCCGACAAGCCGCTGGACGTCGGGCAGCGCTAAATGAAAAAGGCCGCCCCGAAGGGCGGCCTTTCGTCTTCCGCTATTTCCTCGAAGGAAATGGTCGGAGCGACAGGATTCGAACCTGCGACCCCTTGACCCCCAGTCAAGTGCGCTACCAGGCTGCGCCACGCTCCGACGCGGAAGGAGCGCCCTTATAGGCGCCGCTCCTTCGTTGGGCAACAGCGATTTCGGACGAAAATCGGCGGAGCGAGACGCCCGCGATCGCGGGCGGTTTCAGCGCGCCAGAAGTCCGTCGAGACGCGACTTGATGGCGGTCAGATCATCCAATGCGAAGGCCAGGCGATCGCGTGTTTCACCGCCCAGCCGTCGGGCGCCCGCGGCGGGCGCTTCATAGTCCACGTCCAGATCAAGGCTGGCCGAACCGTTCGAGCCGATTCCCGCGGCGATCACCTGGGCCAGGCCCTGGTCGCGGTGCAGCTTCTGCACGCCCTTGATGGTCAGGCCTTCGCTGTGCAGCAGGGTGCGGACGCCGTTCAGCACGGCCACGTCCTGCGGACGATAGAAGCGTCGCCCGCCGGCCCGTTTCATCGGGCGGATGAAGGAGAACTTGGTTTCCCAGAAGCGCAGGACGTGCTGCGGCACGCCCAGCTCGTCGGCTGCCTCGGAAATCGTGCGGAAGGCGTTCGGCCCCTTCGCCACCGCTTTGATTCCCTAGCCGCCCAGCGCGCGATCGATTCGCGCCTTCATGACCTGGGAAGCGCGGAAGCCGATCACCCGACGGGGTTCGATCTCGGCCGGCTCGCCGGTCTTGGGATTGCGCCCCATGCGGGCCCGCTTGGAACGGACCTGGAAGACGCCGAATCCGGAAAGCTTGACGGTTTCGCTGTTCTCGAGCGCCTCGGCCACGAGATCCAGGGTGCGCTCGACAAGTCCGGCGCAGTCCTGACGGGTCAGTCCGACCTCTTCATGAACCGCCTCGCACAGGTCGGCTCGGGTCAAAGTAGCGCCCTTCATGCAACCCCCTTCACGCGTATCTTGGCGGCCTGGGCCGCCTACGATGGAGTACTGGCGGCGAACCCGAACTTGATGCGACCGCCCTCAACTGGCCGCGCCCGACTTCACCGACGACCACATGCCGCGATTATCGCATGAAGTCAAAGACTCAACGTCAGGAGTTCATGCCCGTGCGCAAGCCTGCGCAGCTTGATCGTTAAAGGCGCAGAACGCAGGCGCCCCAGGTCAGACCGCCGCCCATGGCTTCCAGCAGCAAGAGGTCGCCCTTCTTGATTCGACCGTCCTTGACGCCGTGGGCGAAGGCCAGCGGGATCGAAGCGGCCGAGGTGTTGGCGTGGATGGCGACCGTCGAGATCACCTTCTCCTCGTCGATGCCGCAGCGGTGGGCCACGCCGGCCAGGATGCGCTGGTTGGCCTGGTGCGGAATGAACCAGTCGACGTCCGCCACCGCGACGCCGGCCTTGGCGGCGGCCGCGTGGATGGCCTCGGAGATGTTGACCACGGCGTGCTTGAAGACCTGGTTGCCCAGCATGCGCAGCTTGCCGACCGTGCCGGTCGTCGAGACGCCGCCGTCGACATACAGCAGGTCCTGCTTGGTCCCGTCGGCGCGCAACGCGAAGCCCAGCATGCCCTGGTCGGCCGTGGTCCCCTCGCCTTCCTTGGGCTCGAGAACAACGGCGCCGGCGCCGTCGCCGAACAGCACGCAGGTGCCGCGATCGCTCCAGTCCATTAGGCGCGTCATGGTCTCGGCCCCGATGACCAGGGCGCACTTGGCGTGGCCCCGCGCCACGAAGCCGTCGGCGACGCTCAGGGCGTAGACGAAGCCCGAGCAGACGGCCTGGACGTCGAAGGCGATGCCGACCGGCGCGCCCAGCTTGCGCTGGACCATGGTGGCGACGGCGGGAAAGGTCAGGTCGGCCGTGGTGGTGGCGACGATGATCAGGTCGACATCGGCGGCGGTCTTGCCGGCGGCCTCCAGGGCCTCCCTGGCGGCTTCGACGGCCAGGTCCGAGACCGGCTGGTCGTCGGCGGCCTGGTGGCGCTGGCGAATGCCCGTACGCTCGACGATCCATTCGTCGCTGGTGTCGACGAACTTGGCCAGGTCGTCATTGGTCACGACCTTCGGCGGCAGATAGGCGCCTACGCCGGTCACTACGCTACGAGTCACGCTCACTCGGCCGCTCCCTGATCCTGGCCCTGCCCCGGGGCCTCGTCCTTGGCCGCGGCGGCGGTCAGGCGCTTCAGATTTCTGTCGATCTCGGCGCGGAAATCGCTGCGCGCGAGGTTGGTGGCGACCCGGATCGCCGAGGCGAAGCCGCCCGCGTCCGCGCCGCCGTGGCTCTTCACCACGATTCCGTTCAGGCCCAGAAGCGGCCCGCCGTTCACCCGGCCCGGATCCAGCCGCTGGCGCATCTTCTTCAGCGCGCCCGAGGCGATCGCCGCGCCCAGCATGGCCAGCGGCGTCGAGGTCAGGGTCGACTTGATCTCGTTGGAGAAGAAGCGCGCCAGGCCCTCGGCGGTCTTCAGGGCCACGTTGCCGGTGAAACCGTCGGTGACCACCACGTCCACCGTGCCATAGGCGATGTCGTTGCCCTCGACGAACCCGTGATAGTCGAAGTCCAGCTTGGCCTCGCGCAGGATGGCGTGGGCCTCCCGCACTTCCTCGTGCCCCTTCTGCTCTTCCGAGCCGACGTTCAGCAGGCCCACGGTCGGGCGCTTGGAGCCATGCACGGCGTGGTGGAAGGCCGCGCCCATAATCGCGAACTCGACCAGCTGGTCCGCGTCGCTCTCGACATTGGCGCCGACGTCCAGCACCGCGGTCACCCCCTTCATCGTCGGCCAGTTGGCGACGATGGCCGGCCGCTCCAGGTCCGCGCCCATGCGCAGGATCAGCTTGGAGATGGCCATCAGGGCGCCGGTGTTGCCGGCCGAGACGCAGGCGTGGGCCTGGTTCTCGCGCAGGGCCTCGATGGTGTTCCACATCGACGAGCCCTTGCCACGGCGCATGGCCTGGGCGGGCTTTTCGTCCATGCCGATGGCCTTGTCGCAGTGGCGGACCTCGCTCACCGCCTTGGCGGCGGGGTGCTTGGCCAGCTCCGCCTCGATCAACGCCCCGTCGCCATGCAGCAGGAACCGCACTCCGGGAAGGGCCTGGGCCGCCAGGGCGACGCCGGGCACGACGATGGAGGGACCGTGGTCGCCACCCATGGCGTCGACCGAGATGACTACGGATTGGGACACGTGGCGCTTAGAGCTCCGGCAGGCGGCATCCGTCGCCCTCAAGGCGGCGGACGATACATCCGCGTGAATATCACGCAAGCGGTCGAGTCGGGCGTCTTCGGCCTATTCGTCCGACGATTTCAGGCTCTTGAGCGCCGCGAACGGAGAGATTTCGCCCGGCTCTGGCGGCTGGACGAACACCGCGCCCGGCTTGCGCGGGAACGGATCCAGCTCCAGGGCCAGATGCTCGACCACATAGCCCGAGACGTCGATCTTCTCGCCCTCCAGCACGTCCGGCGGATCGTCGCCGTCGGGATCGGCGCCCAGGTCGCCGAACTCTTCCTGCGGCGCGTTCTGGCTGTTGGCCGGCAGGACGCGCAGGTCGAAGCGGGCGTCGATCGGGGTCTCGAAATCGTCGGCCGTCGCGCTGCAGGTCTGGATCACGCGGGCGCGAAGCAGGCCCGACACCTCGGCGCCGTCCAGCCACGAGGTCAGATAGACCTCGGCGCTCAGCGCCTCCAGGCTCACCAGACCCAATTGCTTGGCGATCGCCTTGCGCTGATCCGCCGTCGGCTCCAGCCGCAGTTTCACGGCGCCGCGGTCGACCTGAGCCAGCGGGATCTCGCAGGGCCAGGCGGCGGTCACGGGTTCGGCCACGTCACATCTCCTTGCAGCAAGGCGTCCAGCGGCTGTTCCGCCAGCGCCGCGCGCGTCTTGATCACATAGGCGGTCAGGGCCGCCACATCACCCTCGCCGCGCTCCTCGAACGCTGTGCGGGCCAGGAAATCGGCCACGCCGGTCGCCTCGGGCAGGCTAGCGACCGCTTCGTCATAGGCTTTCAGGCGGCCGTAGAAGGCGCCGGCCAGCTTCTTCATCTTCTTGCCGACCGAGGTGTCGGACACGCCGATCTCGCGGAAGGCGTCATCCAGGCCCTTCACGTAGGAATCGAACACCGCCTGCGAGGTCTCGGCCGCCGCCTCGCCCTGCCCCTTCAGTCGCTCGATCAGGAGAATGACGTGCAGGCTGAACAGCTCGAAGCGCCCCTCCATCGAGTCGCGAACGCCGAAGTCACGATAAAAGGTCGCGGACCGCGCCTGGCCGACGGCTCCAGCATAGAGCTTGGCGCCCGCCGCCTTCGCGGGCCTGGGCTTGAGCCACCGATCCAGAAACATGAAACGCCTCGATTTCGCCGCGACATCCCGCTAGACGCGGGGTCCGCTTTCACGCGGGCATTGAACTAAGCTCCCGCGGGCGATAGGTCAAAGTCTGCATTTTTCCGGTTCGGAGCCTTGATGTCTCGCCCCGCCGTTTTCGCCGCCGCCGCTCTGGGCCTGGCGATCGCCACTTCCGCCTGCACGCCGCTGACCAGCTACTCCGGCTTTCAGGCCATCGAGGCCAAGCCCGCCGACATGAAGGTCGGCGAGGACAGCAAGTCGACCCTGATGGAAAAGCTGGGCTCGCCGTCGGCGGTTTCGACCTTCGACAACAACACCTGGTACTACATCTCGCAGACCACCGACCGGGTGGCCTTCTACATGCCGCGCGTGATCAAGCGCGATGTCGTGGCCATCAAGTTCAACCCGGCCGACGAAAAGGTCGCCTCGGTGAACACCTACACGCTGAAGGACGGCAAGGTCATCGCCTACAACGGTCGTGAGACCCCGACCCGCGGCCGCGAGATGACCATCCTCGAACAGCTGCTGGGCAACGTCGGTCGTGGCGGCATGCTCCCGCAGGACGACGAGGCGCCGGGCCAGCGTCCGGGCGATCGCCGCTAGCGCCTCTCGTCGACAATTCGACAGCCTTCCAAAGCCGTCCGCCGCGAGGTGGGCGGCTTTTTCGTGCGCGCCATCCAGCCGACCAGCCACATCCATTCAGTGTAGCGCACCGTGTTTACAGTAAATTTGAAATTGACCTTCTTTCCCGCGACAGAAGTTCAAAGCCTAAACATTTCATAAACCCAAGTTTGCCCAAACTCATAACCTTGGTCACCCAAGTTTTCGGCGGGTGAATTCACCATAGAGACGGGAGGCGCACTGTGGAGGGAATGGATCTTCGCGACGTGGCCATCCTGCTCGTCGACGACAACGCGAACATGCGCAGGGTCGTGAGCCAGATTCTGAAGGCCGCCGGCGTGCGCAAGATCCGCGAGGCCAGCGACGGCCTGGAGGCGCTGAAGATCTTTCAGGCGCAAGAGATCGACCTGATCTTCACCGACCTGATGATGCATCCGGTCGACGGCCTGGCGTTCATCCGCTGGATCCGCACCTCGACGGCAAGCCCCAACCCCTATGTGCCGGTGATCATGATGACCGGCCACGCCACCCAGCGCACGCTGAACGACGCCCGCATGGCCGGGGTCACCGAGTTCCTGGCCAAGCCGCTGACGGCGCGCGGGGTCATGCACCGCATCAATGAGATCGTGAACAACCCCCGTCCCTTCGTGCGGGCCAGTGAGTATTTCGGCCCCTGTCGCCGCCGGAAGATCGACCACGACTTCCAGGGCGTCGAGCGCCGCGGGGCGCCGCAGATCGAGATCCAGGACGCACTGTCCGAAATGGATCTCGAGGACGTCTACTAGGGCCTCGGCCCCCGTAACGAACGTCCCCATAACAAAACGCCCCGGAGTCTCCTCCGGGGCGTTCCAGTTTCAGGCGCTGACCGAGATCAGACGCCGTGGGCCAGCACCGCCAGCAGCAGCAGGGCCACGATATTGGTGATCTTGATCATCGGATTCACGGCCGGACCCGAGGTGTCCTTGTAGGGGTCGCCGACGGTGTCGCCGGTGACGGCGGCCTTGTGGGTGTCGCCGCCCTTCTTGTGCAGAACGCCGTTCTTGTCGGTGAAGCCTTCCTCGATGACCTTCTTGGCGTTGTCCCAGGCGCCGCCGCCGCTGGTCATCGAGATGGCGACGAACAGACCGGTGACGATCACGCCCATCAGCATTGCGCCCAACGCCGCAAAGGCGTCGACCTTGCCGGCGATGGCCTGGATCACGAAGAACAGCACCACCGGCGAAACCACCGGCAGCAGGCTGGGCACGATCATCTCGCGGATGGCGGCCTTGGTCAGGATGTCGACGGCCTTGCCGTACTCGGGCTTGACCTCGCCGGTCATGATGCCCGGGTTCTCGCGGAACTGACGGCGTACCTCGGCCACGACCGACTCGGCCGCGCGGCCGACGGCGGTCATGGAGAGACCGCCGAACAGGAACGGCAGCAGGCCGCCGAACAACAGGCCGACCACGACATACGGGTTCGACAGGTCGAAAGTCACCGCGCCCATGCCGTCGAAGAAGCTGCCCGGGGCCGCATTGGCCGAGAAGAACTTCAGATCCTCGGTATAGGCGGCGAACAGCACCAGGGCGCCCAGGCCGGCCGAACCGATGGCGTAGCCCTTGGTGACGGCCTTGGTGGTGTTGCCCACGGCGTCCAGGGCGTCGGTGGTGACGCGGACTTCCGGGGGCAGGCCCGCCATCTCGGCGATGCCGCCGGCGTTGTCGGTGACCGGACCGAAGGCGTCCAGGGCGACGATAAAGCCGGCCAGGGACAGCATGGTCGTGGTGGCGATGGCGATGCCAAACAGGCCCGCCAGGTTATAGGTGACCACGATGCCGACGATGATGGTCAGGGCCGGCAGAGCCGTGGATTCCAGCGACATGGCCAGGCCCTGGATCACGTTGGTCCCGTGACCCGAGACGCTGGCCTGGGCCACCGACTTCACCGGGCGGAAGTTGGTGCCGGTGTAGTACTCGGTGATCAGGACGATCAGGGCGGTGACCGCCAAGCCGGCCAGGCCGCAATAGAAGAGGTTGTCGGCGGTGAACAGCCGGCCATCCAGCTCGACCGCGTCCGGCATCAGCTGATGGATCACCCACCAGACCGCCGGGATCGACAGCAGGCCGGTGACGATCAGGCCCTGGTACAGGGCGCCCATGATGTTGTTCTTCTTGCCCAGGCGGACGAAGAAGGCGCCGATGATCGAGGTGACGATGCAGACGGCGCAGATGGCCAGCGGCATGATCATCATCGAACCGACGACGTCGGTGCCGCCGAAGAAGATCGCCGCCAGGACCATGGTGGCGACCGTGGTCACCGCATAGGTCTCGAACAGGTCGGCGGCCATGCCGGCGCAGTCGCCGACGTTGTCGCCGACGTTGTCGGCGATGGTGGCGGCGTTGCGGGGGTCATCCTCGGGAATGCCGGCCTCGACCTTGCCGACCAGGTCGCCGCCCACGTCGGCGCCCTTGGTGAAGATGCCGCCGCCCAGGCGGGCGAAGATCGAGATCAGCGAGGCGCCGAAGCCCAGGGCCACCAGCGAGTCGACGACCACGCGATCGGTGCCGGCATGACCGGTCGACAGCAGCACGTAGTAGTAGCCCGCCACGCCGAGCAGGGCGAAGCCGGCCACCAGCATGCCGGTGACGGCGCCGGAGGTGAAGGCCATCGACAGGCCCTTGGCCAGGCTCTCCGACGAGGCCTGGGCCGTGCGGACATTGGCGCGGACCGAGATCAGCATGCCGGCGAAACCGGCGGCGCCCGAGAGAAGCGCGCCCAGGGCGAAGCCGACCGGCTGCTCCCAGGATTTAAAGAAGAACGCCAGAATGGCGATCACCACCACGCCGACGACGCCGATCGTCGTGTACTGGCGGTTCAGATAGGCCTGAGCCCCTTCCTGGATCGCCGCGGCGATCTCCTGCATGCGTGCGTTGCCGGCCGAGGCCCGCATCAGACTGGCTGACTGTATGGCGCCGTACAGCACCGCCAGCAGCCCGGCCCCGATAGCCAGATTAAGCCAAAGACTCATTAGGTTCTTCGCCCCTTCGCGCTTCAAATCACGAGGGGACGCCGGTCCCGTCGGCGGCGGAATGACGCAGGTCAAACCATCGCCCGGATCGACGGGCGGGCCTTTTGGCCTCGTACCCCCTCGACATGCTCCCTGGAAATGACGCTGAACAGCGTCATCCGAATGAGACTGTCAGATGGCCGAGAGGCGCGCAACCCGCGTCGGCGCAAGCCTTTTCAAGGGCAAGGCTTGGCTATTGGAGCGAGATCAGGGGTTCAAAGGTCCCGAGTCGGCCGACTGGGCGGCGTTCGGCTGGGGCGGCATCAGCTGCTGGCGGGGGATCTGCTTGACGATCTCCACCGAGGCGACCTTGCCCTTGCCGAACAAGGCGGCGCACTGGCCCATGACGAAACTGGTCAGGCGCGGACCGTCGACTTCCTTCCAAGTGTCCGTCCGCGTGAAGGGCGTCTTGTAGGCGGCCCGCACGATCGCGTCGCGCAGCTCGGGCTCCCTGTCCTTGAACGACTCCATCTCGGTTCCCAAGGCCAGCTTCAGGGTCAGGGCCACGAAGACGTAGTTGACGATCCGGCCGTTGACGATGATCGGGATGGTCATGGAGCCCAGCTTGTAGGTGGGATCCAGCGCCTGCTCCTCGCCTTCCTTCTTCTCCTTCTTGGCGCTGGCCAAGGCGGGACCGGCCGCCAGGGTCAGGGCGACGGCGGCGAGCAGGAAACGGCGCGAGGGTGTGCGGCGAGCGGTCATGGAAGCCTTCCATAACCGACAGGCCTTGCGATTGGCCTAATTCAGCCGTGCAGCCAGCCCAGGCGCGAGGGCGTGACGTCGCGGCCCTTGTAGTAGGCCGAAACCCCCTCGCCTTCCACGAACTCGCCGATCTCGCTGACCTTGACGCCCGCGGCGGCGGCGGCGACGCGGAAGTTCCAGGCTTCCGCGGGATCGACGGCGCAGACGATCTCGTAGTCGTCGCCGCCTGAGGCCAAGGAGATGCGGCCCTCGACCTGTTCGGGCTGCTGGTCCAGCCAGGCCTGGGCGCCCGGCGACAAAGGCAGACGCTCCAGGTCGACGCGCACGCGGCAGCCGCTGGCCTTGGCGATGTGGCTGCTGTCGGCCAGTAGGCCGTCGGAGACGTCGGCGGCGGCCTTGGCGTGGACGCGCATCGCCTCGCGCAGCGTGACGCGCGGCTCGGGCTGGCGATAGCGGCGCAGCATGGCGCCGTCGGCGTCGGCCACCTCGCCCCATTGGGCCAGCAGGCCCAGCCACCCGTCGCCGATCGTGCCGGAGACCATCAGCCGGTCGCCAGGCTTGGCGCCGCGACGCAGGATCGCCCCGCCTTGCGGGACCCAGCCCAGGAAGGTCGCCGACGCCACGAGCGGCCCCGACGTGGTGACGGTGTCGCCGCCCAGCAGGGAGATGTCGAAGGTCGCCCCGTCCTCGGCGAGCCCGCGCGCGAACGTCTCGCGCGAGGCGACGTCCGAGCCCGAGGGCCAGCCGACGGCCAGGAAGTAGCCGTACGGCTCGGCGGCCTTGGCGGCCAGATCCGAGAGATTGGTGCGGATCAGTTTGCGGGCGACGACGTCCAGGGCCTCGTCGGCCAGGAAATGTACGCCGGCGACCATGGCGTCCTTGGTGACGACCAGGTCATAGCCCGGACGCGAGGGCAGCACCGCCGCGTCGTCCAGCAGATCCAGCGCCACCGGATCGCCCCGCGTCAGCGGACGCAGAAGGCGCGCGATATGGTCGAATTCCGTCGCGGGCGCCACCGCCGTCGGCGGAGCGTCGTCTTCAGCGAACCAGTCGTCTTCGTCAGTCTCGTGCATCACGGGCTATCGCGTCGAGGGCGCCATTGATGAAGCCTGACTCAGGACCCTCAAAAAAGGATTTCGCGATCTCGACGTATTCGTTGATGACGACCTCGGTCGGAACGTCCGGTCGGTACATCAACTCGAAGGCCCCGGCGCGCAGCACGGCGCGGGCGGTGGCGTCCAGACGCTCCAGGCGCCAGCCCGAGGCCAGGCGCTTGACGATGCCCTGATCGACCTTGGCCTGGTTGGTCACCACGCCCTTGGTCAGTTCGGCGAAGAAAGTCTCGTCGGCGGCGGCCAGGCGCTCACCCTCGACGTCACGGTCGAAGCGGTGCTCGCCGAACTCGCGGATCACCGAATCGACGCCCGCGCCCGAAACTTCCATCTGATAGAGGGCCTGCACGGCGGCCAGACGCGCCACCGAACGCGGTTGAATACGGTTGCCGCTCATCGGGCCTGCCCCAGCAATTGACGCTTCAGAGCGATGGTTTCCAGGCACGCCCTGGCGGCCGCGCCGCCGCGATCGCCTTCGCTGACCTTGGCGCGCGTCAAGGCCTGGGCCTCGTCGTCGACGGCCAGTACGCCAAAGCCGATCGGCAGGCGCTTGCCCACGCCCAGGTCCTGCAGGCCCCGTGCGGTCTCATGGGCCACCAGCTCGAAGTGATAGGTCTCGCCGCGGATGACCACGCCGAGGGCGACATAGCCGTCGTAGCGCACGCCCACGGGCCGGTGTCCGGCCTCCTCGGCCAGGGCGATGGCGGTCGGAATCTGCAGCGCGCTGGAGACCGTGATCACGTCGTACTCGGCGCCCTGGGCCTCGATCGCCTGGGCGGCTCCGCGCAGCAGCTCGTCGGAGACGCCCGAATGGTTTCGGCCCTCCACGATCAGCAGGCGGATGTTGTCGTCTACCATCTAGCTCGAATCTCCACGGCTACGCTCGCCGCGTAACCAAAAGCACACATCAGGGATTAACGAACTATAGCTCGTCTTCGCCGCTGTCGCTCAGACCTTCTTCGCCGAGGAACTTCGCGAAGTCGCTTGTTTCCTTGAAATCCCGATAGACCGAGGCGTAGCGGACATAGGCCACGTCATCGAGCGATTTCAACGCCTTCATGACCATTTCGCCCACCGTCGACGACGGAAGCTCGGTTTCGCCCATGCTTTCCAGCTGCCGGACGATGCCGTTGATCATGCGTTCCACGCGTTCCGGCTCGACCGGGCGCTTCTGCGTCGCCAGAGCAATTGAACGAACAAGCTTGTCGCGGTCGAACGGCGAACGCCGGCCCGAACGCTTCAGGATGATCAGCTCGCGCAGCTGCACGCGCTCGAAGGTGGTGAAGCGCCCACCGCACTCCGGGCACATCCGGCGGCGGCGAATGGCCGCACCGTCTTCCGACGGGCGGCTGTCCTTGACCTGGCTTTCGGCATGGCCGCAGAAGGGGCAACGCATGATGTGGCCCCTCCCGCGGCGCCTGAACTCAATTAGTTGTAGATCGGGAAGCGGGCCGTCAAGGCCAGCACTTCCTCGCGCACCTTGGCCTCGACGGCGGCGTTGCCTTCGGGACCGTTGGCGGCCAGACCGTTGACCACCTCGCCGATCAGCTCGCCCACGCGGGTGAACTCGGCTTCCTTGAAGCCGCGCGTGGTGCCGGCCGGCGTACCCAGGCGGATGCCCGAGGTGATGGTGAACGGCGCGGTGTCGAACGGCACGCCATTCTTGTTGCAGGTCATGTGGGCGCGCTCGAGGCTGTGCTCGGCGTCGCGACCCGTGACGCCCTTGGGACGCAGGTCGACCAGCATCAGGTGGCTGTCGGTGCCGCCCGAGACGATGTTGACGCCCGACTTGCCCAAGGCCTCGGCCAGCGCCTTGGCGTTGGCGATGATCTGCTGGGCGTAGGCCTTGAACGACGGCTGCAGCGCCTCGCCGAAGGCCACGGCCTTGGCGGCGATGACGTGTTCCAGCGGACCGCCCTGCAGGCCCGGGAAAACGGCCGAATTGACCTTCTTGATGATCGCCTCGTCGTTGGTCAGCACCATGCCGCCGCGCGGGCCGCGCAGGGTCTTGTGGGTGGTGGTGGTGACGACGTGGGCGTGCGGGATCGGGCTGGGGAACACGCCGCCGGCCACCAGGCCCGCGAAGTGGGCCATGTCGACCATCAGATAGGCGCCGATGCTGTCGGCGATCTCGCGGAACTTGGCGAAGTCGATCTCGCGGCTGTAGGCGCTGCCGCCGGCGATGATCAGCTTGGGCTTCTCGCGCTGGGCGATCTCGGCCACGCCGTCATAGTCGATCAGCTGGTCCTGCTGGCGCACGGTGTAGGAGACCGGCTTGAACCACTTGCCCGACTGGTTGGCGGGCGAGCCGTGGGTCAGGTGGCCGCCGGCGGCCAGGTCCATGCCCAGGAACGTGTCGCCCGGCTGCAGCAGGGCCATGAACACAGACTGGTTGGCTTGCGAGCCCGAGTGCGGCTGGACGTTGGCGAAGCCGGCGCCGAACAGCTGCTTGGCGCGCTCGATCGCGATCGTCTCGATCTCGTCGACATATTCGCAGCCGCCATAATAGCGCTTGCCGGGATAGCCCTCGGCGTACTTGTTGGTCAGGATCGAGCCCTGGGCTTGCAGGACGGCCTTGGAGACGATGTTCTCCGAGGCGATCAGCTCGATCTGGTTCTGCTGACGGTCCAGCTCACGACCGATACGGTCGAAGATGTCTGCGTCCGCGGTGGCGAGGTCCGCGCCGAAAAAGGCGCTGGTGTTGGTTTGGGTCATGACGCTCTCCAGGCGTTACGGGGAGTCAGCAGAGGCGCCCTCTTTAACGGGATAGGCGCGGCGATCAATCTCGGAACCACTTGCCCAGCTGTGCGTTGCAGTCGCGCAGGGCGGCTCCTAGCCCCTGCGACATAACAACAGCAGCAACGGTAGTGGGGTATCTCATGGCGTCTCAGGGCGGCGGCACGGAAACGACGAACGACAATGGCGTCGACATCCTGGGGCTCAGCGCCGAGATCGTGGCGGCCTATGTCGGCCAGAACACAGTCTCCCAGACGGCCATTCCGGAACTCATCCGCACGGTCCACGAGGCTCTGGCCTCGCTCAACAACGGCGGCGAGACGCCGCGCCCGGCCGAGAAGGCCAAGCCCGCGGTGCCGGTGGGCCGTTCGGTGCAGCACGACTTCATCGTCTGCCTCGAGGACGGCAAGAAGCTGAAGATGCTCAAGCGCTATCTGCGCTCGCACTACGACATGAGCCCCGAGGAATATCGCCGCAAGTGGGGCCTGCCGCCGGACTATCCGATGGTCGCCCCCGCCTATGCGGCGCGTCGCTCGGACTTCGCCAAGAAGATCGGCCTGGGCAAGGGCGTGCGGCGCGGTAGCTGATCGCGCCCGACTCTCTTGCCGGAAGACGCCTTCCAGGCACGCGAACGCCGCCGGACTCCGGCGGCGTTTTTCGTTTCGACGCTGCTCGCCTCGAAGATGGTCGGTTCGGTCGAAGCTGAAGTGCGCTGTATCCTTCGGGCTAAGCGGCGTGACCGCCCATGCGGGCGACATTGCAGTGGGCCCACAGCTTTTCCATGGCCCCGACCAGCTTGCGCATCATCTCGTCGGTATGGAACGGCGTGGGCGTGAAGCGCAGGCGCTCGGTGCCGCGCGGCACGGTCGGATAGTTGATCGGCTGCACATAGACGCCGTGATCGGCCAGCAGCATGTCGCTGATCATCTTGCAGTGGATCGGATCGCCGACCAGCACCGGGACGATGTGGCTCGCGCTGTCCATCACCGGCAGACCGGCGGCGCGGAACATGGCCTTCAGGGTGGCGGCGCGCTCCTGGTGGATTTCGCGCACTTCAGGGTGGGCCTTCAGCCAGCGGACGCTGGCCAGCGCTCCCGCCGTCAGGGCCGGCGGCAGCGAGGTGGTGAAGATGAAGCCGGCGGCCATCAGGCGGATCGCGTCGATCACCTCGGTGTCGCCGGTGATATAGCCGCCCATCACGCCGAACGCCTTGCCCAGCGTGCCTTCGATGATGTCGATCTCGCCCATCAGGCCTTCGCGCTCGGCGACGCCGCCGCCGCGCGGGCCGTACATGCCGACCGCGTGGACTTCGTCCAGATAGGTCATGGCGCCGTACTTCTTGGCCAGGGCGATGGTGCCGGCCAGGTCGGCGATGTCGCCGTCCATCGAATAGACGCTCTCGAAGGCGATCAACTTGGGCGCGTCGGCCGGCGCGGCGGCCAGCAGTTCCTCGAGGTGCGCCAGGTCGTTGTGCCTGAAGATCTTGCGCGGGCCACCGCCGTTGCGGATGCCGGCGATCATCGAGGCGTGGTTCAGTTCATCCGAGAAGATGATCAGGCCGGGCAGGATCTTCTGCACGACCGACAGCGAGGCCTCGTTCGAGACATAGCCCGAGGTGAACAGCAGCGCGGCTTCCTTGCCGTGCAGATCGGCCAGTTCCTGCTCGAGCCGGACGTGATCGTGATTGGTGCCCGAGATGTTGCGGGTGCCGCCCGAGCCCGAACCATGCTGGTCGACAGCGTCCTTCATGGCGTCCAGCACGACCGGGTTCTGGCCCTGGCCGAGATAGTCGTTGCTGCACCAGACCACGACTTCGCGTTCCGAGCCGTCCTGGCGGGTCCAGGTCGCGCGCGGGAACGAACCACGCTGACGCTTCAGGTCGGCGAAGACTCGGTAGCGGCCCTCATCGCGGATCTGGTCGACGGCGCTGCGGAACGCGGCTTTGTAGTCCATGACGTTCTTCCAAACCGACCGGACGATCGTCCGATGGTCCCCTTATTCCTGCCTCGGCTTTTCGCACCAAGCGCCTTTAGTGTCCATCTAGGGGCATTTACCTAGCAAATAGAATTGCGCGATTGGACGCATAGCCAGCGTCAATCGCGAGCCCCCGAAGGCGACCTCTTGGACGATTCAGGTCAGTTCCGCCAGCTTGCCGCGAAGTAACTGGATGGCCGCGGAGAAGTCCTTCCCGCCCAGGCCGTTCGCCGCCAGCAGGGCGTACAGCGCCTCGGCCTGGGCGCCCATCGGCGTGCTGGCGCCGGCCTTGGCGGCGGCGTCCTGGGCCAGCTTCAGGTCCTTCAGCATCATCGCCGTGGCGAACCCGCCTTCGTAGCCGCGATCGGCCGGCGTCTGGGGACCGACGCCGGGAACCGGGCAGTACGAGGTCACCGACCAGCACTGGCCCGACGACTTGCTGGCGATCTCGAAGAAGCGGTCGGCGGCCAGGCCCAGCTTCTCGGCCAGGGCGAAGGCCTCGCAGGTCCCCAGCATCGAGACGCCCAGCAGCATGTTGTTGCAGATCTTGGCCGCCTGCCCCGCACCGTGGTCGCCGGCGTGGATCGTCGCCCGCGACATCGGGGCCAGCGCCGCCTCGACGGCGGGAAAGTTGGCCTCGTCGCAACCGACCATGAAGGCCAGCGTCCCGGCCTCGGCGGCCATGACCCCGCCCGACACCGGCGCGTCGGCGAAGCGGAAGCCGGCCTCGGCCGCCTGCTTGGCCACGGCCCGGGCGCTCTCGACGTCGATGGTCGAACAGTCGATCAGCAGGGCCGATTTGGGCGCATGGGCAAAGACCTGCTCGCCATAGACCGAACGGACATGCGGGCCGGCGGGCAGCATGGTGATCACCACCTCGGCGTCCGCCACGGCTTCCTCCACCGACGCCGCCGCGTGGCAGCCGGCCGCCACGGCGCGCGCGACCGCCGCCGCCGACAGGTCGAAGGCGCGGACCTGATGCTGGGCCTTGGCCTGGTTGGCGACCATGCCGCCGCCCATGTTGCCCAGGCCGATGAACGCGATGCGCGTCATTCTAGAGCTCCCTGCAAATGCGAACCGCGCCTCATGGGCGCGGTCCTTATCGTTGGATTGTCGGCCGTTTCCGGTCAGCGCGCCGTCGACGGCTTGCGGAACTTGTAGACGAACTGGTCGGTCTTACCCCGGATGCCGGCGTCGTAGACGTTGGCCTTGCGGGGATCGTTCGAATTGCGCAGCACGCGGCTCTCCCCCTCGAAGATGAAGCCGGCGGCCGTCACTTCGGCCTTGACCACCGCCGGATCGATGCGGTGCAGGGTCTCGGTGTCGCGCAGACCCGAGCCGGCATCGGCCACGTGGTCGATGACCAGATAGACGCCGCCCGGCTTCAGCGCCTTGAAGACCTGGCGGTTCACGACCGACAGGTTGGCCGGGCCCATGAACTTGTCGTGCATGTCGTGATAGTTCTGGGCCGTGAACACCAGGTCCAGCTTCTCCGGCGTGGCGAAGTTGGGCAGGGTGTTCAGGATCACCGTCACGTTCGGATAGGCCGGATCGCGGGCGATGGCGTTCACCGTCGGCTCACGCTTGGCCGCCTTGGTGAGTTCGTCCGGCACGTAGGCGTAGACGCGCCCTCTCGGACCGACGGCCTTCGAGAAGATACGGGTGAAATAGCCGCCGCCGGGAATCAGGTCGGCCACCTTCGCGCCCGGACGCACGCCGGCGAAGGCCAGGACCTCGCCCGGATGGCGGTCCCTGTCTCGGACCATGTCGGCGGCCGGACGCGACGGATCGCTCAGCGACGCGGCGATGTTGGCTGGAATACTGACGGCGACCGGGCCGGACGGCGGCGGAGGCGGCGGCCCCAGCATCGGCTCTGTGGCGCAGGCGGCGAGGCCCAGCACGGCGACGAGACTGAGAAACGGCTTACGCATGGCAATCCTTCCGAACCGACGTGTTCTTATTCCGATAACGTTAGCGCACGCGATCGGCTACGTCAGCGGCATCCATTCTTCGCCGGGCGGAAGCGGGGCGAAAATCTCATTCAGCATGGCGTCGGTAACGCCTTCAAGCGTCGCCGGGTCCCATTTCGGCGCGTTGTCCTTGTCGACGATCACGGCCCGGACGCCTTCGATGAAGTCGTGCTTGCGAACGACGCGCGAGCCGATGCGGTACTCCATGGCCATGTTGTCGGCGAAGTCGGTCAGGGCCGCGCCGCGCTTCAACTGCTCGAAGGCGACCTTCAGGGTTTGAGGCGACTTGGTCTTCAGGACCTCCAGTTGGGCCTTGCCCCAGTCGCTGGAATCGAGGGTCAGGAACTCGAAGATCTCTTCCACGCTCTCGCCGACGAACAGGCGGTTGAGGTCCTGCTCGAAGCCCAGCAACGCGGCCTTGCCGGCGTCAGCGCGATACGTCTTGAGGGTCTCGTCGATGCGGCGCGGATCGGCGACGATCGCCTTCTTCAGGCCCGAGATCGCGCCGAACTCGACGAAGTGGGTGGCGATGCCCAGGCGCATGCAGTCCGCGCCCTTGATCCGCGCGCCGGTCAGGGCCAGCCACAGCCCCGCCTTGCCCGGCAGACGCGGCAGGTACCAGCCGCCACCGACGTCCGGGAACAGGCCGATGCCGGTCTCGGGCATGGCGAAGGTCGTGCGCTCGGTGGCGATCCGCACGTGCGCCGGCATCGAGATGCCCACGCCGCCGCCCATGACCACGCCGTCCATCACCGCCACCACCGGGATGTCGTAGCTGAACAGCAGGTGGTTCAGTTGGTACTCGGTGTGGAAGAAGGCCCGCGCCTCGACCCCGTCCTTGGCCCCGCTCTGCGCCAGCATGCGGATATCGCCGCCGGCGCAGAAACCGCGCTCGCCCGCATGGTCGATCAGGACCACGTAGATCTCAGGATCTTCCCGCCAGTCCAGCAGCGCGCCGATCATGGTCTCGCACATGCCCTGGGTCAGGGCGTGCAGGGCCTTGGGCCGATTGAGGGTGATGCGGCCGACGTTCTTCTCGACGCTGATCAGGACTTCGGGTTCGTCGGTCATGGCGGTCCGGTTGTTCAGGCGGGTTCTTCGACCGGGGCGCAGTCGAGGCGATCGATCTGGCCGCCGCTCAGGCGGAAGATCGCGTCCTGCGGCGTGTCCAGGCAGATCACCCGCTCGCGCGGCAGGCCGGCATAGGCGCCGCGCAGCATCCAGCCGGCGATGCCGTGGCTGATCACGATCAGCTTGCGCTCGGGCTCGGGCGCCTGCTCGGCCAGCCAGCCGGACACGCGGCCCATGATGGCCTCGTAGGTCTCGCCGCCCGGCGACTTGAACGCCCACTCCGGATCGCTCAGCAGCTCAGGGTTCTCGCGCTTGACCTCGTCGCGCAGACGATTGGACCAGTCGCCAACGCTGATCTCCATCAGGCGATCCTCGAACGCCACCGGCAGGCCCAGGCGCGCGCCGATCGTCTCGGCGGTCTGACGGGCGCGGCGAAGCGGGCTGGCGACGATGCGCCAATTCGCGGGCGGGTCGCGCCGGATCAGGTCGAACAGCAGGTCGCCCATCGCCGCCGCCTGGGCGCGGCCCAACGGGGTCAGGTCGGATTCGGTCTGGCCCTGCATGCGGCCTTCGCGATTGTGGAAGGTCTGGCCGTGGCGACACAGATAGATCATTTGCCCTCGCGGCGCGCTTTCCGCTCGGCCAGCCCTTCGGCGTGGTAGTCCCGGCAGGGCAAGCCCAGATCGTCGTGCTCTTCGAACCAGTCGATGGATTCGTCGCTGGTCAGGATCAGCGTGTGGACTGTCTCGAGCGCCAGAAGCAAGGCCTGGGTCGAGTCGATCCCGCAGGCGTGTGCCTTCTGGACCCGCCCGCCAGGCCAGGTCATCTCGACGCGACAGACCCAATCGCCTTCGGGATGCGGCTCAGGGACGAACCATCGGCATGGCAGCGGCTTCGACGTTCCGTCGACCAACACTCGATAGGTCCGCTCGCAGCTCACGCCGGACGGCAGCGGGATCTCGGGCGTCATCACTGGCGGAACATCTCGCGGGCGATGATGACGCGCATGATCTCGTTGGTCCCTTCCAGGATCTGGTGCACCCGCAGGTCGCGCACGATGCGCTCTAGCGGATAGTCCTGGAGGTAGCCGTAGCCGCCATGCAGCTGCAAGGCGTCATTGGCCACCTGGAAGCCGGCGTCCGTCGTGAAACGCTTGGCCATGGCGCAAAGCTTGGTCGCTTCGGGATGGCGGTTGTCCAGCGCATGGGCCGCGCGGCGCACCATTAGGCGGGCGGCTTCCAGCTCGGTGGCCATGTCGGCCAGCTTGAACTGCAGCGCCTGGAAATCCTTCAGCGGCCGCCCGAACTGGTTGCGGGTCTCCAGGTAGGCCTTGGCGGTGTCGAGGGCGAACTGCGCCCCGCCCAGCGAACACGAGGCGATGTTCAGTCGCCCGCCATCCAGGCCCATCATGGCGAAGCGGAAGCCCTCGCCCTCCTGGCCGATACGGTTGGCGACCGGCACCCGGCATTCGTCGAAGTTGACCTGGGCGGTCGGCTGGGCGTTCCAGCCCATCTTGCGCTCATTGGCGCCGAAGCTGAGACCTTCGGTCCTTTTCTCGACCACGAAGGCTGAGACGCCCTTGGCGCCATCGCCGCCGGTGCGGGCCATGACGACATAGACGTCCGAGACGCCGCCGCCCGAGATGAAGGCCTTGCCCCCGTTCAGGACGTAGTGGTCGCCGTCCAGCCTGGCCGTCGTGCGCATGTTGGCCGCGTCCGAGCCCGAGCCCGGCTCGGTCAGGCAGTAGCTGGCGATCAGTTGCATGGTCGTCAGGCGCGGCAGGTAGCGCTGGCGCAGGTCGTCCGAACCGAAGCGGTCGATCATCCACGAGGCCATGTTGTGGATGGTCAGGTAGGCCGCCGTCGGCACGTCGCCGTAGCTGAGCGCCTCGAAGATGATCGAGGCGTCCAGGCGCGACAGGCCCGAACCGCCGACGTCTTCGTTCACATAGATGCCGGCGAAGCCCAGCTCGGCGGCCTCGCGTAGCACGTCGACCGGGAAGTGCTTCTTCTCGTCCCACTCCGCCGAATGAGGGGCAAGCTGTCCCTCGGCGAAAGCGCGAGCGGCGTCCTGGATCGCGACTTGATCTTCGTTCAGCGCGAAATCCATGCGCACTTCCTCCCGTCCGGGGCAGAACCGCCCTCACCTTCTTGGCGGCTGACGTGCCGCGCCCAGGGCCGACTGTCAACGCGACTCTCGGCGTCTCAAAAGTGTGACCTGAAATCCTCCGTTACACGGTGTGACTCGGGTGGGACGTCTCACCCCCTTGATAACCATCGCCTTTCACTCCAAATGGCGATCTTCGAGTCTGGACGTTCTCAATCATAAAATCTGCATCAACGACTATGCGTTTCCTGAAACTTGCCCTTGCCGCCCTGACGGTGGCCCTTGGAATGGCCGCGGTCTCCGCGCCGGCCTACGCCGCCGACGGCGGCGATATCTCGCGCTCGTACGGCGTGTGGCGCAACCCGAAGAACTCCGTCCACCTGGAGATCAAGGACTGTGGCGCCAGCACCTGCGGCGTCGTGGTGTGGGCCAGCGCCAAGGCCGAGGCCGATGCGCGCAAGTCGGGCACGGACACCCTGATCGGCAAGCAATTGCTGCGCGACTTCGAAGCCCAGCGCGACGGCTCGCTGAAGGGCCGCGTCTGGGTGCCGACCCTGAAGGTCACCCTGGTGGGTTCGGCCGATATCGTCGACACGCGCACCATGCGCGCCAAGGGCTGCGTCCTCGGCAACTTCCTGTGCAAGTCGCAGCTGTGGACCCGTCTCGAGGGTCCCTCCCTGCTGGCCTCGCGCGCCGCCCCCTAAATCGCGCCTTCGCGTCGTCCCGGCTTGATCCAGCGCAAACGACGCGCCAACCTCTAAGTGTACAGCGATAACCTAGGCGCCCGCAGAGGCGCCGGGTTTGACATGGCCGCGCGGCGGCCGGCACGGGAGGAACGGCATGAGCGAGGCGGCGACGCTTCCCAAGACCGCGCCAGGCGCGGCGACGCAGCACTTCGACGTCATCATCGTGGGCGCGGGCATATCCGGCGTCGGCGGGGCGTACCATCTGACGACCCAGCGGCCTGGGACGCGCTTCGTCGTCCTCGAGGCGCTGGAGAGCTTTGGCGGCACCTGGCTGACCCACACCTATCCGGGCATCCGCTCGGACAGCGACCTCTACACCTTCGGCTACCGCTTCAAGCCCTGGGTCGGGCCGCCGATCGCCACCGCCGCCGAGATCCTCGACTACATGGGCGAGGTGATCGCCGAGAACGACCTGGCTCCTCACATCTGCTATCGCCGCCGGATCACGGCCGCCCGCTGGTCCTCGCGGGACAAGCTCTGGACGCTGGACGTCGCCGGCCCCGACGGCGTCGAGACCTACACCACCAACTTCCTGTGGATGTGCCAGGGTTACTATCGCCATTCGGTGGGCTACACCCCCGACTGGCCCGGCATGGCGGACTACAAGGGCCGGATCCTTCATCCGCAGACCTGGCCCGACGACCTGGACCTGAGGGGCAAGCGGGTCGTCGTGATCGGCTCGGGCGCCACGGCCGCGACTCTGGTCCCCAACATCGCCGCCGACTGCGCGCACGTCACCCTGCTGCAGCGCTCGCCGACCTATTTCGTGCCCGGCCGCAACGCCAACGACCTGGCCGACACCCTGCGCCAGCTGGAGGTCGACGAGACCTGGATCCACGAGATCGTCCGCCGCAAGGCCCTGTTCGACCAGCACGACTTCACCCGCCGCTGCCTGGAAGACACCGAGGCGGCGACCGCCGAATTGCTGGAGGGCGTGAAGGCCTTCCTGCCCGCCGACCAGGTGGAGAAACACTTCACGCCCGGCTACCGCCCCTGGCGTCAGCGGATCGCCTTCGTCCCCGACGGCGACCTGTTCCAGGGCATCGCCGCGGGCAAGGCCTCGGTGGTCACCGACGAGATCGAGCGCTTCACCGAGACCGGCATCCTGCTCAAGTCCGGCCAGAAGCTGGACGCCGACGTCATCATCACCGCCACGGGCTTCGACCTGGCCGTGCTGGGCGACATCGCCTTCGAGATCGACGGGGCGCCGCTGGATTTCGCCAAGACGGTCACCTATCGCGGCATGATGTTCACCGGCCTGCCGAACCTGGTCTGGGTGTTCGGCTATTTCCGGGCCAGCTGGACCTTGCGGGCCGACATGATCGGCGACTTCGTCTGCCGCCTCCTGGCGCACATGGAGCGGAAAGGCGCCCGCCAGGTCGAGGTCGCCCTGCGCCCCGAGGATCAGGACATGACGCTGGGCGGCTGGATCGATCCGGAGGACTTCAACCCCGGCTACCTGCTGCGCGGCCTGCACCTGCTGCCTCAAGCCGGCGACAAGCCGGAATGGCGACACACCCAGGACTATTGGACCGAGAAGGACATCTTTCCCCGGATTGACCTGGACGACCCCGCCTTCCGCTACGCGTGAGGCCTCTTAAGGGCCCTGCGATCTTGCCTCGGCTGGCGGGGCGGTCCACATCAACGCCATGACCGTTCCGCCCCTCGCCCCCTATCCCCACACCCGCCTGCGCCGCGTTCGCCAGGCCGACTGGACCCGCCGCCTCGTCCGCGAGAGCGAGGTCACGCCGTCCGACCTGATCTGGTCGATGGTGGTGCACGAGGGCGAAGGGACGATCCCTGTGGCCTCCATGCCGGGCGTCGAGCGCCTGAGCGTCAAGGAAGCCGCCAAGGCCGCCGTCCGCGCCCGCGACCTGGGCATACCCGCCATCGCCATCTTCCCGCACATTGACGGGTCGCGGAAGGACGCCGCCGGCTCGATCGCCGCCGATCCGGACGGCGTGATCCCGCGCGCCGTCAAGGCCATGAAGGACGCCGCGCCCGAGGTCGGGATCATGTGCGACGTGGCGCTGGATCCGTTCACCGATCACGGCCACGACGGGGTGATCGAAGGCGGCAAGATCCTCAACGATCCGACCATCGAGCGCCTGATCGAACAGGGCCTGATGCAGGCCGAGGCCGGCGCCGACATCCTGGCTCCATCCGATATGATGGACGGCCGCATCGGCAAGCTGCGCGCGGCGCTGGAAGGCGCCAGCCACCAGGACGTGATGATCATGTCCTACGCGGCCAAATACGCCTCGGCCTTCTACGGCCCGTACCGCGACGCCATCGGCTCGGCCAAGCTGGCCGGCGGCCAGGGGGACAAGAAGACCTACCAGATGGACCCGGCCAATACCGAGGAAGCCCTCCGCGAGGTCGCCCTGGACATCGCCGAGGGCGCCGACATGGTCATGGTCAAGCCGGGCATGCCCTATCTCGACATCGTCCGCCGCCTGGTCGACGAGTTCCGCATGCCCACCTACGCCTTCCAGGTGTCGGGCGAGTACGCGATGATCATGGCCGCCGCCCAGAACGGCTGGATCGACCACGATCGCGCCATCCTCGAAAGCCTGACCGCCTTCAAGCGGGCCGGCGCGGCGGGGATCATCACCTACTTCGCCCCCTGGGCAGCCGAGAAGCTGGGCTAGGCATGGCCGCGCCGAGGACCGCCTTCAGCCAAGGCCGGTTCTACGGCGCGCCCACCGTCGAGCGGCGGCTGCCGGGCGTGCGCCTGGCGCATCTGCAAGCGACCAAGCGCGCCGATCACGTCGACGAGCACAGCCACGACGACGCCCACTTCGTGCTGGCGACCCACGGCCGCTACATCACCACCGCCGCCGGTCCCGAGACCGAAGGTCCGGTGCTGGTCTACAACCCGCCGGGCGTTGTGCATCGCGACCGCTTCATCGATGGCGGCGGCTATTTCCTGGCCGTCAGCTTCGCCCCCGCCGACTGGCGCGCTTTGGCGGACGCCGGACGCGGGGCGGCGATCGACGCGCTGCGGCTGACTGGTCCCGTCGCCCGCCGCGCGGCCCTGCGCCTGACCCGCTCGCTGCTGGCCCGAGACGCGGAAACACTGTCGCTAGAGGGCCTGAGCCTGGAACTGGCCGCCCAGGCGCTGACGCCTTCCGCCGACGGCGACAAGCGTCCATCTTGGCTGGATCGCGCGGAGACCTATCTGGCCGATCGTTTCGACCAGCCCATCACCGTCGCCGACCTGGCCGAAGTCGCCGGAGTGCATCCGGTCCACCTGGCGCGCGGCTATCGCCGCTGGATGGGCGCGGCGCCCGGCGATCGCCTGCGCACGCGTCGGCTGGAGCGCGCCGCCGACCTCCTGATGCGCGGCCGCGACCCGATCGGCGAGATCGCCCTGGCCTCGGGCTTTTGCGACCAGAGCCACCTCAATCGCCAGTTCCTGAAGGCCTATGGCGTCACGCCCGGCGAGTTCGCGCGGCTGTGCGGCCGCCGGCCGGTTGTTGCAAGCGTCCAAGACGAGGCCGGTGGCGCGGCCTAGACGCCGAAGGTCTTCCGTGGAGTTCCCCTTGAAAGCCTTCGCGCTCGCCGCCGCTCTCGTCCTGGCCCCGCTCACGGCCACAGCCGCCGACTGGACCACCGCCGCGCCCGCCGCCGAGGGCCTGCCGGCCGCCAAGCTCGAGGCCATGGACGCCGCCATCAAGGCGGGCCAGTTCCAGCAGATCACCAGCGTCCTGGTCGCTCGCCACGGCGCGCTGGTGTTCGAACGGTACTACGACAAGGACGGCCCCGAGGCCCGCCGCAACACCCGCTCCGTCACCAAGACCGTCACCGCCATGCTTGCTGGCGCGGCGCAGGCGCGCGGCGCGCTGCCCAGCCTGAACGCCCCGATCAAGGCTTACCTCAAGGACCGCCCGCCCGCCGCCAATCCCGACCCGCGCAAGGACAAGGTCACGGTCGAGGACCTCTTGACCATGAGCTCCATCGCCGAGTGCGACGACGACAACCAGTACTCGCGCGGCAACGAGGAGCGGATGTACCTGATCGAGGACTGGGTCGGCTTCTACCTGGATCTTCCGGTGCGCGGCTTCCCGGATTGGAGCCCCAGGCCCGAGGCCTCGCCGTACGGCCGCAGCTTCAGCTACTGCACGGCCGGGGTCGTGACCCTGGGCCAGGTCGTCCAGAACGCGGTGAAGAAGCCCCTGCCCGCCTTCGCCGATGACGTCGTGTTCAAGCCGCTCGGCATCGAAGGGCCCAAGTGGCAGATGTCGCCCAGGGGCCTGGCCATGGGCGGCGGCGGCCTTGGCCTGCGCAGCCGTGACCTGCTGAAACTGGGCCAGCTCTACGCCAATGGCGGCCAGTGGGAGGGCAAGCAGGTCCTGCCGGCCGACTTCATCAAGGCCTCGGTCACCCCGCACGCCAACGCCCGCGAGAACACCGACTACGGCTATCTGATCTGGCTGCAGACCTTCCCAGGGTCCGATGGCAAAGGCCACAAGGCCTGGGTGATGAGCGGCACGGGCGGCCAGAAGGTGGCGATCGTGCCGGACCTGGACCTGGTGGCCGTGATCACCACGACCAACTTCAGCGTCCGCCAGCCGCACGCGATCTCGGAGAAACTGCTGGCCGAGCACATCCTGGCGGCGGTCGAGAAGTAAGGTCGCGACTCGAATCTAGGGCTGGGGCTACCCTGCCGGGATGACCCGCGTCCTCGACATCGTCACCGCCGTGATCCGCGACGAAGGCGGCCGCATGCTGCTGGTCCGCAAGCGCGGCACGTCCACCTTCATGAAGCCCGGCGGCAAGCGCGACGGCGATGAGGACGACCTAGCCACCCTGGCCCGCGAGCTGGATGAGGAGCTGGGCTGCCGCCTCGTCCACGCCGAGCTGCTGGGCAACTACGCCGCGCCGGCCGCCAACGAGACCGGGTTCACCGTTCAGTCGGCGACCTATCTGGCCACGGTCGAGGGCGACATCGCCGCGCGGGCCGAGATCGAGGAACTGGCCTGGATCGACCCGGCCGCGCCGGGCGACCTGCGCCTGGCCCCGCTGCTGACCGACAAGGTGCTGCCGGCCTTGCTGGCGCGCGCCTAGCCCTTCGCGCCCAAGGCGGTGATCCGCCCCTGGACCATCTCCAGCGCCAGTTCGCGCGCCCGCTCGGGCGGACGGCCCAGCAGTTCGCTCAGCGTCGGGCCAAACAGGCCCACGCCGATCGCCAGCACGATGTTGACCAGGATGAAGTCGACGATCGTGTCGCGGTCGACGCCGACGTTCTGGGCCAGGCGGGTCTGAACCACTTCGTCGACCACCGCCCGGACCAGGGTCATCCGCCGCCCCTCGCCGGTCAGCTCCAGCCAGGCGGCCAGCCGCGCCGCGCCCTTGGCCTGGAAGGCGTCGAACAGGGCCTGGGCCCCGAAACCCGGCGCGGCTCCCTCGGCGTTGAAGCCGGCGATGATCTTGTCGGCCAGCTGACGGATCATCCGCTCCATCAGCGCCGTCTCGACCCCCGAGATCGAGCCGAAGTGATGGATGACATTGGCGTGGACCACCCCGGCGGCCTTGGCGACGTCGGCCAGCTTGATGGCCTGTGGGCCGTGCTCGACCAGCAGCGCCTCGGCGGCGGCCAGGATGTTCTCGCGCGCGGCTTCGGGCGTGCGGCGGACACGGGTCTTCGGAGGAGCGGAAGGCTCTATTGACATTTTTGTCAGTATAACTCACTTTACGCCCAACAGAGGCTGACCAAGCCCTAAACCGGCGGAGCGCAGAACGCCATGATCGACACAAAGACCACGCCCGGCGACCTCCACGTCGCGCCGCGCGACATCCGTTTCGACCTAGCGGCGGTGCGCGAGGGCCACTGGCTGGGCGGAGACCCGGTCGGCACGGCGGTGTTCAACGCCCTGTCCCTGACCTTCCCCGATGGCGAGCGGCTGTTCATGGACGCGGTCAAGAACTACCGCCACCTGCTGACCGGCAAGCTGCTGGAGGACGCCAAGGGCTTCATCGCCCAGGAGGCGATCCACTCGCGCGAGCATCACCAGCTGAACAGCCTGATCGACCGCGAACGCTATCCGGTCGCCGAGGTCGAGGAGATGGTCCGCGCCCGCGTGAAGCTGGCCCGCGAGCGGGGCAAGATGGCCATGCTGCTGTCGACGATCTCGCTGGAGCACTTCACGGCCATGATGGCCGAGATGCACGCCCGCCATCGCGACCTGTTCGACGAGGCCCCGGCCGGCGTCGAGCAGCTGTGGCGCTGGCACGCCATGGAGGAGACCGAGCACAAGGCCGTGGCCTACGACGTCTTCCTGGAAGCGACCAAGGACTGGTCGCCGCTGCGCCGCTACCGCATGCGCTGCCGGGCGATGGCGTTCGTGACCTTTATGTTCACCCGCAACATCACCCGCTACGCCGCCCGCCTGCTGGAGGCCGACGGCTACGAGCCCAAGGCGGCGCTGAAGGCGGTGACGCGGTACGTCTGGGAAAATCCGGGGATCTTCCGCCGCGGCTGGAAGACCTATTTCGCCTGGTACCGCCCCGGCTTTCACCCGTGGGACCAGGACGACCGAGCCCAGTTCGCCGACTGGAAGGCCGAGTTCGACGCGGCGGTGGCCTAACCTGATCCCGCCTCCCCGGCGAAAGCCGGGGCCCCGGCTTTCGCCGGGGAAATCGGATTGGGGTTACCCCCCGATCAACCCGAAGTCCGCCACCTGCCCCATCGCATCCCGGACCGCCGCCAGGGTCTTGAGGCGGTTGTCGCGGTGCTCGGGCTCGTTGACGAAGACGCCGTCCAGATAGGCGTCGACCGGGCCGCGCAGCTCGGCCAGCTGGGTCATGGCGCCGGTGAAGTCTTCCTTCGCCAGGGCGTCCTTCAGCGGCTTATCCAGCAGGCGCAGCGCGTTGTAGAGACCCACCTCGGCGTCGCTGTCGGCGGTCGGCGCCTGCATCTCGCCTGTCGGCAGGGCGCCCTTCTTCTCCTCGGCCTTGAGGATGTTGGAGGCGCGCTTGTAGCCGGCCAGCAGGTTCTTGCCGTCGTCGGTCTTCAGGAAGCCGTCCAGCGCCTCGACCCGCGCGACGATCCGCGCCAGGTCGTCGTCGCCCAGGGCGAAGACCGCGTCGACGAGGTCGTGGCGCTTGCCCTGGTCACGCAGAGTGACCTTCAGGCGGTCGGCGAAGAAGGCGATCAGGTCGTCCTTGCCGAACTTGGCCAGCGACAGGCGCAGGCCGTTCTCCAGGATGATCCGGATCACGCCCAACGCCGCCCGGCGCAGGGCGTAGGGATCCTTCGAGCCCGTCGGCTTCTCGTCGATCGCAAAGAAGCCGACCAGCGTGTCCAGCTTGTCCGCCAACGCCACCGCCACGCTGACCGGCGCGGTCGGCACCGCATCCGAAGGGCCCTGCGGCTTGTAGTGATCGCGGACGGCGTCGGCGATCTCGTGATCCAGACCGAACGTCCGGGCGTAGTAGCCGCCCATGATCCCTTGCAGCTCCGGGAACTCGCCGACCATCTGCGAGGCCAGGTCTGCCTTGGCCAGGCGCGCGGCTTCCTTCGCCTTGGCGACATCGGCGCCGACCAGCGGGGCGATCTCGGCCGCCAGGGCGACGATGCGCTCGACGCGCTGGGCCATCGTCCCGAGCTTGGCGTGGAAGGTGACGCCGTTCAGTTTCTCAAGCCACGGCTCGAACCCGACCTTGACGTCCTCGTCCCAGAAGAAGCGGGCGTCGGACAGGCGCGAGGACAGTACCTTGGCGTTGCCCGCCGCGATGACCGCGCCGCCGTCGGCCGCCTGGATGTTGGCGATGGTGATGAAGTGCGGGGCCAGGCCCTCTTCGCCGGCCTTGCGGACGGCGAAGTACTTCTGGTGCGTGCGCATCGAGGTGCGGATCACTTCGGGCGGCAGGCTGAGGAACACCGGATCCATGTCGCCCAGCACCGGGGTCGGCCATTCGGCCAGGCCGGCGACTTCGTCCAGCAGGCCCTGGTCCTCGACCAATTCCAGGTGACGCGCGAAGCACAGGGTCTTGCAGCCCTCGAGGATGCGTTCCTTGCGCTCCTCGACGTCGAGCACGACGAAGTGGGCTTCCAGGCCCGCGACATACTCGTCGAAGTCCTTGGCCGTGAACGGCTTGGCCTCGCCCATGAAGCGGTGGCCTTCGGTGACGTCGCCGCTCGGGATGCCCTCGATGGCGAACGGCACGACCTCGCGGTCCAGCACGCACAGGATCCGCTTCAGCGGACGCACCCAGCGCAGCTTCTTGGTCCCCCAGATCATCGACTTGGGCCACGGGAATCCGCGGACGATGGCCTCGACCATCTCGGCGACGATCTCCGGCGTCGGACGGCCCTTCTTCTCGATGAAGGCCATGTAGACGCCGTCGCGCTCGACCAGTTGGTCCTGGGTCAGGCCGGCCTTGCGCAGGAAGCCTTCCATGGCTTGCGGCGGGGCGCCGACGCGCGGGCCCTTCAGCTCTTCCTTGCGGTCGGGCTGGGCCAGCGGCAGGCCTTCGGCCACCAGCGTCAGGCGGCGCGGGCCGGCGAAGGTCTTCAGGGCCTCGGGCAGGAAGCCGGCGGCGGCCAGGTGCTCGCGCGCCATGCGCTCCAGGTCCTTGGCGGCCTGGGCCTGCATGCGAGCGGGGATCTCTTCCGAGAACAGTTCGAGGAGAAGTTGGGGCATCTAACTTACGCGGCTTCCTGCTGCTCGACCCAGGCGCTGGCGCACATCTTACAGAGGTCGCGGATGCGGCCGATGTAGCTGGCGCGCTCGGCGACGGCGATCGCGCCGCGGGCGTTCATCAGGTTGAAGAGGTGGCTGGCTTTCAGGACCATGTCGTAGGCGGGCAGCACCAGGGCCTTGTCCTGGTACGAGCGGGCCAGCATCAGCGGGACCTGCTCTTCCATCTGCTCGAACTGCTGCTTGAGCACCGCGACGTCGTAGCCGTGAAAGTTGGCTTCCGACTGCTGGCGCTCGTTCTCCAGGAACACGTCGCCATAGGTCGTGGCGCCCAGCGGCGAGTCCGGGTCGTTGAACGGCAGGTCGTAGACGTTGTCGACGCCGAACACGTACATGGCCAGACGTTCCAGGCCGTAGGTCAGCTCGCCGGCCACCGGCGAGACGTCCAGGCCGCCCACCTGCTGGAAGTAGGTGTACTGGCTGACTTCCATGCCGTCGCACCAGACTTCCCAGCCCAGGCCCCAGGCGCCGACGGTCGGGTTCTCCCAGTCGTCCTCGACGAAGCGGATGTCGTGGGTGCGCAGGTCCAGGCCGATCGCTTCCAGCGAACCCAGGTACAGGTCCTGCATGTTCTCGGGGTTCGGCTTCAGGATCACCTGATACTGGTAATAGTGCTGCAGGCGGTTGGGGTTCTCGCCATAGCGGCCGTCGCCCGGACGGCGCGAGGGCTGCACATAGGCCGCGTTCCAGGGCTTGGGGCCTAGGGCGCGCAGCACCGTGGCCGGGTGCAGGGTCCCCGCCCCCACTTCCACGTCATGCGGTTGCAGGATGATGCAACCCTGCCGGCTCCAATAGTCATGGAGCGTCAGGATCAGGCTTTGGAAGGACTTGGGTTTTTCGCGCGACATCAATCGAAGCAGGCCTAGAAAAAAGTCGGCGGACCATAAGGCCCGCCGACTGCTGCTTCAAGCGATGTCCGGAGCGCGTCAGGCGAAAGTGTAAGCGGTTTCGCCGCCCGACGCGCGCCCAACAGGAAAGCCTTGGAAGGCTTAGTTGCCCTTGGGCGTGGTGCGCTTGCCCGCGTTCGACATCGGCGCGCCATACTTGGCGCGGTTGGCCTTGGTGTCGGCGACCGGGCCGTTGGAGACGACATTCGCGTCGCCGGCCTTCAGCGAGGCCTGGGCGTCAGGCGATTGCGACGACACCGGAACCACGCCCGAGCTGTCGACGCCAGCGGCCGGGGCGGCCGGGGCGGCGGCCGGATCGGCGGCCATGTCGGTCGCGGCAGCCGGCGCGGCCGTGGTCGTCTGGGCCGACGGCGTGCTGGAATCGGCCGGCATGGTCTGGTCGGCCGGGGCGGCCGGAGCCATCTGCTCGTTGGCCGCCACGTTCATGGTCGCGCCCGCATCGGTCGCCGCCGGCGCGGCCGAGGCCTGCAGGCCCGGCACGTCCTTAGGCAGCAGGACCTTGTCGACCACATGCAGCACGCCGTTCGTGGCGATCACGTCGGTCTGCAGGATGTTGGCGTCGTCGACCTTGGGCTGGGCGCCGCTGCCGTCCAGCAGCAGGGGCGAGCCCTCGACGCTCTTCACCTCACCCTTGGCGCCCTTGATCTTGGTCGAGTCCACCTTGGCGTTGATCAGGTGATAGGTCAGCACCTTCTGCAGAAGCGGCCCGTTCTCGGGCAGCATCAGCTTGTCCAGCTCGCCGGCCGGCAGGGCCGCGAAGGCCGCGTCGGTCGGGGCGAACAGGGTCAGGTTCTGATTGGTCTTCAGGACGCTGGTGAGGTTCACGGCCGAAACGGCTTTCAGGAAGGTCGTGAACTGGCCCGAGGCCGTGGCGGTGTCGATCAGGTCGCCCTTGGCCACGACGGGCGAAGCGGCGGCCGGCGCCTGCGCGGCGGGCGCCGGAGCGGCGGCCGGGCTGGACGTTTGAGCGTGGGCGGCGCCGGCCAGCAGCGCGATGGCGGCGGCGGCGGTCAGAAGACGATGAGTGGTCATGGTTGAGTTCCTCTCGGTTCGAGCGGTGTACGCCCGGACCGGGGAGTCGGTTCCATGATCACAGGCTCGTGATCATGGATAAGCTTCACCGAAAATAGAAGACGACCGCGACGCCGGAGACGATCAGCGCGAACCCAGCGATGGTCGACAGCTTGATCGCCTCGCCGAGGTAGAAATACGAGAACAGGGTGAAGACCAGCAAGGTGATCATCTCCTGCCCGACCTTCAACTCGGCTGTCGAATATATGTTGTGGCCGATGCGATTGGCCGGAACGGCCAGCATGTACTCGGGAAGCGCGATCAACCAGCTGGACAGGATCGCCACCGGCAGCGCCATCGGCTTGCCCTTCAAGTGACCGTACCAGGCGAAGGTCATGAAGACGTTGGACATCACCAGCAGCGCCCAGGGCGCGATCTTCATGACGAGGGGCGGCATTGGGTTGGCTCCGAAGCGGGGCGATAGGATTCCCGCAGCCTAAGACAAGGTCCCCCCAGCGCGCCACTACCGTCCCGTGGGTCAAAATCGCCGGTTTCTGACGCAATCGAAGCGCCGAGCGCACGCTTTTTAGGCGCCTTGCCTATTTCGTTTCCAAAACCTTGCACCCGGGGCCCGTCATGGAACCGTCGCCGATAGCGTGGCCGCGCCGGGGAAACGATGCAGCGCGTGATGGCGGCGTCGGCGGTGATCACATCGGGGGCGGGTTTCGCTTTCGACCAACCAAGCAAAGCAAGCCCGCGCGCAGCGGGTCGGAGCAAGGCGGATGAAACTGATCATAGCGGTCGTCAAACCCTTCAAGCTGGACGAGGTGCGCGAAGCGCTCGTCGCCGCCGGCGTCGAAGGTCTGACGGTGTCGGAAGTGAAGGGCTACGGACGCCAGAAGGGCCAGACCGAGATCTACCGGGGCGCCGAGTACCAGGTGAATTTCGTGCCCAAAGTGAAGCTCGAAGCGGTCGTGGACGATGCGTCCGCCGCCAAGGCCGTCGAGGCGGTCAAGGCCGCCGCGGCCACCGGCAAGATCGGTGACGGCAAGATCTTCGTCCTCAATGTCGAGGAAGCCGTCCGCATCCGCACCGGCGAAACCGGTTCGGCCGCTCTGTAACGCATCGGGAAAAGGGGATACCGACGATGAAACTCACCTTTAAACCGCTGGCCGGGCTCTTGCTCGCCGCGACCATCGCGGGGGCTCCGCTGGGAGCGACCGCCTTCGCTCAGGAAGCCGCGCCCGCCCCGGCCGCCGCCGCTGCCGCGCCCGCCGAGGCCGCGCCGGCTCCGGCCGCCACGCCCGCGCCCGCGCCCGCCGCCGCTCCGGCGCCCGCCATCGTCGACAAGAACGACAAGGGCGACAACGCGTGGATGCTGACCTCCTCGCTGCTGGTCCTGCTGATGATCCTGCCGGGCCTGGCCCTGTTCTACGGCGGCCTGGTACGCGCCAAGAACATGCTGTCGGTCATGATGCAGGTCTCGACCGTCGCCCTGATCGGCTTTGTCGCCTGGGTGCTATGGGGCTACAGCTTCGCCTTCACCGACGGCGGCGGCCTCGACACCTTCGTCGGCGGCTTCAGCCGTCTGTTCCTGAAGGACGTGACCCCGGCCAGCAACGTCGCGACGTTCTCGACCGGCGTGGTGATCCCCGAGTTCACCTTCGTCTCGTTCCAGTCGACCTTCGCGGCCATCACCGCCGCCCTGGTGGTCGGTTCGCTGGTCGAGCGCATGAAGTTCGCCGCCATCGTCGCCTTCGCCGTCCTGTGGCCGCTGCTGTCGTACTATCCGATGGCCCACATGGTCTGGTGGTGGCCGGGTCCCGACGCGATCGCCACGGCGCCGACCGCGGCCGTCAAGTCGGGCCTGATCTGGGGCTTCGGCGCCCTGGACTTCGCCGGTGGCACCGTCGTCCACATCAATGCGGGTATCGCGGCCCTGGTCGGCGCCCTGGTCCTGGGCAAGCGCCAAGGCTTCGGCAAGGAGCCGATGCCCCCGCACTCGCTGACCCTGACCCTCGTCGGCGCCGGTCTGCTGTGGGTGGGCTGGTTCGGCTTCAACGCCGGCTCGAACCTGGAATCGAACGGCTACGCCTCGCTGGCCATGATCAACACCTTCGTCGCCACCGCCGCCGCCGGCCTGTCGTGGATCATCGTCGAATGGGCCACCCGCGGTAAGCCGTCGGCCCTGGGCCTGGCCTCGGGCATCGTCGCCGGCCTGGTCGCCGTCACCCCGGCCGCCGGTTTCGCCGGTCCGATGGGCTCGGTGATCCTGGGCCTGGTCGTCTCGCCGATCTGCATCTTCTTCTGCTCGGTCGTGAAGAACGCCTTCAAATACGACGACAGCCTGGACGCCTTCGGCATCCACGGCATCGGCGGCATCGTCGGCGCCATCGGCACCGGCCTGCTGGTCAACCCCGCCTGGGGCGGCGCCGGCATCGTCGACTACACGAGCTGCGCCAAGGACGGCGACATCTCGACCTGCGACAACGCCGTCTACAACCTGGGTACGCAAGTGCTGGCCCAGCTGAAGGGCGTCTGCGTCACGGTCGTCTGGTCGCTGGTCGCCTCGCTGATCGTGTTCTTCGTGATCAAGCTGATCATCGGCCTGAAGGCGTCGCCGGAAGCCGAGGAAGAAGGCCTGGACATCTCGGAACACGGCGAACGCGCCTACCACAGCTAAGGCTGGCGTAGCGCTTCACCCAAGGCCGAAGGGCGCGGAGAGCGATCTCCGCGCCCTTTCTCTTTGCGACTCTCCTTGCCGGCTTTCGAGAGCAGCTCCATGGTCCCGCCATGGATCCCGCCGCCCCCTTGCGAAAGCAACGCGCCGCGCGGGTCGTGCTGCTCGACGAGAACGACCGAGCGCTATTGATCCGTTTCGAGATCACAAGACGGAACGGCGGCTTCACATTCTGGGCGACGCCCGGCGGCGGGCTGGAGGCAGATGAGGATCCACTCACGGCGGCGCGGCGCGAACTATTGGAAGAGCTCGGGCTCGACCTCGTGCTGACCGGTCCAATCCACGAGGCCCGCGCGGTCTTCGAGCACGAGGGCGCGCCGCTGGAGAACACCGACATCTTTTTCCTGGCCCGTTGCGAGGCGTCCGCGCCGCGGCTCATCGGGCTGGACGAGGCCGAGCGCCAGGTGATGTGCGCCATCCGCTGGTGGACCGCCGACGAGATCGCCGCGAGCAATGAGGCGATCTTCCCGCCCGATCTGGCCGAACTGATCCGTCGCGTCGGCCGGATCTAGATCCGCCGCGCCGTCGTGATCGGCACGACGGGCAGCAGCATCTGTCCCTTCATCACCGGATTGGTCGCCTCGCCGGGCGTGGGCAGGTTCAGGATCTTGCGGACGATCTCCATGCCCTTGATCACCTGACCGAAGGCGGCGAAGCCCAGGTTGTCGCCCCCATCGGCGGGATTGGCGGCCGGATTGGCGTCCAGGTACGGCGCCTCGCCCACGCAGACGAAGAAGTCGCTGTCGCCCGTGCCCGGCGCCTTGCGGGCCAGCGACACCGTGCCGTCGACATGGCGCAGGCCCGTCTGGGTCGTCGGCTCGTGGGCCACGGGCTTGAGCACCTTCGTGGGATCACCTTGCAAGCCGCCCTCGATCAGGCCGTAGTCGACCGAACTGGGGGCCTTGGCCGCGCGCCAGAAGCTGGCGCCGTCGTAGAGCTTCTGATCGACATACTGCAGGAAGTTGGCCGTGGTCAGCGGGGCCTGCCTGGCCTTCAGGGCGATGATGATCGCGCCCAGGCTGGTGTCCAGGCTGACCAGGACGTCGCCCGGTCCGGGCACGATCGGCGTCGGCGGCAGGTTCAGCACCTGGGCTGAGGCGACGCCCGGCGCGGCGGCCAGCCCACCAAGGGCGGCGAGAACGTCACGGCGCTTCATTCGTAGCTCCTCAGCTCAGGCGGCAGCGCCGCACCCACCAGTCCGGCCGTATCGCCTGCAGGCGCTCGGCCAGGGTCTCGGCCTCGATGTCGCCGGCGCAGAGGGCGAAGCAGGTCGCCCCCGAGCCCGACATGCGGACCAGCAGACTTTCGGGCTCCTCGCGCAGAACGTCCAGCACCTCGCCGATGCGGGGCTCCAGGGCGACGGCGGGGGCTTCAAGATCGTTGCGCGTGGCGACGGCCAACCAGGCGGCGAGCTCCTCGGCGCTCTCCAGATCGGCGGGCAGGAACGGCCGCTCGGCCCCGTCCGGATGCACGGCCGCGTCATAGGCGCGATAGACCGCGCCCGTGGGCGACGGCGCGCCGGGATTGACCAGCACGGCGTTCAGGTCGGGCAGCTTCGGCGCTGACGACAGGATCTCCCCTCGCCCCTCGGCCATCAGGGCCGTGGCCCGCAGGCAGGCCGCGCCGTCCGCGCCCAAACTGGCGGCCAGCGGCTCCAGGTCGTCGTCGGAGAGCTCGGGGGCCAGGGCGTCGCGCAGCAGCTTGAGGGCCGCGCCGGCGTCGCTGGAGCCGCCGCCCAGGCCCGCCGCGATCGGCAGGCGCTTGTCCAGGATCAGGCGGTATGGTGGGACCGGCCCGGCCAACTTGACGTGAAAGGCCCTGGCCGCGCGAACCACCAGATTGTCGCCGTCGACCGGGATTGCGGCCCCGAACGGCCCGCACGTCTCGAAGGCCGGCGCGTCGTTAGGCTGGATCGCGATCTGGTCGCCGACGTCGGCGAACACCATCAGGCTGGCGATCGGGTGATAGCCCTCGGCGTCCGGCCCGCCCACGTGCAGGAACAGATTGACCTTGGCGGGTGCGAAAGCGGCCAGGGTGGCGAGGGGCAGCCGCATGATCTCTCGGACTCAGCTGGGACGACGGATCAACGCCGATAGCTCAGTTGTGCGCCACCGTCGACTTGGTCGCCGCCCCCATCACGCCCAGGCCATCCTTCAGCTTGGCCTCGGCCTCGGCCTTCTGCTTGTCGTCGGGCTCCAGGCTCAGCACCCGCTGCCACTGGAAGCGGGCCTCGGTGGCGCGACCCACCTTCCAGTAGGCGTCGCCCAGATGGCCGTTCACGTCCGGATCGCCCGGCTCCATCTCGACGGCCGCCTCCAGCTTCTCGACGGCGGTCTTGTAGTCGCCCAGGCGGTAATAGGCCCAGCCCAGCGAGTCGAGCATGGCGCCCGACTGCGGGCGGGCGGCGACGGCCTTCTGGACCATGCCCATCGCATCGGCCAGGTGCTCGTTGCGGTCGATCCAGCTGTAGCCCAGGAAGTTCAGCAGCTCGGGCTCGTCCGGATTGATCTTCAGCGCCGCCTGCAGGTCACGCTCGGCCTCGGGCCAGCGCTTGGCCTGTTCCAGCGCCACGGCGCGCAGATACAGCAGCCGCCAGTCGGGCGAGGCGCTCTCGCGCGCGATGATCGGGTCCAGCACGGCCACGGACTCGTTCCACTGCCCGCCCGCGCGCAGCAGGTCGGCCAGGGCCACGGCGGCGTCGCGATCGTTCGGAACGGCGATCGCGGTGGCGCGCGCCACCTCCAGCGCCTTGGCCTTGTCGCCGATGTCGTTCCACGCCCAGGCCGTCTTGCTCTGGGCCGAAGCGTAGTGCGGCGAGCCCGGCGCGACATGCGCATAGGCCTCGATGGCGCCCTGCGGGTCCTGGTTCTGGTTCAGCAAGTCACCGACCAGCACCCAGGCCTCGTCGCGGGCCGGATCCAGGCGCAGGGCCAGGCGCAGATAGGCCAGGGCGAACTGGGTCTGGCGCTCGCCGGCGAAGGTCGCGGCGCAGGCCACCAGGCCCTCGGCCGCCCCCTGGCGGACGGTCGGCAGCGGCGGCGGCGCGCCCTTGGCGGCGGCCCGGGCTCGGGCCTTCAGCAGGCCCTGGTCGGCAGGCGCGGCCCGCAAGGCCGTGTCGTACAGCGCCACGGCGTCAGCGTGGCGCTTGCGACGCTCCAGGAAGCCGCCGTAGTCCAGGGTGAAGATGCTGGCCGTCGCGGCGCTGGCGGTCAGGGCCTTGTAGTCGGTCTCGGCCTCGTCATAGCGCTTGGCCCGCTCGAACAGGCGCGCCTGGCCCTGCTGGCCGAAGAACTGGACCAGCTTGTCGTTGCGCAGGGTTGGCTGGACGATCGCGCCCTCGCGGTCCCCGGCGGCGGCAGCGGCCCAGGGCGCCAGCAGCGCGGCGGCCTGCTGGTGCGGGAAGCCGGGCGGCTCGGCCTTCAGCAGGGCCTGGGCGTCCTTGCCCTTGCCGATCGCGATGGACTCGACGACGCGGGTCAGCACGCCCAGGCGCTTGACCGCTTCGGTCGCATCCGGATCGGTCGGCGCGGCGGCGGCGGCGCGGCTGATCTCGCCGGCCAACAGCAAAGCGGTGAACGAGCGCTCCTGGATCAGGCCCGGATCGTCGCCCAGCACGGCGGCCGTGCCGAAATAGCCGGCGGCCTCCTTAGACTTGCCGTCGCGCAGAGCCGCCTGGCCGGCCAGGAACTGGCCGTAGGATGTGCGGGTGTCGAACATCGCCGAACTGGCGTTGACCGGCCCGCGCATCGTGATCTGGCTGGGCGCGGTCGAACAGGCGGCCAGGGCGGAAACCGAAACACAGGCGAGGAGGACTTGGATACGCGTCATCCGGCCACCCTCGGCGGTTTCCCCTTGGTCCGCAAGAAAAAGCCTCCCGGCAGCGGCCGGGAGGCTCTCATCTCCACATGCATCCCTACATGTTCGGATAGTTCGGTCCGCCGCCGCCTTCCGGCGTGGTCCAGACGATGTTCTGCGACGGGTCCTTGATATCGCAGGTTTTGCAGTGGACGCAGTTCTGGGCGTTGATCTGGAAGCGCGGATCCTGGCCCTGCTCGTTGTAGAGCACCTCGTAGACCCCGGCCGGGCAGTAGAGACGCGCCGGCTCGCCGTACTTGGGCAGGTTGACCGCGATCGGGATCGACGGGTCCTTCAGCTTCAGGTGGGCCGGTTGGTCTTCCTCGTGGTTGGTGGCCGACAGGAACACGCTGGACAGCTTGTCGAAGCTGATCACGCCGTCGGGCTTGGGATAGACGATCGGCTGGAAGTCCTTGGCCAGGCCAGTCGAGGCCGCGTCGGTCTTCTCGTGCTTCATGGTGCCGAAGAACGAGAAGCCGCCGAACAGGTGCGTGCACCACATGTCGAACATGCTGACCGCGCCGCCCAGGGCGGTGCCGAACTTGCCCAGCATCGGCTTGGCGTTGCGGACGACCTTCAGCTCCTTGGCCACCCACGAGGTGTCGTAGGCGGTCTGGTAGGCGGTCAGCTCGTCGCTGGTCCGGCCGGCCTGGACGGCCTCATAGGCGGCCTCGGCGGCCATCATGCCGGTCTTGACCGCGTTGTGGCTGCCCTTGATGCGCGGCACGTTGACGAAGCCGGCCGAGCAGCCGATCAGCGCCCCCCCTGGGAAGGTCAGCTTCGGCACCGACTGGTAGCCGCCCTCGGTGATGGCCCGCGCGCCATAGGCGATGCGCTTGCCGCCTTCCAGGTGGGGACGGATGGCCGGGTGCTGCTTGAAACGCTGGAACTCGTCGAATGGGGAGAGCCAGGGGTTCTTGTAGTTCAGGTGCACGACGTAGCCGATGGACACGTAGTTGTCCCCGAAGTGGTACATGAAGCTGCCGCCGCCGGTCTGGTTATCCAGCGGCCAGCCCGTCGTATGCTCGGCCAGGCCCGGCTGGTGCTGCTCGGGCGGGACCTGCCACAGCTCCTTGATGCCGATGCCGTACTTCTGGGGCGACTTGCCCTCGTCCAGCTTGAACTTGGCGATCAGCTGCTTGGCCAGCGAGCCGCGCACGCCCTCGGCGATGAACACATACTTGCCGTGCAGCTCCATGCCCGGCTGGAAATCCGGCTTGTGGTGGCCGTCCTTGGCGATGCCGACGACGCCGACCACGACGCCCTTGACCGAACCGTCCGCGTTCCAGACCAGGTCGGAAGCCGCGAAGCCCGGATAGATCTCGACGCCCAGTTCCTCGGCCTTGCCGGCCAGCCAGCGGGTCAGGTTGCCCAGCGAGGCGATGTAGCAGCCGTGGTTGTGCATGAACGGCGGCATGGCGAACATCGGCAGGCTGAGCTCGCCCTGCGGACCCAGCAGCTTGAAGCGGTCCTTGGTGACCGGCGTCTCCAGCGGCGCGCCTAGCTCCTTCCAGTCCGGGAACAGCTCGGCCAGGCCCTTGGGATCGATCACCGCGCCCGACAGGATGTGGGCGCCGACTTCAGAGCCCTTTTCCAGCAGGGCCACCGAAATCTCGGTCCCGGCCTTGGCGGCCAGCTGCTTCAGGCGGATCGCCGCCGAGAGGCCCGCGGGACCGCCGCCGACGATGACGACGTCGTATTCCATCGACTCGCGTTCGAGGTCTTCGCTCATGGGGTCTCCCGGGGCCCAACGGTCGCCTTCCACGGCGCCCGTCTTATGACTGTTTGAATCACAGCTTATCCGAACGTGACGCAGTGGCGGTCAAGCGTCTGATCTCGCTTTTTTGCTGCGACGCAGCGTGGAGAAGGACGACATTCCGCGCTAAGACCGTCTCATGAGCCTCGCCGTCGATCAACGCGCCGTCGAAAGCCTGCTGGCCTTCTGGGCCGACGCGGGCGTCGAGGCTTCGTACGCGGACGCTCCGATCGACCGCCTGGCCGAGGGCGCGGCGATGCTGCGCGCCAAGAGCCAGCCACCGCCCGCGCCGGTTCCGATCGCCCGCCCGGCGGCGACTCGCGGTCCGGACGTCGGCTCGGCCGTCGCCATGGCCAAGGCCGCCGCGGCCGCCTGCCACGACCTGGAAAGCCTGGCCGCCGCCATCGCCGCCTTCGACGGCTGTCCGCTGAAGACGCAAGGCGCCAAGCAGGCCGTGTTCTCGCGGGGCGTCGGCGACGCGCCCCTGATGATCATCGGCGAAGGCCCCGGCGCGGACGAGGACGCGCAGGGCCAACCGTTCGTCGGTCGGGCCGGCAAGCTGCTGGACCGCATGCTGAAGGCGGCGGGCCTGGAAGGCCGCGTCTTCATCACCAACACCGTCTTCTGGCGCCCGCCCGGCAACCGCACGCCAACGCCGCAGGAGCAGGCGACCTGCGCGCCCTTCGTCGAGCGCGCCATCGCCCTGGTGAAGCCCAAGATGCTGATGCTGGCCGGCGGCGCTTCGGCCAAGTCGATCCTGAAGCGCGAGGAGGGCATCCTGTCGATGCGCGGTCGCTGGTTTGAATGGATCTCGGACGACGGTTCGATCGAGCTGCCGGCCATGCCGACCCTGCACCCGGCCTTCCTGCTGCGCACGCCCGCGCAGAAGAAGAAGGCCTGGCAGGACCTTTTGACCCTGACCGAACGACTTGATCGTCCGGACCGCCCGCATTAGAAGTTCGCCCACTAGGTGAATTGGGGACGCGCCCGCGGGGGCGGCGCGGATCGCTTTTGCAGCTTTGGTCTCGCACTCTGGCCGTGCTTTCGGCCCTCTTCCTGTGCGCTCTCGCGAGCGCGCAGGGTTTCGCGCGTGCGGGCGCTCTCGATCCCTTGTCCCCGGAAGATGTTCGCGCCTATCGCGCCGCTTTCGCGGCGACCGACCGCGGTGACTTCGACGCGGCCAAGGCCGCCTTCGCCAATGCGCGCGACCAAAGCCTGGCCGGACGCCTGGCCTTCGCCAAGGTCATGCATCCCAGCCTCTATTCGGCCCGCTACGACGAGCTGACGGACTGGTTGAAACGCTACGGCGAAGAGGCCGGCGCCGACCGCGTCTACGCCCTGGCCATCAAGCGCAAGCCGGCTAGCAAACGCGCCGCCGCGCCGCCGGCGCCGGCGCTGTTCGTGGCCAATGAAGACGGTCCGCCACCCGCCGACAAAGGTCGCGCCGCGCGCGAAGCCTATTATTCCGGCGATGTCCAAAAGGCGCTGGCCCTGGCCGTGGCCGGCGGCGAGCGCTGGATCGCGGGTCTGGCGGCCTATCGCCTGAGCGACCTTCCCCAGGCCCAGGCCTATTTCGAACAGGTCGCCCGCGACCAGCACGAGGATGAATGGCTGCGCGCCGCTGGCGCCTTCTGGGCCGCCCGCGCGGCCAGCCAGGCCGGCCATGGCCGCGAGGCCCAGGCCCTGCTGCGGGACGCCGCCCGCTCGCCCCACACCTTCTACGGCATGATCGCCGTCCGCCAGTTGGCCCTGGCCGGCGTTCCGGCGGCCGTGGAGGAGACCTACGATCCCATCGCCTCCCTGTTAACCCGCGCCAACTATGTCGGTCCCGACAGCGCCTCGCTGGACCGGCTGGTGACCTCCGATCCTCGCGCCCGCCGCGCCACGGCCCTGGCCCAGATCGGGCGCTGGCGCGAGGCCGGGATGGAGCTGCGCGCCGGCCTCTCCCTGGCCGAGACGCCGGCGCTGCGCGACGACTGGACGGCCTTGGCCCTGGCCCTGAACGCCAATGCGCCGCTGAACGGCGGCCGCCCGGTCCGCCGGGTCGGCGGCGAGGACTATCCCCTGCCCCCGCTGGATCCGGTCGGCGGCTTCACCATCGACAAGGCCATGGTCTACGCCCTGGTGCGCCAGGAGAGCCGCTTCGATCCGCTGGCGGTGTCCAACGCCGGCGCCGTGGGCCTGATGCAGGTGCGCCCGGCCTCCGCCGCCGATGTCGTCGGCGACGACAAGCTGCGGGCCGACAACTCCCCGCTGTTCGATCCCGCCTTCAACCTGCGGGCCGGCCAGGACTATTTCACCTGGTTGATGGACCGGGGCGTGAAGAGCCCCGACCTCCTGCGCGCCGTGGCGGCCTACAACGGCGGTCCGGCCACGCTCAACAGGACGGCGGCCCAGCTGGGCGGCGACTGCGACACCCTGTTGCTGATCGAGAGCCTGCCGTTCCAGGAAACCCGCAACTACGTCGAGAAGGTGATGGCCAGCTACTGGACCTATCGCCGGCTGATGGGCGCGGAGAACAAGACCCTGGACGCCGTGGCCAACGGCGCGCGCACCGTCGACTTCCGCCTGGACCCGCAGATCGCGGCCCCGACCTCGATCGACCAGCTGATGACCCAACTGGCGTCTCAGTAGGCTCCGTTCAAAACAGTCCCGTCATTCCTGGCTGAATGATGGAGATCGACCGCTACCGACAGAAGGCGTTCGCAGGCGAGGAACGCGGATGTGCTGAGGGTCTGTTCGGGGTGGTGAGCTGCGGTAGCCGGCCCAACCCCTGCAGCACTAGGCTTCCACGCTATCTCCGGTCGGACCATCGGATGATGGCGAGAAGCGCAATGCCGCCAATGAGAAAAATGGCCCCCAATGCACACCACGTCGCGAGATCGACGCCAGCTTCCTTGGCCCACTGTCGTGACGTTTGGCCTTTGCGGCCGAAGGCGGTGAATAGCATCCCGGCACCCACGGGAGCGAGAATGATCGCGCCCCAGGCTCCAAGGTTTCGCATCGGGTCGCGCATGGGTCCTAGCTTCAGCCGCTGAAGTTCGTCACGGTTGTACAGCTACGATGCGCACGTCAGCAAAGGGTCGAAGCACGCCTTGAGCTTCTGACCGACAGACAGACGTTCAGATCGCGACGACCAGCATTGTCAGCCCTGGATCCCACCACGCGGCGGGAAGGACGATACTGGGAAGGGCTAGTAGTCCAGCCGCTTGGCGCGCAACTGCCTGGCCAGCGCCTTCTCGTCGCCACCGCTCGCTGGCCAATTGGCGGGCCAGTCCAGCCGACGGACCAGCACGCCGTGCAGGCGCGGCGACAGCCTGCTCAGCAGACCGCCGGGAACAGCCAGGGCCGCCGGCGCGCCCGCCCCGCCCGCCAGATGCTTCTCGACCGGCTCGCGCCAGCCTTCGCGCAGGGCCGGGGCCGCGCGCAGGGTCAGGATCCAGTCGCCGCGCGCGACGGCGGCGCCCGCCGCGAGCCGGGCGCCGACATCGCCCGAGGCCGTGACCAGCCGCGCGCCGCTGTCCTCGGCCAAGGCCTCGACGCCGGGCTCGCCGTCGCCGACCAGCACCACGTCCTTGACCAGGCCATCCACGGCGGCGGGCACCAGCATGGCCATCTGGGCGGCCAGGCCGGGCAGGTCTTCGGAAGCGACGAGGACGACGGAGATCATGGTCCTGCTTCGCCAGCGCGGGCGGCCGGGTCAAGGCCTCCCCGCCCCCATCAGCCGAACAAATCCATCTGCCCACTCCCGCCCAGCCTGGGCGGGGTGAATTGGCTGGCGTCCAGCGGCGCCCAGGGCTGGTCCAGCCCGAACTTCTTCACCGCCAGGTGGAACCTCTGCCGCAGTACCTCGGCCACCGGGCCGTCGCCGACCATCCGCTCCCCCCAGCCGGAGCGATAGGTCTCGCCCTGGCGGATCTGCCGCACCAGCGACATCACCTTCCTGGCCCGGTCGGGATAGTCGCTCTCCAGCCACTCTTCGAACAGTTGGGCGATCTCGCGCGGCAGGCGCAGGGCGACATAGCCCGCCCCTCGCGCCCCGGCCTTGGCCGAGGCCTCCAGCACCGCCTCGACCTCATGGTCGTTGAGACCCGGAATGGCCGGTGCGAACATCACCGTGACCGGCACCCCGGCCTCGGTCAGCCGCCGCACCGCCTCGATCCGCTTGCCGGGCGTGGCGGCTCTCGGCTCCATGCTGCGGGCCAGTCGTCGGTCCAGGGTGGTGATCGAGATCGCCACCCGGGTCAGCTTGCGCGCCGCCAGGCGGCTGTAGATGTCGAGGTCGCGCAGGATCAGGGCCGACTTGGTGATGATCGTGAAGGGGTGGCTGTAGCGCTCCAGCACCTCGATCACCTGCCGCGTGACCCGCAGTTGCTTCTCGTCGGGCTGATAGGGATCGGTATCGCCGCCGATGTGGATGGTCGCCGGCTTGTAGCTGGCCTTGGCCAGTTCCTTTTCCAGCAGTTCGCCCGCGTGCGGCTTGAAGAAGATCTTGCTCTCGAAGTCGAGGCCCGGCGACAGACCGAGATACGCATGGTTGGGACGGGCGTAACAGTAGATGCAGCCGTGGCTGCATCCCCGGTACGGATTGATCGAACGGTCGAACCCCACGTCCGGGCTCTGGTTGCGGGCGATGATCGTCCGCGACTTCATGGGCTGAAGCTCCGTCTTCAGCTGTTTGGGCTCTTCCTCTTCGCCCCAGCCATCGTCGAACGCCTCGCGCTCGAGCGCCTCGAAACGCCCGGTTCGATTGGACTTCGCGCCGCGCCCCCGGGGCGGCGGCGCGGCTTTCACTGCCTCGGCCATGGCGCGACTATGCGCGCCCAATAAGAACAAAACAAGAACTCAATGTCGAAGATCGACGGCGGCCTTGGTCAGGCCTGGCGTTCGGCGATCGCCTTCATGTCGGCCAGGCCCTTCTCGAAGTCCTTGCCGATCATCTGGTCCATGTTGAAGACCAGCCCCATCAGCTTGGCGATGTAGGGGTTCTTGCCCGCCATCGACCAGGTGACCTTCGTGCCCCCCGCCCCCTGCGGCTCGAACACGAAGCGGCCCGTGTTGTCGGCCTTGAAGGGCTTGAGGAAGTGCAGGCCGAAGACCACCTCGCGGCCCGGCGTCACCGTCTCGATCTCCATGCCGCCCGAGCCGACCTTGTCATTGCCGACCCAGGAATAGGTCGAGCCCACGCCGCTGGCCGGCCCGCCATAGGTGCGAGTCATGCCGGGGTCCATCTTCTCCCAAGGCGACCACGCGCTCCACTGGTGGAAGTCGGAGACCATGGCCTCCAGCGTCTCCGGCGGCGCGTCGATCACGGCGGTCCGCGTGACCACGAAACGGTCCGGCCGCGTGGCGGCGAAGACCAGCACGCCCCCGATGGCGACGCCGACGGCGATCAGAATGATCTTGAACATGTGCCCTCTCCCTTTGTCCCCTGCCTCGCTCGCGCTTCAGGGATGACCGCCCTTCGCGGTCCCGAACCTAGGACGCGCCGCCCCCCCGCGATCCGACATCAACTCGCGGATTTTTCCGCCTCGGCGGACACGCGGTCGAGGTACTGGCGGATGTTGGCCGCTTCGGCCGCGGTGTTGGCCAGCGAAATCGCCCGGTCGAAGGCCTGGCGCGCCTCGCCCTTGCGGCCGGCCTGCAGCAGGAAGGCGCCGCGCGCGCCGTGGAAATGGAAATAGCCGTCGAGACGCGCGCCCAGGGGTTCGATCATGGCCAGCGCCGCCTCGGGGCCGCGCACCTTGGCCGTCGCCACCGCGCGGTTCAGGGTGATCACCGGCGAGGGCTGCATGATCTCCAGCGTCGCGTAGAGCGCGTCGATGCCGGCCCAGTCGGTTTCCACCGCCGTGGCGGCGCGCGCATGAAGGGCGGCGATGGCGGCCTGGACCTGGTAGGGGCCCGGATCGCGCTTCAGCATCGCCTTGTCGATCAAGGCCAGCCCCTCGCCGATCATCTTGCGATTCCAGAGGCTTCGGTCCTGATCCTCAAGCAGGATCGCCTGGCCGTCGGCGGCGAAGCGCGCGTCCGAGCGGGCATGCTGCAGGAGGAGCAGCGCGGTCAGGCCCATCATCTCCGGCTCGGCCGGGAACAGCCGCAGCAGCAGCCGCGCCAGACGAATGGCCTCGTCGCACAAGCCGCCCCGGGCCTCGATCGCCTTGCCGCTGGCCGAATAGCCCTCGTTGAAGACCAGATAGATCATCGCCGCCACCGCCGCGAAGCGTTCGGCGCGCTCGACCGGCCCCGGCGCCTCGAACGGCGCATCGCCAGCGCCGATGCGAGCCTTGGCGCGGGTGATCCGTTGTTCCATCGCCGCCTCGCCCACCACGAAGGCGCGGGCGATCTCGCGGACCGAGAGACCGGAGACGATCCTTAGGGCTAGGGCGATCTGCTGGGTGGCCGGCAGGTCCGGGTGGCAGCAGATGAACAGCAGCCGCAGAACGTCGTCGCGATAGTGCGAACCGTCCAGCCGCTCGGCCGCCTCGGCCTCGGCGTCGCCCAGGTCGGACAGCATCTCCTCGGGCGGCAGGACGGTTTCGCGGCTGGTCTTGCGGACGGCGTCGATGGCGGCGTTGCGGCCGACCATGATCAGCCAGGCGGTCGGATCGCGAGGCGGCCCGTTCTTGGGCCAGCTCTTCAGGGCGCGCAGGCAGGCGTCCTGGAACGCCTCCTCGGCCGCGTCCATGTCGCGGAAGTAGCGCAGCAGCGCCGCCATGGCCTGGGGCCGGGCGGCGGTGATCGCCCCATCGATCCAATCGAGGTCGGTCACGCCCCGAGCGTCTCCGGAGCCGGCGCTGGGTTGAACAGCGCGATCGGCCGGATTTCATAGGACCCGCCAGGATTGGCCTTGCCCAGGTCCCTGGCGATATCGAGCGCGCCGTCCAGCGAGTCGCAGTCGACGACGTAGAAGCCCAGCAGCTGCTCCTTGGTCTCGGCGAACGGGCCGTCCAGCACCAGCGGCGGCTCGCGGTCCTTGCGCAGGGTCGTGGCGGCGGTCGTCGGCATCAACCGGGCGACGGGGCCGAGGCGGCCCTCCCTGGCCAGCCGCTCCTGGACGACGGCCAGCTTGCCCATGACTTCGTCCTCCTGGTCCTTGGACCAGCCGCAGACCACGTCCTCGTAGTTGTAGCAAAGTATGGCGTAGAGCATGGGCGCGATCCTCGTTCCTCTCCCTAGGACGCCGGACTATGCCCGCTTCCGACAGAGGGCAGAGGAATTTTTAGAGCGCCTTCAGTCGTCGCCGGACCGGCTCGTCGTAGAGCTTCAGCACCGCCCAGGCGAAGGCCATGACCACCGGGATCGCGACCAGGGCGAAGCCGACCGGATAGCCCTTGCCGCCGATCGCCCGGAACAGCCTCAGCAAAAGCTCCCAGCCCAACCAGTGCAGGGCGTACAGCGGATACGAGATCGCGCCCGAGACGCGGCACAGCGCGCCCTGAAAGCTGTCCGGGTCCTGTCGGCCGGCCAGCACCATCAGCGGGAAGGCCACGCTGACGCAGACGAAATCATACAGCCAATTCAGAGACGTCCACGGAAAAGCCAAGATGGCCAAGAGGACGATCGCCAGGATCCAGGCCGGGACGCCCAGCGCCGTGAACGCCTGGATCCGATAACAACCCCAGCCCAGCAGGAAGGCGAAGATGGTCCGCAGAAAGCTGATCACGAAGGTGCCGCGATCCCAACCGGTCAGCACCCCACCCATGCCATGGGCGACATAGGCCATCACGGGGATCAGCAGCACGACCATCAACACATGGCCCATCACGCCCAGGCGGCGGATCGGGAACCAGGCCGCCCCGACCACCAGCTCGAAGAACAGCGACCAAGCCGGCGGATTCAAAGGAAAAAGTGGTGAGAAGCCATTGTCATCCGCCCACACGCGCGGGATCATCAAGAGACCCAGGCCCAGCCATCCCGGCACCCGCTCGCGATGTTCGATGATTACCGTCGCGCCGGCCAGCATGGTCAGGGCGATCAGCGGCCACAGCCGGATCAGCCGCTGGCGCATGAAGCCCAGCCAGTCGATCTCGCGCCGACCGTAGGCATGGGCCAGGACGAAGCCTGACAGGCAGAAGAAGAAGTCGACGGCCAGATAGCCGTGCGGGATCAGCCAGGCGCGGCCTGTCCAGCTGCCGACGTGGTAGAGCATGACGCCGACCGCCGCGACGCCGCGCAGGCCATCCAGCGTCCCGTACCGTCGCCCGGCTCCCTCGGCCAAACTGTAAGCCTGCAAACCACCGCCCTCGACCCAATTCTGGCTTGGGTGGTCCTTGCTTAGCCGACCGGTTTCTCCAGCAGCAAGGCCTTGGTCAGGAAGGCCCGATCCTCGCCGATCACCCGCAAGCCCGCGGCGGCGAACAGGGCCGGCAGGTCGGTCTCGGCATAGCTGCCGTAGTACGGTTCGTGGAAATAGACCGGGAAGGCCTCCAGCAATCTGGCGAGGTCTGGAGCGTCGGTTGGCTGGATCGAGTCGACCAGGACCAGCACGCCGCCGGGCTTGACGACGCGCGCCAGGCTGGCCGCCACCACCGGTCGCACGCGCGGCGGCAACTCATGGAAGAGATAGACGCAAGTCACCGCATCCAAAGAGGAATCCGCGAAAGGTAAGGCTTCCGCGTTCGCCTTGACCCCACCGACGCCCGCCCGCCTGTGCGCGCGCGCCAGATAGGGCTCGGACAGGTCCAGGCCGGCGATCGCCGCGCGCGGGAACGCCGTCCTCAGGTCTCTGAGGAACGCGCCAGAACCACAGGCCACGTCGAGGATCCTCGCGTCGCGCTGGTCACGGCCGCGCCAATGGCGAGCCAGTAGCGATAGGCCTCGGCGGCGCATCGCCCCGGCCGTGCCGGAGAACAGCGCCTCGACCTGGGCGTCGTAGCGCCGGGCGCTTTCCGGCGTGAACCAACCTCCGGACTGGAAGTGGAAGTTCTGGCGATAATAGCTTGGATAAGCTTGGTTATTAGCTTCATCACGAACCTCGACGCCATCCCCTCGGCGGCGGCGCTGGTCGACCTCGAAGGCGTCGGCGATGAAGTCGGCGGCCTCGCGCAGGGCGGCCGAGGGACGAACCAGGCTGTCCTCGACAGCGGGATAGAGACCTGCGGCGACATCGCGGGCGTCCTTCTCGAACGCTTCCAGATAGGCCTTGCGCAAAGACCCCTTCACGGTCGGCGCGGACGTCGGCGAGAAGCGCTTGGCCTGGTCGCCCTTGGTCGGCTGGGTCAGGGAGCGGGCGAGGCTGCCCGTGGCCGTCCACCAGGCCGCCTTGACCGCGGCCCTAGCCCGCTGCCCTACGGCGTCGAGCGCGAAGGCCGTCCTGGTGCGTCGCTCGTCCATCCTGGCCTCATCGCGTGAAGACACCGACCAGTTCAATATGGGGCGACCAGACGAACTGGTCCACGGGCAGCACCTTCTCCAGCCGGAAGCCGGCGTCGACCAGGGCCCGGGCGTCCTTGGCGAAGGTCGCCGGATTGCACGAGACGCTCACCACCTTGGCCACCTTGGACTTGGCGATCTCGACCGTCTGCTCGGCGGCGCCGGCGCGGGGCGGGTCGATGACCACGACATCGGTCTTGGCCAGTTCGGTGCTCAACACCGGGCGTTTGACCAGGTCGCGGGCTTCGGCGGTGATCGGCTTGAGGCCCGGCGTCGCCCCAATCGCGGCCTTCAGGGCGGCGATGGCCGGCGGGCTCATCTCGGCGGCGTGCACCGCGCCGACCTCGGCCAGGCGGAAGGTGAAGGTGCCGACGCCGCAATAGAGGTCGGCGATGCGGCTGGCGCCTTGGGCCTGCGCGACCGCGAAATCGACCATCGCCCGCTCTGCGGCCGGCACGGCCTGCAGAAAGCTTCCTGGCGGCAGGGCGACGACGGCGGGGCCCAGCTTCACCAGCGGCTGGCGCGCGCCGTAGACGATCTCGCCGGCCATGGTGACCCGGGCGAAGTCCCCCTCGCCGGCCGCCATGGCCGCGCGCATGCGGGCGTCGGCCGACAGGCCACCGCTCTTGCGCTCGACGCCGGTGACGTCGATGTCCAGGCCGGTGCCCGTCAGGGTGACGTGCAGGGTCGGGGCCGACTTAGGGTGCTCCAGAAACGGCTCGGCCAGGCGCGCCAGGGCCGGCAGGGCCGCCACCAGACGCGGATCGGTGACCGGACATTCCTCGATCGGGACCAGATTCCAGGAGCGGCGCTCCTTGAAGCCCAACTTGGCTCCGCCCTTCACCTTGCGAGCGTGCAGGGCCACGCGGCGGCGCGAGGCCGGCGGCGCGGCGAAGGTCGGCAGGATCTCGGTCTCCAGGCCCTCCATGGACAGCTGGATGCGGATCTGCTCGGCCTTCCAGGCGCGGTAGGGTTCGGCCGCCCAATGCTGCAGGGCGCAACCGCCACAGGCGCCGAAGTGACGGCAGGGCGGCGCCACGCGGTCGGCGCTGGCGCTCAGGATCTCGACGACCTCGCCCCGCGCGCCGTCCATGTTCGCTCGCACGGTCTCGCCCGGCAGGGTCAGGGGTACGAAGGCCGGCTTGCCGTCGCCGAGACGGGCGAGCCCATCGCCCTGGGCTCCGATGGCGTTGATCGTCAGGTCTTGCATCGGCCGTCCATACCCTAAAAACCGCGCTTGAGGGTGGGCGTCGGACGATTTTCCCCGCGCGTGAACGAAGCTGAATATGCCGGTCAGGCGCCGTTCATCTTGGCCGCGCGATATCTATATCAACGGATGGGCGTGGCGGCGAAGGTCGCCCCTAAAAAGACAAGCTCTCTCATGACCATGACCGCCTCCAAGAGCAGGATCACCAAGATGAAGACCGTCCTGGGCGTCACCGCCGCCCTCATCTGCGGCGTACTGACGCCGACCCTGGCTTCGGCGCAGGCTTATGGCACGACGCCTTACGGCGGCGGGGCCTACGCCAACCAGGGCTACTATTACGACCAGTGCCAGCGCTCGACGACCAACCGCACCACGGGCGGGGCCCTGGCCGGCGGCGCCATCGGCATGGCGCTGGGCAGCGGCATCGCCGCGCGCGGTCATCGCACCGACGGCTCGGTCGTCGGCGGCCTGCTGGGCGCCGTGGTCGGCGGCATGGCCGGCAAGTCCTCGGCCGCCTGCTCGCCGGGCAGCAACATCGCTCCGCCCCCGCCGCCTCCCCCGCCGCCGCGCGCCTATAACGACGGCTATGACGACGATTACCGCCCGGTCCCCTATGACCAGGTCCGCCGCGACGCCGATCGCGACAGCTACTACGAACACACCTACGAGCGCCGCGAGGGCTATCGCGTGGCCGATCGCGCCGGCCAGGCCGACGTCAACGGCTGCACCTTGGCCGAAAGCCCGATCTATCTGCCCGACGGCCGCGTCCAGAAGCGCTTCGTGCGCGTCTGCCCGGACGCCAACGGCAAGTACCAGGTCGTCGACTGAGTTTCTCAAAGCACCTTGTGGTTAGACGATCGGCCGTCCCCTCCTCTAGCTGGAATGGGGGACGGCCGATTTCTTTTGCGCCCAGACCAGGCGCTCGACCTGCCCCTCGCCGCCGGTGATCGGGCTCTCGGCCAGCTCCTTCACCGACCAACCCGACGCTTCCAGGAAGTCGACGATCTCGCCCTCGACACGGGCGATGACCTCGGGATCCTTCACCAGGCCGCCCTTGCCGACGTGCTCGCGACCGGCCTCGAACTGCGGCTTGATCAGCGCCACGAGGTCCGCCTCCGCCCCCGCCAGCTTCAGCGCCGCCGGCAAGGCCTTGGTCAGTGAGATGAAGCTGACGTCGCTGACGATCAGGTCGGGCGCCATCGGGATCACCGCCCCGTCCAGCGCGCGGGCGTCGACGCCCGACAAGTCGACCACGCGCGGATCCGCCTTCAGCTTGGCGTGTAGTTGGTCGCGGCCGACGTCGACCGCAAACACCTTGGCCGCGCCGCGCGACAGCATCACCTCGGTGAAGCCGCCGGTGGAGGCGCCGACGTCGATCGCCACCCGCCCCTCGACCGCGATCGGCCACAGGTCCAGAGCGTGGACCAGCTTCAGCGCGCCACGCCCCACCCACGGATGAGCCGCCCGCGCGACGATCTCGGCGTGCTCGTCGACCGTCTCGGCGGGTTTGGCGACGACCTTGCCGGCCACGGACACGCATCCGGCCTCCACGGCCGCGCGCGCCTTGGCGCGGCTGTCGAAGACGCCTCGCTCGACAAGCAGCTGATCGATCCGCTTCCTGGCCACGCGGCCTCCCTGAAACCCGAGACCGCCCTCTAGCACGGGCTTGCGGCCGAGGTCTCTTCCAGGTCAACTGAACATCGATCACCGGCGCGGAAGACGCCGGTCTGAGGGAGACACGAATGACCACGGCCTGGACTCCGGACGCCACCGAGCTCGCCGATCGTATCCGCGGCAAGGCCGTTTCAGCGGCCGAGGTGGTCGAGGAGGCCATCCGCAAGGCCGAGGCGCTGGATCCCCGAATCGGCGCGATCGTCACACCCGACTACGACCGCGCGCTCGACAAGGCCAAGGCCGGCGGGCTTTCGGGCCCGTTCGCCGGCGTGCCGTTCCTGGTCAAGGACCTGGATCCGTACAATGGCCTGCCCACCTACTACGGCTCGCGGAGCATGCTGGGCGCGAGGCCCGACACCGAGCAGACGCCTTATGTCGACGCGTTCGACGCCGCCGGTCTGGTGACCATCGGCAAGTCGGCGACGCCGGAATATGGCTTCCTGCCGACCACGGAGCCGATGGGCTTTACGCCGACGCGCAATCCCTGGAACCTGGAGCGCTCGTCGGGCGGCTCGTCCGGCGGCGCGGCCGCCGCGGTGGCGTCGGGCATGGTCCCGGTCGCCCACGCCAGCGACGGCGGCGGCTCGATCCGCATCCCATCCGCCAACTGCGGCCTGTTCGGCCTCAAGCCGTCGCGCGGCCGCATGTTGCCGAACCGGCCGAGCACCTGGGCCATCGACATTTCGGTCTCGCACGTGGTGTCCCGCAGCGTCCGCGACTCCGCGGCCCTTTTCGCGGCCACCCAACGCACCGACCCCGACGCGCCGTTCACGCCCATCGGCCTGGTCTCCCAGCCTCTGAACAGGCCTCTCAAGATCGGCCTCGTCATGAACACCGGCGGCGGCCAAGCGCCCGATCCGGAGGTGCGCGCCGCCGTCGAGGGCGCCGCCAAGCTGCTGGAAAGCCTGGGCCACGCGGTCGAGCCCACGGCTCTGCCGATGGACGGCGCGCGCTTCGGCTTCGACTTCACGGTCCTGTGGGCCAGCGGCGCGGCCGAGTTGGTCGCCGCCATCGGCCAGGCCCTAGGCCGCAAGCCCGACACCGACGTGCTGGAGCCGTTCAGCCTGGCCATGGCCGAACTGGTCAGCCAGCTGACGCCGGACGTCCTGCCCGCCGCCATCGCCCGCCTGAACGACGACATGAAGGCCTACGACACCTGGCTGACGACCTACGACGTCATCCTGTCGCCGGTGCTCGGCCAGCCGCCGGTCGAGCTGGGCCACGTCGCGGGCTGGGTTCCGTTCCCTGACCTGCAGCAACGCCTGAACGCCTATGTCGGCTACACCCCGGTGCAGAACGTGGCCGGCGCGCCGGCCATGAGCGTGCCGCTGCATTGGACGGCCGACGGCCTGCCGGTCGGGGTCCAGATCGCCGGCCGCGCGGGCGGCGAAGCCACGCTACTGGCCCTGGCCTATCAGCTGGAAGAGGCACAGCCCTGGGCCCACCGCAGGCCGCCGGTCAGCGTGTAACGAAAAGGGCCCGCATCACGCGATGCGGGCCCTTCCCTCTTAGATCGCGAAGGTCTCAGCCCTCCACGAACACCTTCTTGAGCTCGTTCTTCATGATCTTGCCGTTGGCGTTGCGCGGCAGGGTCTCGTGCCAGAACACCACCTTGACCGGCACCTTGAAGGCGGCCAGGCGGTCGGCGACGAAGGCGCGCAGTTCGGCCTCGCTGGCCTCGACGCCAGGCTTCAGAGTGACCACCGCCGCCGGCTCCTCGCCCAGGGTCTTGTGCGGAATGCCGACCAGGGCCGCGTCCATCACCGCCGGATGGTCGTACAGGCAGTTCTCGACCTCGATGCAGTAGATGTTCTCGCCGCCCCGGATCAGCATGTCCTTGGCGCGGTCGATGATGAAGCAGAAGCCCTCGGCGTCGAGACGCGCCAGGTCGCCGGTCCGCACCCAGCCGTCGATGAAGGTCTGGGCCGTGGCCTCGGGCTTGTTCCAGTAGCCGCGCACCACCTGCGGCCCCTTGCACCACAGCTCGCCGACCTCACCGATCGGCAGCTCGCGATACGGCGCTTCGAGGGTCATGATCTTGAGGTCGGTGACGGGCACGGCGGGACCGCAGCTGTCGGGACGGTTCTCGTAGTCTTCGGCCGAATTGGAGGTAGCGGTGGCCGAGGTCTCGGTCATGCCCCAGCCGTTGCCGGGCGAGGACTTGGGCCAGACCTCCTTGATCTTGCGGACCAGCTCCGGGGCCGACGGCGCGCCGCCATAGGCCACGGCCTCGATCGACGACAGGTCGTACTTGTCGCGGTTGGGATGCTCGATGATCTGCCAGGCGATGGTCGGCACGCCACCCATCTGGGTCAGGCGCTCGTCCTGGATCAGCTGCATCGCCTTGTCCGGGTCCCACTTGCGGATCATGGCCAGCTTGGCGCCGGCGAACAGCGAGGGGTTCAGCACGGCGAAACAGCCGGTGGCGTGGAAGAACGGCACCGAGATCAGCGAGCCCTTCTGCGGCAGGCTGGGGTCGGGCTGGGGCGGGGCCTCCCCACGGCGCAGGAAGCTGCGCGCGCCCGCCGCGGCGGCGGCGAAGATGTTGCTGTTGATGTTGCGATGGGTGCCGATGGCGCCCTTGGGCTTACCCGTGGTGCCCGAGGTGTAGAAGATCGTCGCGTCGTCGTCCGGAGCGATGGCCACGGTCGGCAGCGGCTTTTCCGCGAGCTTGGCCCAGTCGTTGGGACAGCCGATCGCGCCTTCCAGCCGCTTCACGTACGGATGGGCGATTTCTTCTCGCGAGCGGCTGACATAGACGCGCTTCAGCTCGGGACAGTGATTCAGGTGCTCGGCCAGACGCTCGAAGCGCTCGACGTCGACAATGGCGACCTTGGCGCCGGAATCGACCAGCCCATATTCCAGCTCCGGCCCGGTCCACCAGGCGTTCAGCGGCGTGACGATCGCGCCCAGCGACAGCGCGCCGTAGAAGGCCACGGGCCATTCGGGCAGGTTGCGCATGACGATCGCCACCCGATCGCCTTTCTGGACCCCGAAGGCCTCCAGTTCGGCGGCCATGTGGGTCACGGCGCGATAGAAAGCCTCGAAACTGACCCGCTCGTCCTCATGGACCAGGAAGGTCTTGTCGCCATGAACGCGGCCGAACGCGACGGTGTCGCGCAAGGTCGGCGGAGCGTTCTTCCAGGTGCGGGTCTTCACCCCCCGGATCTCCACCTCCTCCATCTCGCCGGGCGTGCCGGGCGCGGTGATCAGCGCATAGGCTTGCTGGACGGACATCGCGGGCCACGGCGCCGGCTTGGGCGCGGCTTGAGGGGCGGCCTGGGTCATTTCTACTCTCCCGGTATGGTGTCGCGCCTTGTTGAGCGAGCGCGTTCGATGAAGACAGAGCACAGCCGGAAGCCGGATGCAAACGTCCGTTTGACGCTAGGAGAACATTGATAAGTTACAAGGCTAGCCGCCCGATTTTTCGAGGCGCTTCAGCCAGGTTTCGGCGTTCTTGTTGGTGGGATCCAGTTCCAGCGCCCTGCGATAGGCGACGATCGCCGAGGGCTTGTCGCCGTTCGTGGCATAGGCCTCGCCCAAGCTGTCGAAGGCGTTGCCGCTGGCCGGATAGAGGTCGGCCGTCAGTTTCAGGACCGCCAGGGCCGAGCGCGGCTTGCCGAAGGCCAGCAGGCGATAGCCCCAGTCGTTCAGCTCGTGCTCGTCGGCATTGAAACCAGGATTGGCCGCGCGGAAGGCGGTGACGGTCGCGGAAGGGTCCGCGCCCTCCTGGCCGGTCAACGCCGCGCGCAGGGCCGGAACGCCGGTCAGCGCCATGCCGGGGATGAAGCCCTGGGCGATCTCGTCGACCAGGTCCTCGGGCGTCGAGCTGGCCAGGTTGGTCAGGATGACGACCCCGACCTTGTCATCGGGATAAAGATAGACTGCCGAACGGCTGCCGCCGGTCATGGCCACGGCGCGATGCCCGGCGCGGTCGAGGACCAGCCAGCCCATGCCCCACTGGCCGACCTTGCCATCGGCATAGGCCACCGGCGTCCACATCGTCCGGCGGGCGGCGGGGCTCAACAGCTTGCCGTCCTGCAGGGCGATCAGCCACTTGGCCATGTCGTCGGCGGTGCTGTTCATGCCAGCCGCGGCGCGGTGCAGCGGCGAGAAGATCTCGGTCCGCACCACCGGTTGGTCGGGCGTGGCCTGGCGGTAGCCGTACGAGGTCGCCCGGTTCGGGTCCTGGTCGCGAGTGTCGCCGAAGCCGCTGTGGGTCATGCCGGCCAAGGCGAACTGCTCGTCGGCCAAGGTCGCATCGCGCGGGCGGCCGCGCAGACCGTTGATGGCCATCTGCACGAGCGCGTAGTTGGTCTGATTATAGTCGAACCGCTGGCCGGGCGGGAACCGAATGGGCTTGGCCAGGGTCGCGTTCCAGGCGGCCACCCCATCGCCGTCGCTGTCATCGAAGGTCGGCAAGCCCGAGGTGTGGCTGAGCAGGCGACGAACCTCGATTCCCCGCCAGGGCCAGGGCAGATCGGCGACGTAGGTTCCGATCGGCTTGGAGAGATCCAACCGCCCAGCCTCGACCTCCCGCATGGCCGCCACGCCGGTGAAGGCCTTGGTGATGGAATTGATCGGAAAGACCGTCCCAGGGGTCACCGGCATCCGCTTGGCCAGATCGGCGACGCCGTAGCTGCGGGACATGACGATCCGGCCGTCCTTGACCACCGCGATCTGCAGGCCGGGGATATGTTGCTCGACCATGGCGCGGCGGACGATGCCGTCGGCGCGCTCGACCGGATCCGGCGCGGCCCGGGCGCTCGCGACCACGAGCCCCAGCATCATCAGTCCCAGACCCAAGGCCTTCGCCGCCATGACCACGCTCCCTTGAAACCGTTGGAACAAGACCAGCCGGACGCCCGGCCGCCCAGTTAATCCTTGGTCATGTCGCAAGGCCCCTTGCGGACGGCGCGGCCTTGTTCGAATGCAAAGCCAACGAGACGAGGGAGTCGCGATGCGCGTCTGGATGAAGCCGCTGGCTGTCGCTATGGGTCTGGCCCTGATGGCGCCGACCGCCACCCTTGCCGCGCCTCGGCCAACCACCTCGACCCCGGCGCCGGATGCCGCGCTCCAGGCCCGGATCGATGGCGTTCTCGATCGCGCCATCGCCGAGCGGCGTCTAGTGGGCGTGGTCGTGCTGGTCGCCCGTGACGGCAAGCTGGTCTATCACCGCGCCGCCGGCCTGGCCGATCGCGAGACGAACCGGCCGATGACCGAGGACGCCCTCTTCCGGTTCTCGTCGGTGACCAAGCCGTTCGTCAGCGTCGCCGTCATGCGGCTGGTCGAGCAAGGCAAGATCAAGCTGGAGGACCCGGTCACGACCTATCTGCCGGACTTCAAACCGAAGCTGGCCGACGGGACGACGCCGATCATCACCATCCGCCAGCTGCTGACCCATACCGCCGGCCTGACCTATGGCCTCGCCGAGGGCCCCTCGCATCCGTACCACACGCTGGGCGTTTCGGACGGCATCGACCTGTCCGGGATCAGCCTGGACGAGAACGTCCGCCGCATCGGCTTGGCCCCGCTGGCGTTTCCGCCGGGTTCGAGATGGCGCTACTCCGTCGCCATCGACGTCTTGGGCGATGTGGTCGAGAAGGCCGCCGGCAAGTCCCTGCCCGAGGTCGTGTCCGAGACCGTCACCGCGCCGCTCGGCCTGCGGGACACCGGCTTCGTCGCCAAGGTCCCCGCCCGCCTTGCCACGCCCTACGCCAACGCCCAGCCGGCGCCGGTCGCGATGACCGACAATCAGGACGTCCCGATCGGCCCGACCGCCGTCCGCTTCGCCCCGAGCCGCGCGCTCCATGCCGAGGAATTCCCGTCAGGCGGCGCGGGCATGGTCGGCTTGGCCGGGGATGTGCTGAAGCTGCTGGAGACCATCCGCAAAGGCGGCGCGCCGCTCCTGAAGAGCGCCACGGTCGCCGAGATGGTCAAGGATCAGGTCGGCCCGCAGGCGGCAACGCAAGGCCCCGGCTGGGGCCTCGGCTACGGTTGGGCGGTGCTGGACGATCCGACGGTCGCCAAGACTCCGCAGGCCGCCGGGACACTGGCCTGGGGCGGCGTGTATGGCCACAACTGGTTCGTGGATCCGAAGAACGGCCTGACCGTGGTGCTGATGTCCAATACCGCGTTCGAGGGCATGAACGGCCAGGTGACGCGCGAACTGCGCGACGCGGTGTATGGGCGATAGACACCATATCCTCCCCCGCGACGCGGGGGAGGTGGCCCAGAGGGCCGGAGGGGACTAGCTCGGCTTGAGCACTCGCCCCCTTGTCTGTTGATTTGGTGGCATTGTGACGGGGTCTTCCGGGACGCTCGCTTGGCGGAGGAACGCCAAGCGAGCTGTCGGCGGAGGGGCCGTTTGCCCCCGAGCGTTTGAGTGCTGGGACTGAGCAGGGCCGCCGCCGACGTTTCATGACCCGGATGGTTGCAGGGACGGATGGGTCCGAAGCCACAAGGATGGGTCGATGGAACGGGTGGAGCGTAACACGAAAATCGCCGGGATCGACGTAGGCAAGCGCTGGCTGGACGTCGCCGTCCATGGTCAGGGCGAGACGCGCCGGTTCGGCAACGACGAGACGGGCCATGAGGCGCTGATCGGCTGGTTGACCGAGCAAGGCGTCGTTCGGGCGGGGCTGGAGGCGACGGCGGGCTACGAGCGCCAGATCCGGACCCGGCTTGAAGCGGTGGGCCTTGAGGTCGTGGTCCATCAGCCGCTGGAGGTTCGGCTGTTCGCCCGGCTCAAGCGCTGGAAGGCCAAGACCGATGCGCTGGATGCGGCTTTGATCGCGGCGGCGACGGCCCAGGTCGACACGGTCCGCGCCGCCCAGGACCCGCGCCTGGTTGAACTGGCCCAGCGCCTGACGGCCTACGAACAGATCACGGATCAGGCGGCGGCCATGAAGACCTTCATGGAGCACGTCGACCTGCCCGACCTGATCCAGACCCTGGACGAGCAGATCCAGAGCCTGTCGGACCTGAAGGCCAGGCTGGCCGATCAGATCCTGGAGCAGATCAAGGCCTGTCCAGACCTTCTGACGCGTCACCGCCTCTTGATGTCGCTGCCCGGCGTGGGACCGATCGTGGCCGCCAGCCTGCTGATCCGCATGCCCGAACTGGGAAACCTCCGGCGCGGGCAGGCCGCCGCCTTGCTCGGCGTAGCGCCCTTCGATCGACAGTCGGGACAATGGAAGGGCCAGGCCTTCATCGGCGGCGGACGGGCTCGCCCGCGCCACATGCTCTACCTGGCCGCCATCGCCGCCAAGCGCTTCGACCCTGGCTTCAAAGCCTTCGCCCAGCGCCTGCGCGACGCCGGAAAACCTCCCAAGGTCGCCATCGTCGCCGTCATGCGAAAGCTCATCGAAGCCGCAAACCTCGTGCTCGCGAGGCAACTCCCCTGGAGGTCTGTCGCACCCTGAACAACATGGTTGCTCAGTCGCTCCGCGACAGCTCCCCCGCATCGCGGGGGAGCAGAGAGAACCCCTAACCCACCGACTCCAGGCGGCTCAGAGCCGCCTCGAGCTTGGCTTTGGCGGCCTCGGCTTCGGCGAGGCGTTCGCGGTTCTCCTCGACCACCTCTTCCTTGGCGCGGGCCAGGAAGTCGGGGTTGCCGAGCTTCTTGCCGACCTTCTCGATCTCGCCGACATGGCCCGCGATTTCCTTGGTGAGGCGCGCCTTCTCGGCGGCCAGGTCGATGAACTCGGCGATGGCCAGGGCGCCGGTGGCCTCACCCATCACGATCGGGACCGAGCCCGCTGGAGCGGCGTCGGCCTCGCGGGCGCTATCCAGGCGCGCCAGGGTCAGCAGCAGGTCGCGGTGACGGGCCAGGCGCGCCTTGGTCTCCGCGCCCGCGCCGACGACGGTCAGCGCCGGCTTGGCCGACGGCGGCACGTTCATCTCGGCGCGGATCGAGCGGATCTCGCCCACCGTCTCGACCAGCCAGCCGATCTCGGCCTCGGCCTCGGCGTCGATCCAGTCGGCCGGCAGTTCCGGCCACTGGGCTGAGATCAGCATCGTGTCGCGCCCGGGGCCGAACTCGGCGGTCTTCTCCCACAGCTCCTCGGTGATGAACGGCATCACCGGGTGCAGCAGCTTCAGGATCACGTCCAGCGCCCAGGCGGCCGTGGCGCGGGTCTCGGCCTTGGCGGCGGCGTCATCGCCGTTCAGGATCGGCTTGGCCAGCTCCAGGTACCAGTCGCAGAACACGTTCCAGACGAAGCGGTACAGAGCGCCGGCGGCCTCGTCGAACGACGGCGCTTCCAGGGCCTTGGTGACCTCGGCCACGGTCTTGACCGTCTCGCCGCGGATCCACTTGTTGATCGGCTGCTGGACGGTCGCGGGGTCGAAGCCCTCGACACGGACGCACTCGTTCATCTGGGCGAAGCGCGAGGCGTTCCACAGCTTGGTGCCGAAGTTGCGGTAGCCCTCGATGCGCTGCTTGGAAAGCTTGATGTCGCGCGCCTGGCCCGACATCGCCGTCAGGGTGAAGCGCACCGCGTCGCAGCCGAGTTCGTCGATCAGGATCAACGGATCCATCACGTTGCCCTTGGACTTGCTCATCTTGGCGCCCTTCTCGTCACGGACGAGGGCGTTAATGAACACCTGCTTGAACGGCGCTTCACCCATGAAGTGGATGCCCATCATCATCATCCGGGCGACCCAGAAGAAGATGATGTCGAAGCCGGTCACCAGGGTGCTGGTCGGATAGAACTTGGCCAGGTCTGCGGTCTTTTCCGGCCAGCCCAGGGTCGAGAACGGCCAGAGGGCCGAGCTGAACCAGGTGTCCAGCACGTCCTCGTCCTGGCTCAGGACGACGTTCTCGCCGAACTGGGCCTTGGCGGCCGCATAGGCGGCTTCCTCGGTCTCCTCGACGAAGATCGAGCCTTCCGGGCCGAACCAGGCCGGAATGCGGTGGCCCCACCAGAGCTGGCGCGAGACGCACCACGGCTCGATGTTGCGCAGCCATTCGAAGTAGGTCTTTTCCCAATGCTTGGGCTCGAAGACGGTCTCGCCCTCTTCCACGGCCTTCAGGGCCGGCTGGGCCAGGGTCTTGGCGTCGACGTACCACTGGTCGGTCAGGAAGGGCTCGATGACCACGCCCGAACGGTCGCCGTGCGGGACCATGTGCCGGGTCTTCTCGATCTCCTTCAGCCAGCCCTCTTCCTCGGCGCGGGCGACGATGGCCTTGCGCGCGACGAAGCGGTCCAGGCCGACGAACTCGGCCGGGACGGCGTCGTTCAGCTTGGCCTCGGGGGTCAGGATGTTGATCGCTTCCAGGCCGGCGCGCTTGCCGACGCCGAAGTCGTTGAAGTCGTGGGCCGGCGTGATCTTCACCGCGCCCGAGCCCTTGGTCGGGTCGGCGTAGTCGTCGGCGACGATCGGGATGCGGCGGCCGACGATCGGCAAGGTCACGAACTTGCCGACCAGCCCCTTGTAGCGCTCGTCATCGGGGTGGACCGCGACGCCGGTGTCGCCCAGCATGGTCTCCGGTCGCGTGGTCGCCACGACGATATAGTCGCGGGTCTCGAACTCGGTGGCCTTGCCCGCGTCGTCGAAGGCGATCGGATGCTGGTAGGTGACGCCATCGGCCAGCGGATAGGCGAAGTGCCAATAGGCCCCGTCGACTTCCTTCTGCTCGACCTCGAGGTCGGAGATGGCGGTCTGGAACTGCGGGTCCCAGTTGACCAGGCGCTTGTCGCGATAGAGCAGGTTCTGCTTGTGGAGCTGGACGAACACCTTGCGGACGGCGGCCGACAGGCCCTCGTCCAGGGTGAAGCGCTCGCGCGACCAGTCGCACGACGCGCCCAGGCGGCGCAGCTGATTGGTGATGGCTCCGCCGCTCTCGGCCTTCCATTCCCAGACCTTGTCGACAAAGGCTTCGCGGCCCATGTCGCGACGGCCGATGTTGCCGGCCGCGGCCAGCTGGCGCTCGACCACCATCTGGGTGGCGATGCCCGCGTGGTCGGTGCCCGGCAGCCACAGGGCGGCCTTGCCGCGCATGCGGTGGAAGCGAGTCAGCACGTCCTGCAGCGTGTTGTTCAGCGCGTGGCCGATGTGCAGCGAGCCCGTCACGTTCGGCGGCGGGATCACGATGACGAACGGTTCGGCGTTTGCGTCCTCGCTGGGCTTGAAGGCCCCGGAGGCCTCCCAGGCGGCGTACAGGCGAGGTTCGACGGATTTGGGATCGAAGGTCTTTTCGAGCATGGCGGAGCGGATATGCCATCTGCGGCCCCGGCGCGAAACCGGCGGACCTTGGTTTTCTGGGGTATTTCGCAACGAAAAAGGCGGCCGCCGCGGCGACCGCCTCGATTTTCGGGATGTCGAGACGCCTAGCCGCGGCCGCGAGCGATCCGCTGTACCTCTTCCTCGACCTTGGTCTCGACGATGCGCGGCAGGTTCTGGTCCAGCCACTCCTTGAGCAGCGGGCGCAGCAGCTCGCGCACGACGTCCTCCAGGGTGCGGCCGTCCTTGGGCATCAGCAGAGCCGAGCTCAGGCTGCCGAAGGCGCTGGCGGCGGCCGAGGCGGCCGTATCGCCGACCAGGTTGTCGGCCACTTCGTCGCGATCGAAGACCGGTTGCGCGGGGGCCGGTTCAGGCTCGGGCGGCGGCGGCGAATAGACGTCGATGTCGCCGACGGTCTCCAGCGGCGGCAGCTCGGGTTCCGGCTCGGCCTCGGGCGCGATCGGATCAGTCAGCTCGAGAACGTCCTCCTCGACCGGCTCGGGTTCCGGTTCGGGCTCGGCCTCCAGTTCCGGCTCGGGCGCGGCTTCGGCCGCAGGCTCCGCCGGCGCATCATCCTCGGAGATGATGCGTCGGATGGAGGCGAGGATCTCCTCCATCGTCGGTTCTTGAGAGCTCTGATCGGACATGTGCGACGCCGTCGTAAAGAGGTACGAATCCTTGCGCGCTCTAGGACGCGCTTTGTCCGCGATGGTGCAGACTTACGCGTCTTAAGCAAGCGCAAGTCCGCGCCTGAGCGGAATCGACGCGGGCGCCGATCCTACTTAGAACCGCCTTGCGGCTTGGTCGAGGGCGCGCCGACCTTGTCGATCGTCTGAACGACCGGCTCCCACGGCACCCAGCCCACGCTGTGCGTCACGCGATTGTAGGACGTCTTCGGATCATAGGCCGCCGTGGTCGAGGACAGCTTGGAAACGTCCAGCTGGCCCATGGCCTGCAGCACGACAGCGCTCGCCACATACTCGTCGCGACGCGCGCCGACCAAGGCCAGTTCGGCGTTCGACAGTTCCAGCTGGGCGTTCAGCACGTCCAAGGTGGTGCGCAGGCCGACCTGCTGCTCCTGGCGTACGCCCTCGAAGGCGATGCGCGTGGCGCGGACCTGTTCCTCGTTCGAGACCAGCTGGGCGCGCGAGGCCAGGAGATTGCTCCAGGCGTTCGAGACCTGCTGGATCGCCGTACGCTTGGCGCCTTCGGTGGCGCTGCGGGCGGCGTTCTCGCGCTCGTTGGCGGTGCGGACCAGCGAGGTCGTCAGGCCGCCGGTGAAGATCGGCACCGACGCGGTGATCGCACCGGACACGTTGCGGCTGTAGTCGTCGAACTGGCTGCCGACGCCGGAGGCGCGACTGGCCGAGTAGCCCAGGCCGGCGCGCGCCGAGACGGTCGGACGATAGCCGGCCTTGGCCACGGCCACGCGCGCGGCGGCGGCCTGTTCGTTGTACTTGGCCGAGGTGACGCCTGGGTTGGTCGTCTGGGCCGCCTCGAAAGCCTGGTCGACCGAGCCCGGCAGCAGGCCGGCCAGGGTCGGTTCGGGCGCCAGTTCACTGGGCGTCTGGCCGACCGTAGCGGCGTAGCCCGCGCGGCTGACTTCCAGCTGGGCCTGGGCGGCGGACAGGCCGGCCTTGGCCGCGGCCAGACGGGCCTGCGACTGCGCCACGTCGGTGCGGGTGATCTCGCCCACGTCGAAGCGGGCGTTGGATTCGTCCAGCTGGCGCTGCAGGACGGCGACGTTTTCCTTGGCGATGCGCAGGCGTTCCTGGTCGCGGCGGACGTCGACATAGGCCTGGACGACGTTGACCAGCACGCTCTGCTCGACCGAACGCAGCGTCTCGCGGGACGCCAGCACGTCGGCCTCGGCGGCGCTGAGATTGGCGCTGGCGCGGCCGCCCGTATAGAGCGGCTGGCTGATCGAGACCGTCGCGCTGCTGCCCGACAACTTCACATCCGCGCCGGAACCGGGCGGATTGGTGTTCGAACCGGTGACGTCCAGCTCGCCGCCGATGGTGGGGCGGAAGCCGGTCTTGGCTTGCACCACGCCCTCGTCGGTGATCCGCGCGCTGGCGCGCTGCTGCTGGAGCGTGGGATTGGTCTGGTAGGCCAGGGCGATCGCGTCGGCCAGGGTCTCGGCCCTTACCGTCGAAAGGGGCGCGGCGGAAAACACGCCAGCCATCAGGCCAGCGCTGCAAGCGGCGGCCAGCAATCCGGCCCGTCGACGGTTCGACATCAAGATTCTATCCCCAATCACGCGAAGGTCGCGCCCTGCCACAATATGATCGCGTGTAAGTCGGACCGCCAGACGCCGCCAGTTAAGCTTTTTTCACGCAGACGTTGCGACAAGGTTGCGGACTAGAAGCTGAAACCGGCCTCCGCTTCGAAGCCCGCCAGCATCGGAGGCGACGCGTCGAAGGCCTGGCGACGGCCCACGCCGTCCTCGGCGCGCAGATAGATGGTCGCGCGACCGACCGGACCGGTGCGCTCGATCACGCCCAGACGGCCACCGGCGGCCAGGGCGTCCTGCCAGGCCTTGGGCGCGACCGCCACGGCGCCTTCGCAGATGATCACGTCGTAGGAACCGGCCGGCACAGCCTTCAGGTCATCACCTTCCAGGCGGGTGACCGACAGGCCCATCTTTTCCAGAACGGCGGCCGCGTAAGGCGCGGCGATGGCCAGGGCCTTCTCGCCTTCGCGCGGCTTCAGGACCTGCAGCAGCTTGCCCACCTCGCGCGGCCGTAACAGCCAGCGGCCCGGCGCGTATTCGATGTCGGCGTCGGCATAGGCCAAATAGGCCTTCGAGGTCGGTACGACAGCTTCGCGCGCCACGACGCGCAATGCGTCCTGCAGCGGCAGATCGGTGACATCGGCGGTGCGAATTTGGCTCTCGACCATGTTCAGCCGCGCGGCGGCGAAGTCGGTGCTCATGGAATCCCTCGAAGGACTGGACTTTCGAGCAGGCTTATAGGTCCGCCCGTCGCCGAAACGCAATGCGATCCCAAGCCGCGCTTGCCTCCCGACGGCCTCGCGAAGGCCTAAAAAGCGTCATCGGTTTGCGGACACATGCGTGAAAAGTCCAAAGGACAATCATCAGAAGTGGTGACAGCGACTGTCACGGAACATCGATTGATCAGCTTCGCCTTATGGTGAATAAGGCCTTATCGGCGAGCGCATCGTCGACCAAGGGGGGAAGCCCTAACAGTAGGCTTCAGGGGAACTGCCATGTTCAATGCGCCCGTCGTGATCGCGGCCGCGATCTGCGCTCTCGTCGTGATCTATTTCCTGCCGCGTATCGATGCCGTGGGCCGGAAGGTCTATAGCCGTTATCGGCGCCGCAAGCGTGACGAACGCCAGGAACGTGAGCGTCAAGAGCGCCTGGACCGGAGCGCCAGTCCGCAATAAGGCCGTAAGAAGGCGATCGACGGAACCAATCGCGATCGACGGAACTGATTTGGAGCGGACCAGCGCCGCGTTCCAGTTCCTCCCGCCAGGGTCCGCCCATGAAGATCGCTCAGGTCACTCCCCTCTATGAGGCCGTTCCGCCGCGCCTGTACGGCGGCACCGAGCGCGTCGTCGCGCACCTGACGGACGCCCTGGTCGACCTCGGCCACGAGGTCACCTTGTTCGCCAGCGCCGACGCCCAGACCAAGGCCAGGCTGATCGCCACCCGCGACCAGGCGATCCGCCTGGATCCCGCGCCCTTGAAGTCCGACCTTGCCGCGCACCTGACCCAGATCGCTGAGGTCCGGGCGCTGGCCAACGAGTTCGACGTCGTTCACTTCCACACCGACATGGTGCAGTTCCCGTTCTTCGCCGACCGGGCCGAGCGAACCTTGACCACCCTGCACGGTCGCCTGGATCTCAAGGATCTGCCCGGCGTCTACAAGCGCTGGCCACAGTTCCCGCTGGTCTCGATCAGCGATGACCAGCGCCGGCCCCTGCCCTTCGCCAACTGGGCCGGCACGGTTCATCACGGCATGAACGCCGACCTCTACAAGTTCTCGGAGAAGAGCGACGGCTATCTGGCGTTCCTTGGCCGCATCTCGCCCGAGAAGCGGCCCGATCGGGCGATCATGCTGGCCAAGCGCCTGGGCAAGCGCCTGAAGATCGCCGCCAAGGTCGACTCCGCCGACCGCGCCTATTTCGAGGACAAGATCGCCCCGATGATGATGGGCGAGCCGCTGATCGAGTTCATCGGCGAAATCGGCGACGGCGAGAAATCGGCGTTCCTGGGCGGCGCCGACGCCCTGCTGTTCCCGATCGACTGGCCCGAGCCCTTCGGCCTGGTGATGATCGAGGCCATGGCCTGCGGCACGCCGGTGGTGGCCTATCGCTGCGGTTCCGTGCCCGAGGTGATCGACGATGGCGTGACCGGCTTCATCGTCGACAACGACGACCAGGCCGCCGAAGCCATCATTCGCGCGAGCGACCTGGATCGAAACCTGGTGCGTCGGCGTTTCGACACAAGGTTCTCGTCCGAGGCGATGGCTCGGCGCTACGTCGCGCTTTACGAAAAGCTGTGCGACGGAGCCGCCGTCTACCCATCCCTCGTCGACCTGGCCGCTAGCGCCTGAAACGACACCAAAAGGAGGGGCCATGGAGAATCTCGCGCCGGCGCTGGACGCACCGGTCGACTACGGCGTGACGGCGGAAGTCCGCGCGCCGCAGAATCTCTATGCCCTCAAGGACAAGGACACCTTCATCGTCGCCGACCAGTTCGGCGACATCGCGGGTCAGGGCGACGGCCTCTTCCACAACGACACCCGCATCCTGTCGTTCTACCGCCTGAGCCTGGGCGGCCGAGCGCCATCGCTGCTGTCGGCGGCTGTCGCCCACGACAACGTCTTCTTCACGTGCAACAGCACCAACCAGGCCTTGCCCTATCCCGGCGAGCGGATGGGGCCGCCGGGCGTGCTGCACATCGAGCGCAAGCGCTTCCTGTGGGAGGAGCGGCTGTACGAGCGCATCCGCTGCGTCAACTACAGCCGCGACACCGTCCTGCTGCCAATGGCGATCGAATTCGACGCCGACTTCCACGACATGTTCGAGGTGCGCGGCACCCAGCGCGCCAAGCGCGGGATCAAGGGGCCGCCGCACATCGACGGCCGCCGCGTCGCCTACAGCTACATCGGCTTGGACGGCGTCGAGCGCGCCTCGTTCATTTCGTTCTCGCACGCCCCCTTCCGCCTGGGCGCCCACAAGGCCGAGTTCATGTTCTCGCTGCAGGCCGAGGGCGAGACCGAGCTCTATATCGAGATCGGCGTCACCAATGGCCACGTGCCCAGCCGCGAGCGTTTCCGCGACGCCGCCGCCCGGGCGCGCTGGGACATGCGCTCGCGTCGCCGGCACGGCGCGCGCTTGCACAGTTCGGGCCGCCTGTTCAACGAGTGGCTGGGCAAGTCCCGCTCGGACCTGGCCCTGCTGACCACCCGCATGGAGACCGGCCCCTATCCCTATGCCGGCATCCCCTGGTTCTCGACCGCCTTCGGGCGCGACGCGATCATCACCGCCTGGCAGATCCTGTGGTTCGAGCCGTCCCTGGCCAAGGGCGTGCTGCGCTACCTGGCCGCCCATCAGGCCCAGGAGCGCTCGGCCTTCCGCGACAGCGCGCCCGGCAAGATCATGCACGAGACCCGAAAGGGCGAGATGCCGGCCATGGGCGAGGTGCCGTTCGGCCGCTACTATGGTGGGGTCGACACCACGCCCCTGTTCGTGGCCCTGGCCGGCGCCTACCAGGCCCGCACCGGCGACGACAAGCTGATCGACGAGCTATGGCCCGCGCTGCAGCGGGCCATGCACTGGATCGAGAACGACGGCGACAGCGACGGCGATGGCCTGATCGACTACGCCCGCGGCCAGGACAGCGGCCTTTCGAACCAGGGATGGAAGGACAGCGAAGATTCGGTCTTCCACGCCGACGGCCGATACCCCTCGGGACCGATCGCCCTGGTCGAGGTTCAAGGCTACGCCTTCGCGGCCTATCGCGGCATGGCGCGCCTGGCCGAGCGCCGTGGCGAGATCGGTCAGGCGGCGATCTGGCGCCAGAAGGCCGAGCGACTACGCGAGAAGGTCGAGGCGCTGTTCTGGATGGAGGAGCGAGGCTTCTACGGCATCGCCGTCGACGGCCAGGGCCAGTTGTGTCGGGTGCTGTCGTCCAACCCCGGCCACCTGCTGTTCTGCGGCCTGCCCTCGCCCGAACGCGCCCGCAAGGTCAGCGATCAATTGCTGTCTGCGAACTTCAATTCGGGCTGGGGCGTACGCACGCTCGCCACGGGCGAGGCGCGGTTCAATCCGATCAGCTACCACAATGGCTCAGTCTGGCCGCATGACACGGCGCTGTGCGTGATGGGCCTGTCCCAATACGGCGAGCGCGACGGCGTGGTGAAGCTGACGGCCGACCTCTTCGAGACCGCCAGCCGCATGGCCATGCGCCTGCCCGAGCTGTTCTGCGGCTTCCCTCGCTCGCCCGGCGAACCGCCGGTGGCCTACCCCGTCGCCTGCCTGCCCCAGGCCTGGGCGGCCGGATCGGTGTTCATGATGCTGCAGGCGTGCCTTGGCATCACGATCGACGCCAATCGCGGCGAGATCTCTCTGGTGGACCCACGACTGCCGATCGGCATCGATCGCCTGCGCGTCGAACACCTGCGCGTCGGGACGGCTGCCGTGGACCTGATCTTCGAGCGCCAGGGCGAACGGGTCGCCGTCCGCGCCGAAGGCGACGTGCCGCTGAACATTCGCTCCAAGCCCTCGTGGGACTAGGATCAATATTCAGAAAGTCTTCGGGGAAGGGTTCAACTTTCGACGGTCAAGCTGACCGCTCGAAAGTCTGAGAAAGAGTGGCTCCGCGGGTAGGATTCGAACCTACGACCAGCCGGTTAACAGCCGGCTGCTCTACCACTGAGCTACCGCGGAACAGGTCGCTCTTTCGAAGAGGCCGGGTGATAGCCGCCGCTTCGAGTCGATGCAACCCACCACGACGACAAGGCATGGGTCAAAAACGCGCGGCCGCGTACAGGCGAAACCCGGACACCAGTTTTGTTCGGAAGCTTCCGAGCGAGCGATTAAAGTGAGTGGCTCCGCGGGTAGGATTCGAACCTACGACCAGCCGGTTAACAGCCGGCTGCTCTACCACTGAGCTACCGCGGAACAGGTCGCTCTCAGAAGAGGCCGCGTGATAGCCGCCTGACCGCGCCGATGCAAGCGCCTAATTCCAAAAAAACAGCCCGGCTTGCGGCCGGGCTGTGGAAGTCAGTGATGGTGGGGCGCCTTCAAAAGAAGACGCCTGCAAAGTCGGGCCGTCGTGGTTAATCAGACCTTAATTCTTAACGCCCTGGCCAATTGGTCGCAGGCGCCCACTCAGGGTTTCAGGGGCGCTTGGGAATCTCCAGACCGCGCTGGACGGCCGGCCGCGCCAGGCCCGCCTCCAGCCAACGCGGCACATGCTTGAGCGAAGCCCAGTCCACCAGATCGCCCGCGCCGTAGAAGCCGACCAGGTTGCGCACCCAGCCCAGGCTGGCGATATCGGCGATCGTGTAGTCGTCGCCCATGATCCATTGGCGATCCGCCAGACGGCCTTCCAGCACGCCCAGCAGGCGCTTGGACTCGGTCACGTAGCGCTGCAGCGGCCGCTTGTCCTCGTATTCGCGACCCGCGAACTTATGGAAGAAGCCGACCTGGCCGAACATCGGGCCGATGGCGGCCATCTGGAAGAAGACCCATTGCAGGGTCTCGTAGCGCCCGGCGGGATCGGCTGGAATGAACTGGCCCGTCTTTTCGGCGAGATAGATCAGGATCGCGCCCGACTCGAACAGGCCCAGCGGCTTGCCGCCCGGTCCGTCGGGATCGATGATCGCCGGGATCTTGCCGTTCGGGTTCAGGGATAGAAATTCCGGTCCCCAGGTCTCGTCCTCGCCGATGTCGATCGTGTGCGGCTCATAGGCCAGCCCCGTCTCCTCCAGCATGATCGACACCTTCACCCCATTGGGCGTCGGCAGCGAATAGAGCTGGATCCGCTCGGGATGCTGGGCGGGCCAGCGCTGGGTGATCGGGAAGGCGGACAGATCCGACATGCGGGGAACCTCGTCATGAGCTCAACCAACGGAGCCGTCGGGATTTGGCGTCTCGAGGCGAGGTTTTCCAGGGCCCGCCTGCCCCCAAAATAGGTGACAGTGTCGGGTATCGCCTTTTCCATCTCGTCGAACCCCGCTATCGGAGCGCCCCGGGGGGATTTGGAATGACAACCGCTGACGATCACTGGCCCGAGACGCTGCAACGCGTCGTGGCCGCGATGGAGTTCGAGCTGACCGACGAGAAGATCGGCGCCGACACCACCAAGCCCAGCTTCATGATGCGCGTCGTCACCCATGCGGACTTCGCCGCTCTTCCCGCCCTGGTCACCACCGCCATCCACGCCGGGTTCGAGATCGACCGGCGGATCGCCGGGGCCGGACGCGCCTACGACGCTCAGGCGCGCAAGGTGCGCCAAGCCCTGGCCGAGGCCCTGAACCGTGAAGTGGTCGCCGGCGGCAGCTCGCCGTTCGTCACCGGCTATGCGACCGCCTATCGGATGGAGCTGGCCCGGGTGCTGTGGGCCGCCATCTCCGACGCGCCCGCGCGCCGTCTTCAGGAACTGGCCCGCACCCGGCTGGTCTGACCGCGCGCTACCAGGCGCCGGTGTTGGGCATCGAGGCCCAGGGCTCGGCCGCCGGCAGGCTGCCATCCTGAAGCAGCTCCACCGAAATGCCGTCCGGCGAACGCACGAACGCCATGTGGCCGTCGCGCGGCGGGCGGTTGATCGTCACGCCCATGTCCATCAGGCGCTGGCACGTCTGGTAGATATCGTCGACCCGATAGGCCAGGTGACCGAAGTTGCGGCCACCCAGATATTCCTCGTCGTCCCAGTTGTAGGTCAGCTCGACCAGTGGGGCCTTGCGTTCCTTGGCCGCTTCCAGGTCCTCCGGGGCCGCCAGGAAGACCAGGGTGAAGCGACCCTTCTCGTTCTCCATGCGGTAGGCTTCCTGGAGCCCCAGGCCTTCGCAATAGAACCGCAGCGAGGCGTCCAGATCGCGGACGCGGACCATGGTGTGCAGATAGCGCAAGGCGAGGCTCCTTCAGAGGCGACACGCTCGATATAGACCCGCCTCCCAGCCGGTGAAATCCACTAAACCGGCTCGCGCTCCCGCGTCTGGCGACGCCACAGGGCCGCGTACTCGCCACCGGCCTCCAGCAACGCCTCGTGGCGACCGCGCTCGACGATCTTGCCCCGGCGCAGCACGACGATCTCGTCGGCGTCGGCTATCGTCGACAGGCGGTGGGCCACCACCAGGGTCGTCCGCCCTGCCCTCGCCTTGCGCAAGGTGGCCTGGATCGCGGCCTCGGTGCGGCTGTCCAGGGCGCTGGTCGCCTCGTCCAGGATCAGGACGCGCGGCTCGGCCAGCAAGGCGCGGGCGATGCCGACCCGCTGGCGCTCGCCGCCGGACAGCTTCAGGCCGCGCTCGCCGACCTTGGTGGCCATGCCCTCGGGCAGGTTGCGGATGAAGTCGCCCAGCTCGGCCGCTTCGGCGGCCGCCCACACCTCGGCCTCGGTGGCGTCCGGACGGGCGAAGGCGATGTTGGCGGCCAGGGTGTCGTTGAACAAGGCCACGTCCTGCGGCACCAGGGCCACGGCTCGGCGCAGCGAGGCCTGTTTCAGGTCGCGCAGGTCGTGGCCATCCAGGGTCACACGGCCCGCTTGCGGATCGATCATCCGCAGGGCCAGGCGCACCAGCGTCGTCTTGCCCGCGCCGGAGGGTCCGACGATGGCCACCGTCGTCCCGGGCGCAACGGCCAGGGAGACGTCCGACAAGCCCTCCGATCGCGCGCCATGGCGGAACGACACCGCCTCGAACGTCACCGCCCCGCCGCGCTGATCGGCGCACGGCGGCAGGTCGCGGGCGTCCGGCGCGTCGGCGACGTCGGCGGTCTGGCGGCGCAGCTCCAGCATCGATTCCATGTCGATCAGCGACTGGCGGATCTCGCGATAGGCGAAGCCCAGGATGTTCAGCGGGGCGTAGAGGTTGATCAGGATCAACACGGCGGCGGTGACGTCGCCCGGTCCCATCTTGCCGGCCGCGGCCTCGGCGCCGGCCAGAACGGCCATCGTGCCGAGGCCCAGGCTCATCACCGCCGACTGGATCAGGTTCAGCAGGTTCAGCGAGTTGGTCGCCTTGATCTGGGCCTCGCCGTAGAGGTCCAGAGCGTTGCCATAGCCCGCCACGGCGCGCTCTTCGCCCCCGAACGACTTGACGGTCTCGTAGTTCAGCAGGGCGTCGACCGCTCGCCCGGCGGCCTCCGCGTCGGCTTCGTTAAGGGCGCGCCGATGCCCGATCCGCCAGTCCGAGATGGCAAAGGTCAGGTAGCCGTAGACGGCCACCGTCGCCAGGGCGACGGCCGCGAACCGCCAGTCATAGGCCTTGGCCAACACCACGGCGGCCATGACCAGCTCGACGCCGGTCGGGGCCAGGTTGAAGACCAAGCTGCGCAGCAGGAAATCCATCGACCGCGCGCCCCGGTCGATCGTCCGCGAGAGCGCGCCGGTGCGCTTGGACTGGTGGAAGTCGATCGACAGCGACAGGGCGTGGGAAAAGGTCTCGACCGCCGCCCGGTTCTGGGCCGCCTGGGCCACGGGCGTGAAGATGGTGTCGCGCGCCTGGGGGGCGCCGGCGGAGATAAAGCGGATCAGCGCCCAGCCGACGGCCAGGCCCGCGAAGGCCCAGGTGACGGCCGCGACCGCGCCTCCCGCGCCTGAGCCGTGCCCGGCCGACAGCTGGTTCACCGCCTTGCCCAGCATCAACGGCGCCAGCACGCCTAGCGCCTTGCCCAGCAGGGTCAGGGCCAGGGCCACTGTCACCCGCCAACGCAAGCCCGGGGCCTTGGAACGCAGGACCAGCTGGAACAGGTCGCCCATGGCCCGCCAGAACCGCACCGGCTGGTCGGGCGCCGCGATCGCGCCGGGGACGGCGGCGCGGCCAGCCGAGGGCGGCCCTCCCATCCCCCTCATCGACCCTGGCCGCCGATCAGGAGCGTGGTCTGGACGCCGCCGCCCGGAGTCATCCAGTCGATCCGCCACCCCATCGGCGTGCGGTCGGCGCGAACGGGTCCATAGGTCAGGGGCGCGGGCGGCGACGTCGCGACCGAAACGGCGTTCTCGCCGCCCTCGCCCGCGACCTGGATATCGTGGTTTCCGGTCGACAGCAGGCCGGTCAGCGAGATGAAGAAATGCCCGCTGTCATCGGCGCGGCCGCCGCCGCGCGTGATGCGGTCGACGCGGACATTGAGGCCGGCGCTCGGCGCGGCCACGCCGGAGACCACCGCCCCGCCCTCGCGGTCGACATCGACGGCCAGGATGCGCGGCGACGACGATTCGGCCGCCAGGCGACGCGCGCCGGCCCCCGCCCGCAGCAGAGCAACCTCGCCATCCTCGGTGATCATCACGTAGCCCTCGGCCTGCACGGTCCGCCCCTTGTGGATGGTCGACAGGCCGAACAAGCGGACGCCGGGCTCGTTCGGCACGGTGGCGCTCCATTGGCCGAACCCGTCGGCCCGCCCCATCACCACCTCGCCGGTCGGCGAGCCCAGGCGCAGATCGGAGTCCGGCGCGCCCTTCCCCGACAGCGAAATTCCGTTCGCCGTCCGGCGCGCGCCTTCCAGGGTCGGCGGCGCCACATAGCCCGCCTCGGCGCTGTCGGTCGCGTCGACCTTGTCCGGCGTGGCGGGCGTGCTGGGGCCGCACGCGGTCAGCAGGCCCGCGGCCAACCCCACCGTGAGACCCAAAGGGAAGATCGACGACTTGAAAGCCTGGAAACGAATCCTGATCATGCGGCCTCAAGATAGGAACATCTCGAAGGCGCGCGAGACCGCGCGCCTTCGTCTTTGTGGAGTGGACGACGATGCCCGACGAGTCTAGCCGCCTGGCGTCCGTCTGTGTGTATTGCGGATCGTCGAACGACGCCGATCCCAGCTACATCACTGACGCCTTCGCGATCGGCGAGAGCTTCGCCCGCGCCGGGCTGAAGCTGGTCTACGGCGGCGGCGGCGTCGGGCTGATGGGCGCGACCGCGCGCGGCGCCCACTCGGCCGGCGGCGCGGTGCTGGGCATCATCCCCACCTTCCTGCGCGGTCGCGAGCAGCCGTTCGACGATGTCGAGACGGTCGTCGTCGACAACATGCACGAGCGAAAGATGATGATGTTCGAGCGCTCGGACGCCTTCGTCGTGCTGCCCGGCGGCATCGGCACGCTGGAAGAGATCGTGGAATTGCTATCTTGGCGCCGTTTAGATCTTCACCAGAAGCCGATTGTGTTCCATAACCCCGGCGGCTTCTGGGACCCCTTCTTCGCCCTGATTCACCACACGATCGAACGGGGCCTGACCCCGCCCAGCCTGGCCAACGCCTGGCGATCGGTCGAAATGGCGCAAGACGTCACCCCCGCCCTGCTGGCCTGGGACGAAGAAATCTACCAAACGGGCGCTCCGGCCGAGCTAAGCCAGTTGACTTAGTTTTCAAAAGAGACGCACTATGCCCTAGAACTCTCGGCCATTCGAGACCGTGAGAGTTCATGCGCCGGATCTCCCATCCGGCGCGGGGATAGGAGACCAAGGAAATGCGTACCGCTGCTTTCGCGGGCCTGCTGGCCTGCGCCCTTACGGCTGGCTCGTTCGCCGGCCCCGCCTTCGCCGCCGATAGCGAAGGCGCCTGGCTGAAACTGAAGACCCCCGTCTCGACGGACCACTTCATCCAGGACGGCTCGGTCTGGCGCTGCAAGGCCGATGTCTGCACCGCCACCAAGGTCCGGGCCCTGCCCGTGGGCCGGGCCTGCCGCAAGCTGGCCGGCCAGCTCGGCGAACTGACCGCGTTCAACTATCGCGGCGAGCCGCTGGAGGACGCCGCCATCGCCGACTGCAACACGGCCGCCAAGCCGAAGAGCTGAGCTTTTCTCGACTAGGCAAACGAAAGGCCTCCGCCGGGGAACCGACGGAGGCCTCTTTCTTTAGGGGTGTGGGACCCTTCGAGACTTAAATCAGGACTTGCGTCCCAGCAGCCTGGACAACCAGGCGGTAGGCTTGGCGGTAGGCCGATCCCCCACCAGCATGCCGCCCATCAGGGCGAACGAGAACATCGCGTGGTTCATCTTCGATACGTTCATGGCGGCGTCTCCCAGACATAGCCGTTAGGACCAGGAGACGCGCGCGGCTTACAGGGGCTCACACCCTCCTAGTCGTCAGCGCGTCATGGCCAAGCATGCGCCCTATTCGCCGAGGATCAAGCCAAAATGATCCGTATAAGGATCATATCAGCCTACTGACGAACCCGTCGGAGCGCCCTTTTCGACAGTCCGGAATACGTCCGCACACGACGTAGTTTCCTCTAATGCAGCGTCACCGGACCGCCATCGGCCGCGGCGGCGGACTTGGCCGCCTCCAGGTCGCCCAGCACCTCGGCGGCGGCGCGCAGGATATTCGGGCAGACCCGTTCCTCGGCGCAGCCGATGGTCTCGGCCGCCAAGTCCGGCATGTCGGCGCACAGGCGGATCTGGCCCGCGATCCGTTGCAGCGCAACGCTTCCCTGGAGCTCCGGGTCGTTGGCGACGACGCCCACGACAAGGGCCAAGGCGGCCTCGAAACGGGCGGCGGCCAGCTTGGCCTCGCGAGCTTGGTCGATCAGCAGGCGGGCGTTGGCCTCGACCAGGGCGACCGCTTCCTGGGTCATATGGATCTCTTCGCCGGTCATCCGCCTGCCTCCTGAGCGCGTGTTCGAAGCGTTGAACGGCGCGCCGGGCCCGGATGGGGCGGGCTTTCCACGATGGGGCGAAGAAAAAGCCGCCCGCGTCGGCGTGACGCAGGCGGCTCGTCTGGTTCAGACCAGTTGGTCCGTAGGCTGTTTTAGGCCGCGGCGTCGAAAGACAGCGACTCATAGCGCTTCAGGTGATGATCGACCGAGCCGAACAGGCCCTCGATCAGGCTGGCGCGCTTGAAGTAGTGGCCGATGGCCAGCTCGTCGGTCATGCCCATGCCGCCGTGGATCTGGATGGCGTTCTGACCCACGAACTTGCAGGCGCGGCCGATGCGGACCTTCATGGCCGAGACGGCCTTTGCCCGCTCGGCGGCGCTCTCGTCGACCTTGATGGTGGCCATGTAGGTCATCGACACCGATTGCTCGACCTCGATGAACATGTCGACCATCCGGTGCTGCAGCACCTGGAAGTTGGCGATGGCGGTGCCGAACTGCTTGCGCTGCTTGGCGTAGTCCAGCGTGCCCTCGTGCAGCTTGCGCAGCACGCCCACGGCCTCGGCGCCGACGGCGGCGGTGGCCTCGTCGATCACCTGGTTGACCAGGCCCAGGCCGTCTTCCGAGATCAGGGCGTCGGCCGGGACCGAGACGTTCTCGAAATAGACTTCCGAGGCGCGGTTGCCGTCGACGGTCGGGTAGTCGCGGGTGACGACGCCCGGCAGGCTCTTGTCGATCAGGAACACGCCGACGCCGCCGGCGTCGCGCTGGCGCCGCCGGTGCGGGCCGTGACGATCAGGTGGCTGGCGAACGGCGCGCCGACGACCACCGCCTTGTGGCCGTTCAGGATCCAGCCCGAACCGTCCTTCTTGGCCGTCGTCTTCAGGTCCTGCCAGGTGTAGCGAGCCTGCGGCTCGGCATAGGCGAAGGCGACGGTGGTGGTCCCGCCGACGATGCCCTCGATCACCGAGGCCGCGCCCGTATAGCCGGAGTGCTTCATGAACCCGCCGCCGATGACGACGGTGCCCAGATAAGGCTCGATGACCAGCGCCTTACCGAACTCCTCCATGATGATCATGTTGTCGATGGCGCCGCCGCCCAGGCCGCCCAGCTCCTCGCTGAAAGAGGCGCCCAGGATGCCCAACTCCTCGGCGAAGGCCTTCCAGTAGTCGGCGCGCCAGCCGCTTTCGGAGTTGACGATCTTGCGGCGGGTCTCGAAGTCGTACTTGTCCTGCAGGAAGCTCGCGACCGTGTCGCGGACCATCGACTGCTCTTCGGTGAAGTTGAAATCCATCCCTGGGTTTCCGTTCTTCTGTCGTCCGGCCTTCGGGCCGGATCGTTGAAATCATGAGAGAGCGAAGGCCTGGGCCGCGCGGCGACCCAGGCGATAGTCGCGGGCGCTAGAGCCCCAGCACCATCTTGGCGATGATGTTGCGCTGGATCTCGTTGGAGCCGCCATAGATCGACGTCTTGCGGACGTTGAAGTAGGTCGGCGCGGCGCGGTGGGCGAAGTCGGGGCCGATCGGATGGGCGTTGTCGCCGTCCTTCGGGAAGCCGCGGAAATACGGCGCGCCGTAGTGGCCAGCCGCCTCCAGGACGAGCTCGGTGATCCGCTGCTGGATCTCGGTGCCCTTGATCTTCAGGACGCTCGACTCCGGGCCGGGGCCCTTGCCCGCCGCTTCACCCGCCAGGGTGCGCAGTTCGGTATATTCCAGCGCCGTCAGGTCAATCTCCAGTTCGGCGACCTTGCGCTTGAACATCGGGTCCTTGATCAGGGCGTCGCCATCGTCCGACAGCTCGGCCGAGGCGATCTGGCGGATACGCTCGATGCCGCGCTTGGAGCGGGCCACGCCGGCGATGCCGCTACGTTCGTGGGCCAGCAGGAACTTGGCGCAGGTCCAGCCCTTGTTCTCGTCATAGATGCGGTTCTCGACCGGCACCTTGACGTTTTCCAGCCAGACCTCGTTGACCTCGTGCTCGCCGCCCAGGGTGATGATCGGGCGGACCGTCACACCCGGCGACTTCATGTCGATCAGCAGGAACGAGATGCCCTCCTGGATCTTGGCGTTCGGATCGGTGCGGACCAGGCAGAAGATCCAGTCGCCGTGCTGGGCCAGGGTGGTCCAAGTCTTCTGGCCGTTGACCAGATAGTATTCCTTGCCGTCGTCGCCAGTGAAGCGCTCGGCCTTCGTCTTCAGGCTGGCCAGGTCCGAACCGGCGCCCGGCTCGCTGTAGCCCTGCGACCACCAGATGTCGCCCGACAGGGTCGGCGGCAGGAAGCGCTCCTTCTGCTCGGGCGTGCCGAAGGTGTAGATCACCGGCCCGACCATGTTGATGCCGAAGGGCAGGATCGGCACGCAGTCGGCGCGGGCGGTCTCTTCCGACCAGATGTAGCGCTGCACCGAGGTCCAGCCCGGGCCGCCGTACTTCTCCGGCCAGGCCGGAGCGACCCAGCCTTTCTTGGCGAGGGTGCGGTGCCAGGAGAGGAAGTCCTCCTTGGCCATCTCCTCGCCCTCCTCCTGCTTCTCCCGCAGGCCCGCCGGATAGTTCTCGGCGATGAAGGCGCGGACCTCGTCGCGGAAGGCGAGGTCCTCGGGCGAGAAGTCGAGATTCATGGCGAGCTCCCGTTCAGCCGGCCCTTCTGAAGAAGGCCGTTCATGCGTTTCGGACGCCACAATAGGTGTCGAACGAACGTTTGGAAAGATGACGCTAGCGTCAACGGAAGCGAATATGATCCGCGTTCACCTACATCACGCGAAACGCTCGGGAAGACGCTTTACCGGACCTCGCAGGCCAATTTGACGAGCGCCAGAGCCGAGGCGCCGCCGACCCCTTCCTCGTCGACCGTATCGAGCGCCAGAAGTGGGCGCTTGTCGAGGATTTCGAGCAGCTTGGCGTGGCCCTTGGTCGGGCTGACATGGGCGGCCAGGCAGTGGTCGATCGCGGCCGGCTCGACCGCGCGGACGATGGCGGCCGCGGCGCAGGCGGCGTAGCCGTCCAGCAGCACCGGGATCTTCTGCACGCGGGCGGCCAGGATGGCGCCGACGACGGCGGCGGTCTCGCGGCCGCCCAGCTGGCGCAGGATCTCCAGCGGGTCCTCGCCCATGCCCTCCGCCTTGGCGCGCGCCACGCCGGCGGCCACCGGCTCGGGATCGTCGGACCAGTCCGAGGCTTCGCCGCCGAACAGCGCCAGACACACGGCGGCGGCGGTGCGGGCGCCATTGGCGACGATGACGCCAGGAATCAGGATGTCGGGCTGCTTGGCCAGGGCTTCCATGCCGAAGGCCATGGTCGCGGCGGCTTCCTTCTCACTCATCGAGGGCTTGTCGATGAAGTCGGGCGACGGGCGGTCGATGGCCAGGTCGAACGCTTCCAGGCCCGCGCCCTGCACGCCGGCGATGCGCGAGACGGTCGCGCCGCCCGAAGCGATGGCCTCCAGGCGATCACGGGCGTAGCCGCGCGGACCCACGCCCTGGCGCGCGCCGGCGTAAAGCGCCACCACCGGACGATTGACGGCCGGCGGGCTCTTGCCGCTCCAGGCGGTCAACCAGGCCGAGATCTCAGCCAGACGCCCGCCCTGCTCCAGCGTCGGAAACGGTCCCGGCGCGGGCGGCGAAACGGCGAGCTGGCGAATGTCGGCGAACGGGGAAGCGGTCATGAGCGCGGACTTAAACCCGTCCGCGCCCAAAGCAACCCCAGAACACCCTTAAGCGTGACGTCGCCGCCTAGGACGACGCGCCGGACGCCGCGACCGAGGTTCCGAGGAAGGCCTTGCAGGAACCGTCGCGCTCGGCGAGCAGCCTGGCCTTCACGGCCTCGTTGCGGGTGCCGCCGGCGCGGCGCGCCTCGTCACGGAGATTTTCACCCCGGTCGAGGACATACGGCTCACGTCCCTTGGCCTGATCCTTGATCCGCGCCGTGAGTCCCGAGGCGTCGACCGTTCCCAGCTGGGCCGACTGCGCCAGGCCCAGGCAACGCCCGGCCTTCAGATATTCGGCGTCGGTCCAGCGGGTCGACTGGGCGAACGCCGGAGCGGCCGCGCTGGCCAAGGCCGCGCCCATCAGGGCGATGACTGTGAGCTTACGCATGGAGATATCTCCCTCTCTCTCGTGATCCGGACACGACAGGGCCGCCGCCGCCGATGCTTGCGCTCGGGCGTTCAGACGCTCAGAACTGCCGTGATGACTGTCTCCGCCCCACCGCCCCGTCCGATCGTCACGCCCTGCGTGAAGGTCTGCGCGGTCGATGGAGCGACGGGCTATTGCCTGGGCTGCCGCCGAACCCTGCCGGAGATCGCCGGCTGGGCCCGGCTGAGCGACGAAGAGCGCGCGACGATCATGGCCGCCCTCCCCGATCGCCCAGACCCGGTCGCCGCCCTGATGGCGGCCACCAGGGGCTGAGGCCGTCTACTTGCCGCTGCCCATATAGACGCCGCACTTGGCCTCGCGCTCGGCCAGCAACTTGGTCTTCTTGTCCGCGTCGGCGCCGTCGGCCTCTTTCTGAGCCGAGGCGATCTTCTTCTGGGCCGAGGTCCGGACGGCGATGTCGCGGCTGCCAGCCTCGGCGCGCAGGAAGCTGTCCAGCGACGCGGTGTCCAGCTTGCCCAGGTTCTCGGACCCCGCCAAGCCACGGCAGCGCGCGGCCTCGAGGAACTGCAGATTGGTCGTCGGACCGGCGTGAGCCACGCCAGCAAGCGACGCAACGGCGACAGTTGCGATGATCAGCGTTTTCATGGCGTTTTCCCTCGATAAGCCACTTTATTGTCGCCGCGAGTAATAACGCCGAGCACAAAGTTTCCGAAGTTAATTCCAGGACAGGAAAAGTATTACATCAATGTAATCTGGTTTATTAAACCACCGTAATATGAACATCGATAAGCACTAACTTAGTCTTGTTATGGCTTTGGTAACCACGGCGTGAAAATCCCCTTCCGATTCACGCCTTGAAAACGCCTGCCTGCTAGTGATTTAGACAACGGCCGCAAAAGCGGTCTCAAAGCCGGCAAGGCGAGGGTGTCTTCTATGTTGAGGTTCGCGGCGATCGCTTTCGTGGGCGCCTTGTCGGCGGTGGGCGCGGCCAAGGCCGTCGTCTCGCTGGACGATCTGCGTCGCCCCGAGCTGCGCGCCCCGACCGCCGCCGCGGCCACCCTGGGCGGCGCTGAAGGTGGCGCGGCCCAGCTGACCAAGGACCATGACGGCCACTTCTGGGCTCAAGGCAATGTCGACGGCAAGGCCGTCCGCTTCCTGGTCGACACCGGCGCCACCGCCGTCTCGCTCAGCATGGCCGACGCCCAGCGCCTGGGCATCGACACCAGCAAGCTGAACTACGACTACAACGTCATCACCGCCGACGGCCGCACGCGCGCGGCCTCGGTCCACCTGGCCAGCGTCTCCGTCGCCGGCGCCCGAGTCCGCGACGTCGACGCCCTGGTCATCGAGAAGGGCCTCGAGAACTCGTTGCTGGGCATGAGCTATCTGGGCCGCCTGTCGCGGTTCGAGGCCACCCCGAACTCGCTGATCCTGCACCCGTAACTAAGGCACGACGGCCAAAAGCCGGCTTAGGCGGCCGTTTCGGCCGCCCGCTCTTCGCGCGCCGCCAGCGCCAGGCGCACCGCGTCCAAGGCGCGGTCCACCACATCGAGACCCGCGCCCGGCTTGACGCTCTCGACCGTCAGGATGCGACGCCACGCCCGCGCGCCCGGCAGGCCGTGGAACAGGCCCAGCATGTGCCGGCTCATGGCCGCCAGGTGCACGCCCGCCGCCAACTCTCGCGCCAGATATGGCCGGTAGCGCTCGACCGCTTCGAAACTGTCGACGTCGGCGACATCCATCCCGAACACCCGCCGGTCGACCTCGCCCAGCAAACCCGCCTCGTGATAGGCGGCCCGTCCCAGCATCACGCCGTCGACGCCATTGGCCAGGTGCTCCAGCGCCGCGTCGACGCTGGGCACGCCGCCATTGATGGCGATCGTCAGGTTCGGCCGCTCGCGCTTGAGCCGATAGACCAGCGCGTAGTCCAGCGGCGGGATGTCGCGGTTCTCCTTCGGCGACAGCCCCTGCAGCCAGGCCTTGCGGGCATGGACCACGAAGGTGTCGATCCCCGCCGCCGCGCAGCGGTCGACCAGGCCGAACAGCGCTTCTTCCGGATCCTGGTCGTCGACCCCGATCCGGCACTTCACCGTGGCCGGGACCTTCACCGCGCCCTTGATCGCGGCCATGCACTCGGCCACCAGATCCGGCTCGCGCATCAGGCACGCGCCGAAGCGCCCGCTCTGCACCCGGTCCGACGGGCAGCCGACGTTCAGATTGACCTCGTCATAGCCGTAGTCCTCGGCGATCCGCGCCGCATGCGCCAACTCGGCCGGATCCGATCCACCCAGCTGCAACGCCACCGGATGCTGGCCAGGATCGTAGCCCAGCAGCTTCTCGCGATCGCCATGCACGACGGCGCCGCTGGTCACCATCTCGGTATAGAGCAGCGCCCGGCTCGACAGGACGCGATGCAGCGACCGGCAATGCCGGTCGGTCCAGTCCATCATGGGCGCAATGGAAAACTTCGTCATAAGTCTTTTATTTTATTCAATAATTACGCGCCAATCGCCCAGCTGGATAATTGGACCGACAGAAATCCGATTCAATGATTTCAATGAGTTAGCTGAGCCCGAGGTGCGAAAAACACGCCTAAAGCCACCCTCACTGTACCCGCAGTGTATACGCCAGGCGCCTATTTGCGAACAGGACAGGGACGCTTACTCGTCAGACCTAACGGCGCTGGATGTCCACCGCGGAGGTCGGCCGTATGGCGCTTCGTCCCGCGTCGGCCCAAGCCCGCAAATCCGCGAGAGCATGGACGACCTACCGCCCAGCTTGCGATAGAGGGGCCCTCCTGCGGTCGTGCGGAGCTTCTCCGTAGTTCGGGGCGAGAGATTGAGATCCGGTTTGGGATTCGCAACCTGCTGGACCGCGACGCGCCGGTCGTCGCCGACTACGGCGTGGGCTACAGCCCCTTTGCCGATCCTCGCAGTCGCCGCTTCGACCTAACCCTGCTCGCACGCCTCGCTCATGTGGCGCATATGCAGCCCAGTTCCGCCATTCTCGCCAAGCGCCGCCGGGGCGACGAACCGAGTGACGACATCGGCGCCTCGCGCCAGTGTCTGGTGGACCGGGCAGCGATCGGCGATCTCCCCGAGCCTGACGCGCTGCGCCTCATCCAAGGCGCCGGTCACGGTGATTTCGCGGTTGAAGGCGTCACGGGCGGTGAGGCTATCGCGGGCGTGGGAGACACGCACCGAGACCTCTTCCAAAGGCCAGGCCTTCCGACGGGCATAGAGCCGCAAGGTCATGGTTGTGCACGCCCCAAGGGCCGCCGCCAGCAGATCATAGGGGTCGGGACCTGATCCCATGCCCCCAAACCCGACGGGCTCATCGGCCAGGAAGCGCGCCCCACGGGCCTGGATCTCGACCTGAAAGAGGCCCACCCCAGTCTCGCGGACCTGGATCGCGTCCAGGTCAAGATCTGCCGTCGAGGTGGTTTCTGGCATGGGAAATCTCGTCCGTTGAGAAAGCTAGGAGAGTTGCGTCGGGTCAGTTGTCCGCGTTGAGGCTATCGGCATAGCGCTGGCGAACCCACTGGTCCTCGTCGCTTTCGGCGAGCTTGCGCTGGGCGTAAGTGCGCGTGGTGTCGAGCAGACGGTAAGAGACGGCGCTGCCACCCAGTTCGGCCGTCACCAGGGATTTGTCGACGAGGGCCGCCAGGGTCTCGATCGGACTGGTCGACTCGCAGCCGGTCTCGGCGATCCGACACGCCGACCGCAGCGTGAAGGTGGTGGGAAACACCGACAGCCGCCGCAGGACCACCCGCTCTTCCTCGGACAGGAGGTTGTAGCTCCAGTCGATGGCCGCCGTCATGGTCTGGTGACGGTCGGGCCAGGAGCGCAGCCCGCCGAGCTGACGGAAGCGGCCATCGAGAAGGCCCAGGAGCTCGCGCACGCCAAAGGCGCTGGCGCTGTTGGCCGCCAGTTCGATCGCCAACGCCAGGCCGTCCAGGCGCTGGCAGATCTCGGCCACAATCGGCGCATCCTCGTCCTCGACTTGGAACGCCCTGTTGCGGGCGGCGGCGCGCTCGATGAAGAGTTGCGCGGCGGGAAACGCCAGAAGCGCCGCGGCCTGAAGGCTTTCCTCGATGGGCGGCGCGTCGAGCGGTGGGAGGCGATAGACCCGCTCTCCATTGATCCGTAGAGGCTCGCGGCTGGTGGCCAGGATCCTGACCTGCGGCGCCTCGGCGAGAAGCTGCTGCGCACACGACGCGACCGCCTCGATCAGGTGTTCGCAGTTGTCCAGGACCAGGAGCAGCCTGCGCCCACGCAGATGATCCAGAAGTTCGGCGCGGGCGTCGGCTCCCTGGGTCGAGAGGCCGAGAGCCCTGGCGATGGCGGCGGGCGCCTGGGCGGCGTCATCGACGCTTGCCAGGTCGACGAACCAGGCGCCATCGCTGACCTGGCCGGCGAACCCTTCGGCAACCGCGACCGCCACGGTCGTCTTGCCCATGCCGCCGGCGCCGACGATCGACAGCAGCCGGTCGGCTTCCAGGCCCTTCTGGATCTGGGCGATGTCGCCGGCGCGCCCGACGATGCCGGCGATCGCGGGCGGCAGGTTGCTCTGACCGCCGACAGGACGGCGTTCGGCGACGGCGCGCCCTGGCTGGCTTGTCCGGACGGGCGCGACGAAACGGTAGCCACGGCCGATCACGGTGGCGATGTACTGGAGGCTTCCGGCCTTTTCGCCAAGGGCGCGGCGCAGTGAGGCGATGTTGACCTTCAGGTTGGCCTCCTCGACTGCCAGGCCCGGCCACCCGCGCGCCAGCAGCTCACTCTTGGAGAGGACCACGCCGGGCTGTTCCACCAGCGCCGTGAGGAGGTCGAACGCTCGTCCGCCCAACGCCACGGGGGTCTCGTCCTCGACCAGCATCTGCTGCTCGGGATTGAGCACGAAGGGACCGAAGGCGAACGACCTTGGCTGTTCAAACTGGAGCGTCATCAGAAGGTCTCCGACCCGGGTTCGAGACGCTGCCGAGAGTTTCGGCGGCGTCGATCCGTCCTTGCCCCCTCGGAGACGCAGCGCTCGGAAAAACCCGTAAGCCGACGGCGCCTTTTACATCTCTTTACCGGAGTGCTCCGTCGATGCGCGGTAATCTCGAGATGTGGGAACCTGATGGGGTCGCCCGTAGAGTTGGCATCTCTGACGTGGCAAGGCCTTGATATCTCGCGAGCACTTGGTCGCGCTTTCGGAACCTCCGAGTTCGGTGACCTATGCCTCGTCCGTTGGCGGCGCCTTCGGCGCGGTCACGGCCGCCAGGGTCCTCGATTGTGATGACGTTCTGGGGACGGCGAATTGGGGCGACGCAAACTTGAAATCCTGGCGTTCGCCGCGGCCCTGAGCCTGGCGTCGAACGCGGACGCCCGGGGCCTCCTCGGCGGCGCCAGGATCGTTCTGAAGGAAGGACGACTGGCGGACGCCCTGAGGGATCTCTCGGTCCGCAGCGGCTCGGATCTGCTCTTCGCGCCCGACGTCGTCGGCAACCTGCATAACAAGCGCATCGCGGGATCGCTGCAGGTCGAGCCGATCCTAGCGCGCCTGCTCGAGGGCACAGGGCTGAGCTATCGCCGTGTCGGGAACGGCGTCTACATCGTCTTCCGGCCGCCCCCGGAGCAGCCGACGGCGGTGCCCGAGCTGCTGGTGTTGGGCCGAAAGACCCAGAATGCCGACATCCGCCGAAGCGAGAACGACTTTCAAGGCTACCGCGTGGCGACGTCCGAGGATGTTCGCACGTCCCACGCGGACAATCTCGACCAGTTCCTGCGAAGCCGGCAGACCAGCAACGCCGAGCGGCTCGGACCGGCCAGCGATCCCCGGGCCGAATTCGCCGCCAACAGATCCGAGATCGACCTTCATGGTCTGGGTCCAACCCAGACCCTGGTTCTGGTCGACGGGACGCGTATGCCCGGCACGGTCTCGCAAAGCTACGACATGAACGTCTTCCAGTCGGACTTGAACGGCCTGCCGCTTCTGGCGATCGACAGGATCGAGAGCCTTACCGGAACGGCCGGTGGGATCTATGGACCGGGCGCCACGGGCGGGGTGGTCAATGTGATCCTCAAGCGCGATTACCGAGGCGCCGAGGTCAGCGCCACCTACGGCGTCACCGATCGTGGCGACGCGATGCGCCGTCGCGTCGACGGCAGGATTGGCTTCACGCCCGACGGCGGCGCGACCGACATCATGATCAACGTCTCCCGATCCGAGAGCGATGGCCTGCGGGTCGGCGACCGAGATTTCGCCCTGAGGGCCCTCAGGCAGCGGATCGCCAGCAACGACGCCGACACCTACAATCCGATCACCAACGGCGTCTTCGTCCGCAGCCTCAACGGAGACCCGTTGAGGCTCAGCGCCGCGCTGGGAGGCGTCTCCCTGGGGGCGACTTTCACCTATCTGCCCCTCAGCGGCTCCGGCGCTGGTGATGGATCGGTCCTTGTCGCCAACGCCGGCAAGGTTCCTGCCGGACTGTCGCCCGACGGCAATGGCGTGCTGCGCAGCCTCGTCAGCGAGACGACCGTGACCTCCCTGCTGGTCAATATGCGCCACCGCTTCACCGACCATGTCGAAGCCACCCTCGATTTCATCGGATGGGAGAACGAGGGTCGGTCCGTCTATGGCTACGACATCACCGGCTGGCAGACCGGAAGGCGATCGGGGTCAGGCCAGGGCAGCGCGCTCGCGGCGCCGAACTACCCGTTCGGTCAACCGGTCGCCCTCAGCTTTCCGACGGTCGGCCTCGACTCGCAGACGCGCAACCGCCTTCGCGCGACGCGAACCTCCGCCAGCCTGCTCTTCGACCTGCCAAAGGACTGGCGCGGGGGCGCGACCTATGCCGTTGGCGAAACCCGCAACCGGGTCCGGCAGGACGGCTGGGCGCTGGACCAGAACTTCTACCTCTCGCTGATTCTGATGCAGCCCGGCCCGAATGGTGAGCCAGCGCCTAATCCGTTCGGCGCCTGGGACAGCTTCGTCGCCGCGTTGCAGGCCTACAAGGTCCCCCACCCGATCCGTTTCGAGCGGCGACTTCGCCTGCAGGACGCGACCGTCAGGCTCGGCGGTCCGATCCTGCGCCGCGACGCCGGCGACGTCACCCTGTCGCTGGTGGCCGAACGCCGCGAGGAGAAGGCTAAGATCACGCCCTGGGACGTCGCCGGCCAACCCGACATCACTCCGCTCGCGGACCCATCGTTCTCGCTCGTGACGGCGTCTCTCTATGGAGAGCTTCGCGCGCCGATCGTCTCGCGCGCTTCGGACCTCACGCTGCTTCGCGGCTTGGAACTGCAGGTGGCCGCCCGTCACGACAAGATCCGGGCCGACATCCCGGGCGCCGTGCTCGGGGGGCCGCGCACAGGCTACGACCGCGGCGTCATGGTCTACACGACGGGTCTTCGGGTCTATCCAAGCGATAGCCTCATGCTGCGCGCCAGCCTCGCCACGGGCGTGCTTCCCCCCACACCGCAGCAGATGGCGCAGGTCTCCTACACCTATGGCCTGCCGAACGGTGCGACGACCAGCAGCACGGACCCCAAACGCGGCGGCAAACGCCTGGGCTTCGAAAAGCCCCTAGTCGTTCTCTCGGGCGGTTCGCCGCGCCTTCGCCCCGAGGAGGCCAGGACCACCGCCGCCGGCTTCGTCGTGAACCCCGACGGCGGTCATGGTCCGAGACTATCGGTCGATTACACCCACACGGAAAAGCGCGCCGAGATCGGCGTGTTCGGCGGCCTCGACTACCTACTGGCCCACGAGGCGCTCTATCCCAGACGCATCGTGCGCGATCCGCTGACGCCCGCGGACGCCGCCGCCGGTTATACGGGCGGCGTCATCACTCAGGCGGACACGACGAGTATCAATATCGGCCGCACCACCGTCGACGCCGTCGACATGCACGTGGACCAAGGTTTTCGCCTCGGTCCCGACAACCGGCTGCGTCTCTACGGCGGCGTCACATGGACACCGCGCCTGAAGCGAAAGAAGACCGCCGATGACGCGGAGGTCGAATACACCAACACCGCTGAAGGTCCTCTGCGTTGGCGAGGTGCGGCAGGAGCGGCGTGGCAGCGAGGCGACCTTACGGTTCAGCTGGATGGGCAGTACTATGGCGACTACCACGCCGTCTTCGCGGCCTACGCCAGCACCAAGACCGCCCGCGACCTGGCCTCCAGTCGCGTCCCCGCGCAGGTCTACCTAGACGCCGCGGCGACGTGGCGCCTGCCGATAGGTGGCCGACAAGGCCTAGCCCGAGACATCGAAATCCGGTTCGGCGTCCAAAATCTGCTGGGACACGCCCCACCGCTCGAAGGCTCGACCAGCCTGGAATACAGTTTCTACGGCGATCCACGCGGGCGCCGGTTCGAACTGAGCGCCACGGCGCGGTTCTAGAAAATCGCGCGAAGCTTTACGGGTTTTCGTTAGGCGTGCGTCTCCGGGAGGCATGAAGGGACGCCTCCCATGTACGCCACGCCTGACGGAGCTCTGATTTTACAAGATGATCGGGCCAGATCTTTGTCTATGTCGGACGGCGATCCACAGTCGAAATCCAGCCACTCCGTCGCGCGGCAGTTTCGCGATGCGCGGGGCAAGCTCCTGGGTTGGCTCCGGCGGCGTGTGCCGGATCCAAGCGAAGCCGAGGACCTCCTGCAGGATACGTTCCTTCGGGTCACGCAGCGCGACACGACCGACGATGTGGCGCATTTCGAAGGCTATCTCTATCGCACCGCCGAGAGCGTGCTGGCCGACCGCTACAGGCGGCGTAGTGTTCGACGCGCTGACGCCCATATCGCCCTCGAACCCGAAGGACATCAGGCCGAGGACGCCGACGCGCTGCGCGCACTCCTCGCGCGAGAGCGGCTCCGCGCTGTGTCGGCAAGTCTGATGACGCTCCCCGAACGCACCCGTACGGTCTTCGTCCTGCGCCGACTGGAAGGCCTGCGCTACGGCGAAATCGCCGCCCGTCTCAAGGTCTCGCTGAGCACGGTCGAGAAGGACATGGCCCGCGCGGTCGACCACCTGATGCTTGAGGGAGACGCGGCATGAGCCCCGACCCGCGCTCCCCAGCCTACCTGGAACAGCTGCCCCCCAAGGCGGCCGCGGCCCTGTGGCTCGAGCGCCTGCAGCGCGGTCCTTCGACCGACGATGACGCCGCCTTCGCCCAATGGCTGGACGCTAGCCCGACCAATCGCGCCGCCTGGGAACGCGCCCGCGACCTCTGGGATGTGTTCGAGGATCCGCAGGCCGACGAAATGCTGGCCCCGTTGCGAAAGGACGCGCTGTCCCTGCGCGTCCGACGAGCCCCCTCTCCCGCTCCCTGGTACCTTGCCGCGGCCTCGGTCGCCGCAGCCGTGGTCGGCGGCGTGCTGTTCATGGGCGTGGGTCGCGGGCCTTCCGTGCCGTCTCCGACCCAGGTCGCCAGCGTGGAAGCGCGCGATCTCAGCCGGTTCGGCCAGAACGACTACGCGACCACCGCCGGACAGCGCCTGAATGTTCGCCTGGAAGACGGCACACGCTTGGCGCTCTCGCCCAACAGCGCCGTGGACGTCGGCTATGCCAATGGGCAGCGCCTGGTGCGCATGACCCGTGGCGAAGTGATGTTCGAGGTCCAGCACGACGCGGACCACCCGTTCAGGGTCGCGGCCGGCGAACGCGTGGTATCGGATTTCGGCACGCGCTTCAACATCCAGGTCCGGGACGGCGAAACCCGTGTTCGCCTCGACGAAGGATCGCTCGGCGTCACGGTCGGCAGCGATCCGAGCGCGGTGACGGGCGCCCCGAAGATCCTCGTGCCCGGGCAGGAGCTCATCGCCCGCCGGGGCCAATCCGACGACGTCATCCAAACCAAGACGGCGGCGCCCGACGCGGAGCACAAGGTGATCCAGTTCGACGACGTCTCGTTAGCCGAAGCCATCGCCCAGATGAACCAGTACACGAGCGAGAAGCTCGTCGTGATCGATCCGAAGGTCGCCGCGCTACGGGTCAGCGGGGCGTTCCGAACCGACGATCCGGCCCGGTTCGCCACGACCCTGACCACGCTCTATCCCGTCCGCCTGGTTCCCCTGCCGGACGGCCGGATCGAGATCGCGCCACGCGGCAAGACCAGACGGTAGGCGGCGCTCTGTCTGGAGAACCGGCACGCCAGCATCAACGAGCACCCGATCGCCGAAACCGATCGCAAGTTCCGCTGGACGCTCGGGCGCAGACCGGACGACCATCCTGGCTTGAGCGACCTCGGCCTCTGACCCACGGCCGGCCGAGAGGCAGGACCACCTTTTTATTCAAGCCCGCGCCGCCAGATCATGGCCTACATCGCTGGCGTTTCGAGACACGAGGAGAACGCCATGAAGATCGTCAGAACCGGATCGGCCGCCTGGAGCGGCGGCATCAAGGACGGCAAAGGCTCGATCTCTACGGAGAGCGGCGCCCTGCAGACCTACCCCTACGGCTTTGCCAGTCGCTTCGAGGGGCAGCCGGGCTCTAACCCCGAGGAGTTGATCGGCGCGGCCCACGCCGCCTGCTTCACGATGGCGCTTTCCCTGGTGCTCGGCGAAGCGGGCCTGCGGGCCGACCAGATGGACACCTCCGCCAAGATCACGCTCGAACAGGTCGATGGCGGCTACGCGATCACCGCCTCGCACCTGACCCTGAAGGCCCGGATCCCCGGCGCCGATCAGGAAACCTTCGAGAAGCTGGCCGCCGGCGCCAAGGCCAACTGCCCGGTGTCGAAGCTCCTCAACGCCGAGATCACCCTGGACGCGGCCCTGGTCGAATAGACCGGTCGCGCTCCCCTACGCGATGAGGACCGCTGCGTGAGCCGATATAGCTTCCTGGATCTTGCCACCTCGGCGAGCGTCCGCGCCGCCCAGGCCGAGATGGGCGTCGATCGACTGTGGACTCCGGGCCAGGTCGATCGGCGGATGGAGGCGTTCACGGAGAACGAAGTAGCCTTCATCGCCGCGCGCGATAGCTTCTACATGGCCAGCGTCTCGGAAACTGGCTGGCCTTATGTCCAGTACCGCGGGGGCCCGGCCGGCTTTCTCAAGGTGCTCGACGAGACGACGCTGGCGTTCGCGGACTTTCGCGGCAACCGCCAGTACATCAGCGTCGGCAATCTCGACGCCAACGACAAAGTGGCGCTGATCCTGGTCGACTATCCCCGGCGCGCGCGGTTGAAGATCCTCGCCCACGCCGAGCGCCTGGCGCTCGACGCCGAGCCGGGTCTTCTGGAACAGGTGGCCGCCCCCGGTTACCGCGCCAAGCCGGAGCGGATCTTCCGACTGAAGCTGGCCGCGTTCGACTGGAACTGCCCCCAGCACATCGTCCCGCGCTTCACCGAAGCGGAGATCTCGCGCGCCGTCCAGCCGCTCCACGACAAGCTGGAGGCGCTGGAAGCCGAGAACCGCGCGCTTCGCGAGCGCCTCGCCCAGGCCTGACGTCGAGCCGTCCTGTCACTGGATGCTATGACGGCTCAGGAAGTCGCGCATGAGATCGGCGATCTCGGCGCAGTGCGTCTCGAGCGCGAAATGACCGGTATCCAGGAACCGCACCTCGGCCTTGGGCAGATCCCGCCGGAAGGCTTCCGCGCCGGCTGGCAGGAAGAAGGGATCCTTGTCACCCCAGACCGCCAGAAGCGGTGGCTGCCGTTCGCGGAAATACTGGTGGATGCGGGGGTAGAGCGCGACGTTGTTCTGGTAGTCGGCGATCAGGTCCAGCTGAATGTCGGCATTGCCCGGACGCGACAGCAAGGCGTGGTCCAGCCAGTAACCCTCCGGGGCTACCTGGGTCTCGTCGGGCGCGCCATGGGTGTACTGCCAGCGCATCGCCTCCACGGTGAACATACCCCGCATCGCCTCGCGATTGATCGTCGAGGGATCGGCCCAATAGGCGCGGGTCTGCGCCCACCCGTCGCTGAGCCCCTCTTCGTAGGCGTTACCGTTCTGCGAGATGATCGCCGTGATCGCGCCCGGCCGGGCCATCGCCAAGCGCAGGCCGACCGGCGCGCCATAGTCGAAGATGTAGATCGCATAACGGTCCAGGCCGATCGCGTCGGTAAACGCGGCCATGGCTTCGGCCAGGCTCGCGAAGCTGTAGTCGAATCCTTCGGGCGCGGTCGTGAAGCCGAAACCCGGCAGGTCCGGCGCGATCACATGGTAGAGCTCGGCGAGACGCGGGATCAGGTGACGAAACTGGTGCGACGATGTCGGAAAGCCGTGCAGCAGCAGGATCGTGGGACGATCCCGATGGCCGGCCTCCCTGTAGAAGATCGAGACGTCGCCGACATCGGCGCGACGCAGGATGAGGTCGGACGGATTCGGCAGTCGCGGCATCGAGCGCCCCTTGCTTGTGGCTCGGCCGCACGATGGCTCGGCCGCCACGCCGGTGACAGTAAAGCGCTGTAAGGTGTGGTGAAGTCCGGGAGCAGCAGGCCCGCCCCGTCGAAACAATCGCCAAACTGTCACGTGACTGACACCGATCGCGCCTAGCGACGGCCGATCCGATGCAGAACGGCCAAGCCTTGTCGCACCTTCGCCCCATCGACCAATGGTTCATGGATCAGATCCTGCCGCTCGAGCCGATGCTGCTGGCCTCGGCGCGCAAGCTGGTGAACGATTCCGATGCGGCCCGCGACCTGGTGCAGGAGGCGTTCGCGCGGCTCCTGACCGTGGATGGCTGGGCGCAGATCGAGGCGCCCCACGCCTATGTGCTGCGGATGATGCGCAACTTGGCGTTCGAGAAGCTGCGTCGCGCCAAGATCGCCCGCTTCGAGCAAATGACCCTGGCCGAGGACTTCGACGTCGTCGACGAAAGCCCCGACGCCTTCCGGGTCGTCTCGGGCCGCGAACAGCTAGCTCGCCTCGACGCGGCCCTGAAGGACCTGCCCGAGCGCTGCCGCCGTGTTTTCGTTCTACGGCGCATCGAGGAGCGCTCGCCGCGCGAGGTGGCCCAGCAGCTTGGCGTCAGTCCGTCGACCTTGGAAAAGCGCTTGGCTCGCGCCCATTACCTCGTCGCCAAAGCGCTCGCGGCGACGCCAGCCCTGCCCGCGACCGATCGTCCGGCCAAAGCCGAAGAGAGCCGCCGAAAAAATTCGGTCGAGCGCTCGTAAAATGTGGTGGCGTTCGCGCGCCCAACCATCTTCCTAAGATAGGCGGATGAAAGGGCGGCTCCGGGCGTGTTCGAAAAGCGGCGAGCGTCGGAAGAGACCGGAAGCGATCCGGTGCTGCGCGCGGCCGCGCAGTGGCTGGCGCGCGCTGACCTTGGAACCCTGGACGAGGCGGCGTTCGAGCGCTGGCGCACCGAGGATCCTCGCCACGCCCTGGCCTTTATCCGGGTCTCCGACGCGGCGCGACGCGCCGCCGCCGACGGCGCCGAGGCGCCCGCCGTCAAGCGCTCCCGCAAGGTCGACCCCACACGCCGGGGCGCGATCGCCGCCGGCCTGGCCGTATTTTCGCTCGGCGGCGGCGCGCTGATCGCCGGCAAGGTCAATGCACGAGACCGCGCCTCGACGCCGGTCGGGGGCATGCGCCATGTCGACCTGGCCGGCGCCGGCGGGCTGACGCTGAATACCGACAGCGCCGCCTCCTGGAAGTCAGGCCATGAAGGCCTCCGCCTTTGGCTCGAGCGGGGCGAGATCGCTCTGGACATCGCCGCGAACGCCCGGCCGGTCCACCTCAAGGGCGGCCCCGTCGGCGCGCGCCTGGGCCCCGGCCGCTACAACGCCCGCCTGCGCGAGGGCCTCCTGGATCTCGTCGTGCTGAAGGGCGAAGCCAGCGCCGAGGGCATTTCGGCTAGCCCCTCCGCCACACCGGTTCGCGGTCCCACCGCCCTGGCCCTCACCCCCGAACGCCCCCTCGCCCGCCCTCTGTCCGAACAGGACATCGCCGCGGTCCTGGCTTGGCGCAGTGGCGAGATCCTGTTCGTGGACGAGCCGCTGTCGAGCGCCATCGAGGAATATAACCGCCACCTCGTGCGCAAGATCGTCCTGGCCGATCCGCAACTGGCTGGCCTGCGAGTCGGCGGGCGGTTCGTGGCCGACGATCCCAGCGCGTTCCTGCTGGCGCTCGAAACGACGATGAACGTCCGCGTGACCCCGTCCCAGCAGGTCATGCTGCTGTCGCTAAAAAATTCCTGAGCCGATTTGGAGGCGTTTTCGTCGCCGACCATCCTTGGAGATGAGGGGGCGCGCGAACGGGCGCCTGGCCAAGGGATCTTCGACCATGAACCGTGGTGCTTACGCACGCACGCCGCTTTTCGCGGCGCTCCTTGTCACGTCCGCGATCGTGATGACGCCTGCCGTCAGCGTCGCGGCCGAACGGGCCTTCGACATCAAGGCCCAGCCGATGGGCGAGGCGCTCAACCAGTTCGCCCGTCAGGCCGGCGTGCAGATCTTCTTTCCCGGCGAGGCGGCCGCGGGCCGGCGCTCGCCCGCCGTGCGGGGCACGATGGAGCCGCGCGCGGCCCTGACCCAGCTGATCGCGGGCTCCGGCCTCAGCATCGTCGGCGACGACGGCAAGATGATCATGCTGCAGGGCGCGTCCGGCCGGGAAGACGCTCGGCTCGCCAGCGACGCGGCCACGGCCCTGGAGGAAATCATCGTCACCAGCGGCCCGCGCGCCGGCGACCTGAAGTGGGGCAGCGACACGGTGGTCAATACCGTCACCCAGTTGGAAATCCAGCGCCTGCCCAATCTTGACGTCTCGGACGTCCTGGCCCGCCTGCCGGGGGTGCGCCGCAACGAGACCCAGAGCGGCGAAAACCGCTATGTCCAGATCCGCGGCCTCAACAATGCCGCGGCCTCTCAGTCGGTCGACGGCGTCCTGCTCACCGACTACGTCAACGGCTCGCGCGCCACCTCGACCGAGCTTTTGTCGGCTAACTTCATCAAGAACGTCACCGTGACCTCGACGGTCACGCCGGACCTGGATGAGAACGCCAACTCCGCCCACGTGGCCCTGACCACGATCAGCGGTCTGGACAACAACGGCCAGCACGTCGCGGACTTTCGCGCCTATGTCGGCGCCAACAACCGCAATGATGGAGTGCTGAAGACCCGCAAGCCCGTGCGCCTGGCCGGCTCCTGGAAGGGCGGCCTGGATGATGCGGGCAAGTGGGGCCTGGCCATGGGCGCCAGCCTCGACCGACTGGGTTCGCGTCAGGACGCTGTCTCGGTCGCCAGCTTCAACACGATCAACGGGACCCTGGTCCCGAATGGGGCTCTGACCAAGGGCGAGACCTACAGCGCCAGCCAGCGCGTCTCGGCCATGGCGCGCCTGGACTACAGGCCCAGCGACAAGCTCTCGCTGTTCGGAGAGTACTTCTATCTGGAGCATGACTTCCGCACCGAGCAGCGCACCTCGACGGTCAGCGTCGCGGCGGCCGGTGCCGTCAATCCGACTTCCACCGGCGGTCAGTTCAACGCCGCCTCGGCGTCCTACGGCTTCAACGCCGGTCACCCCAAGTTGATGGACCACATCGTCCAGCTGGGCGGCGACTACGCCATCAACGACAAGGACAGCCTTTCGGTCCGCGTGGGCGTGACCTACAACCGCGTCCTCGCCGGCTCGATCGCCACCAGCGGCTTCGTGCTGGCCTCCAGCGCCCTGACCACGCCGGTCGGCTACAGCTTCGGCGATGACCAGCTGTCGTTCACGCCGGGATCCAACGCCCAGACCTCAAAGCCCGCCAACTATCGCCTGAACTCGAAGGTGACGGTCGGTGACACCCTGAGCCGTGACCAGAACTACTTCGCCCGCATCGACTACGCCCACAACATGGACCTGGCCGACAATGGCCTGGGCTTCAAGCTCGGCGCGCAGCTCAAGACCCTGGACCGCAGCAACGTTCAGCGCGGCTATGCCCGGATCCTGCCGAGCAGCGGTGTGCTGCTCTCGGAAGTCACCAGCGCCTCCAACGTGACCCTGTTCCAGCCGGTGGACTGGAACGTCGACACCTTCCTGAGCCTGGTGAACACGCGCGGAACGCCCTCCCCCGACGCCAACCGCCTCTACGCCGCCGATCCGGCCGACAGCTATGGCCAGAACTTCAACGGCTCCGAAGAGATCGGCCTGGGCTATGGCATCGTCTCGTTCGGCTGGGATCGTGCGCGCCTGTCGGCCGGCGTTCGCGCCGCCCACACCCATCGCGAACTCGACCAGTACGAGCCCGACACCGTCGGCAAGTTCATCCAGGGCCACTACGAGCAGAACTACTGGCACGTGCTGCCCAGCGCCTACGGCTCGTACGACGTGACCTCGAACCTGAAGCTGCGCGGGGCCTTCACCAAGACCCTGGAGCGGCCGGCGATCAACAGCGCCTCGCGCCGCCTGATCACCAGCTACGACACGCCGGTTACGCGCTCGATCAGCTACAGCAACCCCTATCTGATGCCGATCCGCTCGACCAATTTCGACGCCTCGGCCGAGTACTATTACGGCCGCTCGGCCTATCTCTCGTTCGGCGGGTTCGCCAAGGATCTGCATGACATCTCGGCCAGCAGCAGCAGCCAGTCGATCGGTCCCGATGGCGTGCGCGAGGTGATCACCTACACCAGCAATGTCCGCGAGGTGAACGGCAAGAAGGTCTACGGCAAGGTCCGCGGCCTGGAGGCGGTCTGGTCGGATCCCCAGCTGCCGTGGATCCCCGAGCGCTTCGGCAATCTGGGCCTGACGCTCTCCTACGATTACCTCGTCTACCAGATCACGGCGATCAACGGCGGCGGCGGGACGCCGCCGAGCGACACGCGCCTGGTCGACAACGCGCCGCGCCACTTCTTCAACGCCTCGCTGGCCTACAACAAGGGCCCGTTCGCGGCGAACCTCTACCTGCAGGAACAATCGTCGGTCCCGAGCCTCAGCTACAATCCGGCCAACGACCGGCGCACCAAGTACGATCCGCTGCTGGACCTTCAGGCCAGCTGGCAGGTGAGCCGAAACTTCCGCGTCATGGTCGAGGGCCGCAACATGCTCGACCAGGACATCACCGACCGTTACGGCGTGACCAACTATGGCCCGGCCTACCAGATCAAGAACAACGGCCGCACGGTCTGGCTGGGCTTCCAGTTCACGACCTTCTGATCCCCCTCTGATCCCCAACGACTACGGGGCCGGCCAGGGCCGGTCCCGCTCTTTTTCCGGAAGGCCTGATGATCCTCGACCGCGTTCTTGCCGCATCGGCGGCCATCCTGCTCCTGACCGGCGCGGCCACGGCCACGAGAGCCCAGCCCGACGGGGTCGAACGCGCCCGGCTCGTCGATGTGCTGCCGCTCAACGGCGAGCTGTTTCACGTCCAGGGCATGGATCTAGACGCTCGGCATATCTGGGTCACATCCGTCGATACCCGCGAGCACAGGGGCTATATCCACCAGTTCGATCGGCGCAGCGGCAAGTTCGAGCGCCGTCTCGAGATCATCGACGGCGTCCGTTACCATCCCGGCGGCATGGCGATGCACGGCGGGTCGATCTGGGTTCCGGTGGCCGAGTACAGGGCCAACAGCTCGGCGGTCCTGGTCGAAATCGACAAGAAGACGCTGACCATTCGTCGGAAAATCTCGGTGGCCGACCACATCGGCTGCGTCGCGGCGTCAGGTCGCGGCCTGGTCGCCGGCAATTGGGACAGCCGCCTGCTCTACGTGTTCAACCGCCGGGGTCGACAGGTCCGGGTGATCCAGAACCCCTCCCCGACCCGCTATCAGGATATGAAGTTCGAGCAGGGCCGCCTGGTTGGCTCCGGCGCGCTCGGTCCCAAGGCCGGCGCAATAGACTGGTTTGCCTGGCCGTCGATGACGCTGATGGACAGCCGCGCCGCCGGCGCCACTGACCGCGGCGTCCGCTACACCGAGGAAGGCATGGCCCTGCAGGGCCGCGACCTCTATCTCGTGCCCGAGGACGGCCCCAGCCGGATGTTCCGGTTCAAGCTGACCGGGCGCTAGCTAAGAGGCGGGCCGGCGCCCGCCTCACCAGTACGATTAGGCCCTGGCCACGGCCTGAGCCTTCTGGAAGCTTTCCATGACGGCGGCGTAGTTCGGCGCCGCAAGGCCATAGAGCTTGGCCAGTTCGGCGGCTTCCGGTCGCGCCCAGGTGCGGTGCAGTTCGCTCAGCAGGGCGTTGGTCGAGGTCGGCTTGACCCCGCCCTGGACGAACCGGGCGAGGCTGGTGCGCGAGGCCATCTCGCTAGGATCGCCCGAAGCATCGACGACGGCGTAGACGTCATAGCCGGCAGCCACCGCATCCAGGGCCGGGAACATCACGCAGACGCTGGTCCAGACGCCGGCCATGATCAGGGTCTTGCGGCCGGTCGATTTGACCTGGCCGACGAAGTCGCCGTTGTCCCAGGCGTTCACCTCGCCCTTGCGCGGTACATAGACGGCGTGAGGCGCCAGTTCGTGGATCTCCGGCATCAGCGGACCGTTCGAGCCGGACGGCTCGGACGCGGTGGTAATCACCGGGATGTTCAGCAGTGTCGCCAGGCGGGCGACCATCTCGACGTTGCGGCGGAGGTCCGCCACGGAGATGTCCTTGACGGTCTGGAACAGGCCCGACTGGTGATCCAGCAGCAGGAGCGCCGCGTCGGCGGGATCGATCAGGGCGGCGCCGCCACCTGTAGGCAGGACGCTCGATTTTGGCTTCGGCGACGTGGTCATGGGATTTCCTCGAAATGGTCCGCGCTCGGTCGGCATCCTCAGGGACGCCCGGCGCGTATCGACCATTCCCCGCCCCGCCCCATCGATCCAGTAAATCCCGGTAAATTTCCGCACTTACGATCATAGATTCCAATTAACCACCTTGTCTATACACCTCACTTCAATAGAAGTGACCGCCTATTTTTACCAAACAACTCCAATCACGCCACCATTGACCGACTTTTACCACACCTAACCACACATCCGCCCTCAAGGGACTATTCCTATTGGCCAACGTCCGCCCCGGGCTCGGTCATCCCCTAGGAGAAGTTCAATGAAGCGCGCAGTCGTTGGAGTGATCGCGGCCCTGGCCGCCGCCGCACCGGCCGGGGCGGCCTTCGCCGCCGACGCCACCGAAAGGCCGGTGTCCATCGTCCTGGTGCACGGCGCCTTCGTGGACGCCTCGGGCTGGCGGCCAGTCTACGAGCTGCTGGAAAAGAAGGGCTACGAGGTCCTTATCGTCCAGAACCCGACGATCACGCTGGAGGGGGACGCGACGGCGGCTCGTCAGGCGATCGCCCAGGCCAAGCACCCGGTGATCCTCGTGGGCCACTCGTATGGCGGCGCGGTGATCACCGAGGCCGGCGCCGATCCCAAGGTCAAGAGCCTGGTCTATCTGGCCGCCTTCGCCCCCGACGCCGGCGAGTCTGTGCTGCAGCTGGCCAGCACGCCGGTCCCGGGCGCGCCGCCCGCGCCGCTGCTGCCGCCCAAGGACGGCTTCATTCAGATCGATCCGGCGCAGTTCGCCTCGGCCTTCGCCGCCGATGTCGATCCGAAGATCACCCATTTCATGGCTGCCTCGCAGGTTCCGTGGGGCCTGGGCGCGGTCGGCGCCAAGATCACCGCGCCGGCTTGGAAGGCCAAGCCCAGCTACTACCTGCTGGCGACGCACGACATGATGATCCCACCGGCCGCGCAACGCGCCATGGCTTTGCGGGCGAAGGCTACGCTCGTCGAAACGCCGAGCAGCCACGCGGTCATGCTCTCCAAACCCGGCTACGTCGCCAACTTCATCGCGATGGCGGCCGACGCGACCAAGTAGTCGCCCGCCAGACGATCTCGCCACGCGCATGCGCGGGACGAGACCCCTCCTCCCCGAAGTTCTCCCGAAGATCCTCAAAACCCTAGGAGCTATCCATGACTCGCCTGTTCACGTCTGCGGCCCTGGCCGCCATCGCTCTGTCCGCTGCGACCTTCGCGGCCGCCCCGCACGCGATCGCCGCGCCAGCCGCCAAAGCCGCCGCCACGCGCCTCGCTCCGCCGGTGATCCACTACAAGACCGCCACGGTCGACGGCGTGAGGGTGGCCTATCGCGAGGCCGGCCCGGCCGACGGTCCGGTGATCCTGCTGCTGCACGGTTTCCCGACCTCGTCGCACATGTTCCGCAACCTGATCCCGCTGCTGGCCGACAAGTACCGCGTCATCGCGCCGGACTATCCGGGCTATGGTGAGAGCGACGCGCCCGACCACACCCAGTTTTCATACACCTTCGCCAACCAGGCCGACGTGATGGACAAGCTGGTGAACCAGCTGGGTCTGAAGCGATACACCATGTACGTCATGGATTACGGCGCCCCGATCGGCTACCGCCTGGCCCTGAAGCACCCTGAGCGTGTCAGCGGCTTCATCGTCCAGAACGGCAATGCCTACACCGAAGGCCTGGAGTCGCCGTTCTGGGATCCGATCAAGGTCTACTGGAAGGACCGCTCGCAGAAGAACCGCGACGCGCTGAACAACCTCGTCACCCTGGACATCACCAAGTTCCAATACACCGACGGCATGGGCGACGTGAGCCGCATCAGCCCCGACAACTGGGTGCACGACCAGGCGCTTCTGGACCGTCCGGGCAATCGCGACGTCCAGCTGGACATGCTCGGCGACTACGGCTCCAACGTGCCCTTCTATCCCGACTTCCAGAAGTTCTTCCGCGACTACCAGCCGCCGATGCTGATCGTCTGGGGCAAGAACGACAAGATCTTCCCCGAGGCCGGCGCCCATCCCTACCTGCGCGACCTGCCCAAGGCTGAAGTCCACATTCTCGACTCGGGCCACTTCGCCCTGGAGGATCGCCTCGGCGAGATGGCCCCGCTGATCCACGACTTCCTGGATCGCAAGGTCGCCAAGTAAGACCGGTCGGGACTCCTAAGACATCCGCGACGCTCACCGCGTCGCGGATACTCTTCGTAGACGTTGTGCGAACAGGTCCTCTATCCAAGCCTCTTCCCTGGACGTCAGTTCGATGAACAGGATCCGGCGCGATGCGCCTTGGGCGCTCTCCCGGTCGGGCTGGCCCGGCACGTCGATGACCATGGAGCGCATCGTCCGCGCCAGCAACGCCATCACGTCCTCAAAGCTTCCGGGTGCTGGACCAACTGGCGCGGTTTCGACCTCTCCGGTCAACGTTCTCTCCGCCGCCCCGCCCGCAGATAGCGCCTCCCCTGTCTCGACCGGCGAGATGAAGCGGTAGCCTCGGCCATTCACGGTGGCGATGTATCGGGCGGCGTCGACGTCATCTTCGAGCGCCCGGCGCAGAGCCGCGATGTGGACCTTCAGGTTGCCCTCGACGACGGTGGTGCTGGGCCAGGCCCCTTCCAGCAACTCTTGCTTGGTGAGAAGCTCCCCCGGCCGCTGGACGAAAGCCGTCAACAGATCCAGCGCGCGGCAGCCGACGCGGACGACCTCACCGCTCTTCAGGAGCAGTTGGCGTCCTGGCACAAACAAATAGTCTCCGAAGGTGAAGGTCGGCGCGGGCGTCATGAGCCGGACACCATGATGCGGCGCAGGGCCGCGTCGTCGCAGGCCGGGTGGGTGGAATTCGAACGGTTCGACACGCCACCCTCCTTGAGTCCTGATAACCGAAGGTAGCGCTCACAAGCATCGAGCTTCAATTCGCCCATGGTCGCGCCTTTCTCGCCTTTAGGCATATAGGACTCGACCTTCGTCTAGTTCCCCTATGGCCAGGCCGAAGCAAACCCCAAAAGGCGCTCCGCAGGAGAAGCCCAATCCGACACCGCTGCGCCTCGACCGGCCTCTCCACACCCCTTGAAACCTTGCGCCTCGCCCTCGGCGCCTAGCCTTTCGTCGAGCCTGACTAGACCTTGGTTGAGGTGGAAGCCGCGCTTTGATCACGATAGTCTAAGCCTGCGTCGGAGAGACAAGACAAAGGGCTCCTTGTGGCACCTCCGCACGTCATGCCGCCGTCGGCCGAAAGTCGGACCCTGCAACAGCTCGAATACGACCTTGAGCGCCTGGGAGGTCTGCCCGACGCCTGGACAGGCCTGGACCCCACCTCCATCGCCGAAAGCGTGCTCGAGACCTTGCTCGAAATGCTCGCGCTGGATTTCGTGGGTTTGCGCTTCAACGACACCACGCACGTCTTTCTGCGCCTCGCGCCGGATTTCGCCCGCACATGCTCCTCAGAAGACATCCGCGTGGCGCTGGAGGCCTGGTCCGACCACGGCGAACTGGGGGTTCAGCTTCCTCTGGGCGGCCAATCGGTGTCGGTGGTTCGATGTCCGTTGGGCGTTAGCGCCGGCATCGGCGAAATTCTCGCCGGCGCGCGCCGCGAGGCCTTCCCAACCGGACAGGAGCGCTCGAAGCTCAAGATCGCCGCCGCGCAAACCAGCCTCGCCTGCCGGGAGATGCGCGAACTCAGCGACCGCCGCCCGCCGAAGGACCAGCGCGCCGCGCCACCTTCCGCCCAAGCCTTGGCGGAGAGCGAATGGCGCTTGCACCTGACGATCAACACCATCCCGGCGATGGCCTGGTCGACGACGCCGGACGGCCTGATCGATTTCTGCAACCAGAACTTCGTCGACTATGTCGGCTGGACCGCCGAGGAGATCAGCGGCCAGGGATTCTGGCCGATCTTTCACCCCGATGACACCGCCCACCTGCTGGCCTCCTGGCAGGAGATCATGGCCACCAAGCGACCGCGCGATGTCGAGGGACGAATGCGTCGCGCGGATGGTGAGTACCGCTGGTTCGTGCTGCGGCAGAACCCGCTGCTCGACGCCGACGGCAATGTCATCAAGTGGTACGGCGTCGGCACCGATATCGAGGACCGCAAGCGCGCCGAGAGCGCGCTCGAGGAAGCCCAGGCCGCCTTGTTGGCGAGCGAGCAGAACCTCGACCTCATCGTCAATTCCTTGCCCGTCCTGGTGTGGTCGGCCCGCCCGGACGGTAGCGCCGAGTTCATAAACCAGAGCTGGCGCGACTATGCGGGCGAGCCGGCCGACAAGATTCTGGAATGGGGTTTCCTGGACCTCTACCATCCCGACGATGTGCCAGGGATGATGGAGATCTGGACCCGGGATTTGGCCGAGGCCGACCAGACCGCGCTGAAGGGCCGCATCCGCGGGGCCGACGGGGAGTATCGCTGGTTCTATTTCGCCGGTCGCAAGCTCACCCAGGCCAACGGTCTGGTCCGCTGGTTTGGCTGCAACGTCGATATCGAGGACTTGCAGCGGGCAGAAGACGCCCTGAGGGCCAGCGAGGCGGCCCTGCGCGAGAGCGAGAGCGCCTTGAGCATGATGCTCGACACCATTCCTGGCATGGCCTGGTCGACGACGGCCGAGGGCTATGCCGACATGTTCAACAAGAACATGGTCGACTTCACCGGTCGCTCCGCAGAGGAGCTGATGGACACGGGTTTCCTCGCGCAGTTCCATCCTGACGACGTCGATCGGATGTTCGCCGAATGGCAAGCGATGATGGCGTCAAAGACCGGCGGCGAGATCGAGGGCCGTTCGCGGCGCGCCGACGGCGAGTATCGCTGGCTGATCTGCCGCTGCAGTCCACTGCTCAACGCCGAGGGCGATGTTGTTCGCTGGTACGGCGTCAACATGGATATCGAGGATCGCAAACGCGCCGAGGCTGCGCTCGTGGCCAGCGAACGCAATGTAAGCCTGATCCTCGACTCCCTTCCGGTCTTGATCTGGTCGGCCAAGGACGGCGGCGCCGCCGACTTCGCCAACCAGAGATATCTCGACTTCGTTGGTCGTCCTGCCGAGGCGATCCTGGACTTCGGCTTTACCGACGTCATCCATCCCGACGATGTCGACGGCCTTTTGACGGCCTGGCGCGAAGCGCAGGATAAGGATTCCTCGCTTGCCCAGGCCCGGATCCGCCGGTTCGACGGGGAGTACCGGCGGTTCTATTTCGCGGGGCGCAAAATCACCGACGCCAACGGGGCGGTCCGCTGGTTCGGATGCAATCTCGACATCGAGGATCTGCAGCGCGCCGAGAACGCGCTGCGAGAAAGCGAGGCCGCGCTGCGGGAGAGCGAGCGGGCGCTGAGCCTGACGATCAGCACCATCCCCGCTATGGTCTGGTCGACAGAGCCCGATGGCATGTTGGATTCGTGGAACCAGCCGTTCCTGGATTTCGCGGGCGTCGCCTTCGAGGAGATCGAGGGCGATGGCTTCTATCGCCTCTTCCATCCTGAAGACCTGGAGGCCCTGCGCGCGACCTGGAACGAGGTCGTCGGCTCAAAGCGCCCCCAGGAAACGGAAGGCCGCATGCGGGGCCGCGATGGCCAATACCGATGGTTCGCGTTTCGGCAGAACCCGCTGTTGGACAACGATGGGAACGTCCTCAAATGGTACGGCATCGTCGTCGATATCGAGGATAGAAAGCGCGTAGAGGGCGCCCTACTCGCCAGCGAGGCTGCGTTGCGTGACAACGAGCGCCGCCTCGAGCACATCATCAACGCGGTTCCTGGCCTGGTCTGGTCGGCGGGCGCCGACGGCGCGATCACGTTCCTCAGCCAGCAGTATCTGGACTACATCGGTGTCGACGCCGAAAGCGCCCTCGCCGGCGCGTGGGCCGACGCCCTGCACCCCGATGACGCCGCAGGTCTGCTGGCCGCATGGGTCACCGCCATGACCGAAGAGCGGGCGCACGAGCACGAGGCGCGCCTGCGTCGGGCGGACGGCAGTTATCGCTGGATGCTTTTCCGGGCCAGCCCACATGTCGACTGCTACGGACGCGTGGTGGAATGGTTCGGGGTCAATATTGACATCGAAGATCGCAAGGACGCCCAAGACGCCCTCTCCAGCAGCGAAGTGGCGCTACGCGACAGTGAACGCGAGCTCCAGCAGATCGTCTCGTCGATCCCAGGCCTGACCTGGTCGTCCGACGCGCAGGGCGCCACGCGGTTCTGGAGCCAGCAGTATCTCGACTATGCAGGCGCGGAGCTGGACGACGTCCTGGGTTTCAAGTTCGCCGACTACATTCACCCCGATGACCGCGAGCCCATCATGGAGATGTGGGCCGGGATTATCGCCGCGGGCGAACCGGGCGAAGCCGAGCTACGCCTGCGCCGCGCGGACGGAGAATACCGCTGGTTCCTGATCCGCGCCTGCCCGTTCTTCGACGAGCAGGGCAATCTCACCCAGTGGTTCGGTGTCAATGTCGACATCGAGAACCGCAAGCGCGCCGAAGAGGATCTGCGGCAAAGTCAGAGCGATCTGGCCCACGTCACGCGGATGACCACGATCGGCGAGTTGGCCGTATCGATCGCCCACGAAGTCAATCAACCGTTGATGGCCGTTGTCACCAACGCCGGCGCCTGCCTGCGCTGGCTCGACGGCGCCCAGACGGACATCGCCATGGCTCGCCAGGCCGCGGAGCGCATCGTGCGCGACGGCCACCGTGCGGGCGACATCATAACCAGTCTTCGCAACCTCGCCCGCAAGTCCGCGCCTCGGATGGACCGGGTCAGCCTGGAGGACGTCGTCCAGCCGGTCCTCGATCTCTTGCAAGGTGAGTTCAAGCGTCATAGCGTCGTCGCCAAGGCCGAGCTGGACGAAGGGGCCAGCGCCATCCTTGGTGACGCAACCCAGCTTCAGCAGGTGCTCCTCAACCTGATCATGAACGGGGTCGAGGCGATGGCCGGTACGGCCGTCGCTACCCGGCGCTTGACGGTCCGCGGAAAAACCCGAGACGGCGAAGCGTTGGTGAGCGTGACCGACACCGGGCCAGGTCTGGGGACCGACGATCCCGATCGGCTCTTCGAGGCGTTCTTCAGCACCAAGGCCGAAGGTATCGGGATGGGCCTGGCGATCTGCAGGTCGATCATCGAGGCCCATAGAGGTCGGATTTGGGCGGCCAATAGTGCGACGCGAGGCGGCGTCTTCAGTTTCACCCTGCCCCTGGCGGAAGGATACGGCGTTCATGTTTCCCAACGCTAAGGACAGCGAGGCCCTCGTGGTCGTCATCGACGACGACGAAAGCGTCCGCGAGGCCCTGAGGGCGCTCTTCCAGTCCGTGGGCCTGGCGACCGAGATCCATGGATCGGTGCAGTCGTTTCTCGACGCAGGTCCCGTGGAGCGCGCGGGCTGCATCGTGCTGGATATTCGGCTTCCGGGCCGTAGCGGTCTGGAGTTCCAGGAGGCCCTGGCTCGAACCGACATGGCCCAGTCGGTCGTGCTGATCAGCGCTCACGTCGATGTCCAGATGGCCGTGCGCGCGATGAAGGCCGGCGCCGTCGACGTGCTGTCCAAGCCCGTGCGCGAGCAGGATTTGCTGGAAGCGGTCAACCGAGCCCTGGCCAATGACCAGGCGCGCCGCAGCGAGGCCAAGCTCAATCAGGCCCTGCACGCGCGCTATGCCACCTTGTCGGAACGTGAGCGACAGGTTTTCGGCCTCGTGGCGGCGGGGCTCCTAAACAAGCAGATCGCCGAGCGCGCCGCGATCACCGAAGCGACGGTCAAACTCCATCGCAGCCAGGTGATGAAGAAGATGGAGGCTGAATCCCTGCCCGAACTCGTGCGCATGGCCGATCGCCTGGCCAAGTCCGGCGTGATCCCTCAGAGCTGAGCGCCGAGCCGGCGGCGGATGTCCCGCCGCCGGCCGGTCGCCTCAAGCTTCGTTCAGGAAGCCGCGCAGCAGGGCGTTATACTGGGCGGGCTTTTCATTCATCGTCAGGTGCGAGCAGCCGGTCATCACCGCCAGGCGCGCCTTGCCGGCGATACCGTCGCGAAGGGTTTCGTGGCAGTCGAGGGTGACCTCGTCGAATTCGCCGGTGGTGATCAGGGTCTTCTGGGTGATGGCCTTGAGGTCCTTGCGACGGTCCCAGTCCTTGATCTTGCCGACGATGGTGAACTCGTTGGGGCCGTTGAGCACCCGATAGGCGGGCGACTTGGAGAGCGCCTCCAGGGTCGCCAGCACTTCGGGGCTCGGCGGGACACGCAGAACGAAGGTGTCGTAGAACTTCTGCACCAGTTCGGCATATTCGGGCGTGCCCGTCTTGCCGGCCTTTTCCAGCGTGTGGATCTTGTCGCCCCAGCCGTCCGGCATGGTGGCGAACAGGCGATCGAAGCCGGCCATGACCTGGGGAATGCTGGCCATGGCGCCGCTCAGGATAAGGCGATCGACGCCCTTACCCCGGCCTTGGCACAGATACTCGACGGCCAGCAGGGCGCCCCACGAATGGCCCAGCAGCACGACCCGATCCAGGCCCAGGGCGGAGCGCACCGCGTCCACCTCCTCGACAGACCGCTGGATCGAGTAGGCGCTGTCGGCCTCGGGCGCGTCGGCGCGGCCGCAGCCCAGCTGATCGTAGAAGATGACGGGACGCTCGTCCGCCAGGGCTTGCAACGGCAGCAGATAGTTGTGCGACGAGCCCGGTCCGCCGTGCAGCGTGAGCAGCGGCGTCTGGCCGCCTGATCCAAACTTCCGCCAATAGATCTTGCCGCCTGGGACAGTCGCATAGCCCTCGGACTGGGGCGCCGCGGCAAAGGCCGCCCCCGTAGGCGCGATGATGGCGGCGCTCAGGACGCCCGCGCCGGACGTCAGGACGTGTCGGCGGGTCCAGTGGCTGGTGGTCATACTCATACTCCTGAAAAACAACTGCGACGCGGCCCCACGCCTAGCGGCCATCTAGCCCGTGCAAGTCGGCGCCGCGAGTGAGCGGCTTGAAACTCAAGGTTTCCGCAAACGCCCCCTTCACCGGCGGCGCGTTCAAATCTCGAGCGCAGCCCCGGGCGGTGCGAACTGGCGTCGCCAGCGGGCCGGCGAGCAACCGACGAAGCCGCCGAAGATACGGGTGAAATGCGCCTGGTCGGCGAAGCCGCAAGCCAGAGCGATCTGGCAGAGTTTCCCGCCCCCCTGCATCATCAGGTCCTGCGCGCGTTCGATGCGCCGGCTGGCCACGAACCGCGAGAAGGTGACGCCGAAGGTGCGGCGAAAGCATCGCGAAAAATAGCCGGGGCTCAGGCGCGCATGGCCGGCCGCCACGTTCAGAGAGGTCCGGCCATGCAGTTCCGCATCGACATAGTCGTGAACGCGCTTGGTCTGCCACGGCAGCAGCCCCGGCCCTCGGTCGGACGGGATGGCGACCTGATCTTGGCCGGGCCAATCACGATCGACGGTCCCCGCTCCCGGCGCCATGGCCCCACGGCCCGGAGGCATGAAAACGGCCAGGTTCGGCGCGTTCGCCGGCACGAGCATGAAGCCTGGGATCGATACGGTTTCCAACTGGCGCATGGCGTCCCCTCCGCTGGGTTTGGTGTCGTCCAGCAGCCTAGGAGAGGCGCGCGCCCGTTTGTCGTTAAGTGGGGTAAAGGCCCGTCAAGTCTGATGTTCCGGCCCGTAAAGCAGAGCCCTCATCGCGGTCCCACCGCGTACAAACCCTTCAAACCGCCACGAATTGTATCGGGCCTAGCGTCGCGGCGTCGGTCGCCTTCGCTATGTACCTGGCCCCTCCCGATGAAGCCCCACCGACCATCCCTCGCCACCGATCTGCTCCGACGCAATCGAAGCGCCAGCCTGCTGCGAACCAACGCGGCTCTGGCGCCTGCCGTGAATGGGCTCACGATGCTGCTAGCGGCGACCTAGCTGTTCTTGCCGCAGCCTTCAGCTATGCGTTGAAGTATGAGACCGTGCCGGCAGACGCCACTGTTAGGCTCCTGCGGATGCTCGCCGGGCAAATTCGAAAAGCTAAGAGCGGAGCCTGAAGGCTTGGGCTCGTCGCGGAAAACGGGCTCCGGACCTCGGCATCAAGCCAATCTCCCGCGAGCTGGAAGGCATTCAGACTTCCGGCGACCTCATCGACCTGCACGTCAGTGATATGAACAGCGCGCCGTCGAGACTAACGCATGCTCATCAGTAGCGAACGTAGATCTGGAGAGACACCGTCCTTGGCCTTTGGGGTGTGCTTTGCCTGGACTGCTTCAAGGTGAAGGGATTGCCGTAGGCGAACGTGTCCCCCGCGCTGTCGAACAGATTGTCGACAGTCAGGCCAAGACTCAGGCGGTCCGACCACAGCCGCGCGGCGACCCGGGTCGTTGCATAGCCGCCCATGGACGGGGCGGTCGCGCCGTCGAAGCTCAGGCGGGAATGACCGATATAGGCCGCCCGCGCATCGACGCCCGCTCGCCAGACCTGGCTTACCGACCGCTCGTAGCTGGCCGCGAGCGAGGCGGAACCTCTCGGCGCCCCCGCCAGACCGAGATCCTTGCGCCCCGGGAAGGCGGCGTTCACCGACTCCAGCTCCGGATGGTTCAGCAGGAAGCTGGCGTCCAGTCGCAGGCCGCCGCGCACATAGCCGCCTTCGAATTCGACCCCGACATTGCGTCCGTCGCCGAGATTGGCGGTGTAGGGCAGTCCCGAGGGCAGGAGCTGGTCGCTCTGGATGTTCTTCCAAGAGGCCAGGAACGCCGCCAGCCTCACGCGCAGCCGTCCATCCAGCCAGGCCGCCTTCGCCCCGCCTTCGTAGCTCCAGAGCTCGTCGCCGTCATAGCGGCGCTGCGGCTCGCCGCCGGCGGTGTCGAAGGTCTGCGACGGGATCGCCGCCGTATTGAAGCCGCCCGATCGATAGCCCTCCGCCGCCTGCGCGTAGATCAGCGTCGAGGGGCTCGGCGCGAACGACACCACCACCTTGGGCGCGAAGCCGACATAGCTCTGGGCGTCCCGGAACAGCGCCCCCGCGCCCGCCGCCGTTGCGTGGCTGGATACCTCGGACCGGGTCGCGAACAGGCGTCCGCCCAAGGTCAGGCTCCAGCCGCGACCCAAATCGCCGATCGCCTCTCCGAACAGCGCCCCCTCGCCCAGCACGTCGCGGCGGGTCTCGCGCGCCAGGGGTGTGGTCGGCTGATCGGCCAGGAAGATCAAACCGTCACGGCCTTGGCGCGTGCGGGCCAGGAAAGCGCCGACCTGCCACTGGATTCGCCGGCCCGGCCGCGACGCCAACGACGCCTCGGCCACCACCGCGCCGACGTGGTTGTCGTCATCGAAAGCCACCGCCGCGCCCAGGGGGACTGAAACCGGCGGCGAGGCGCTGGCGTCGTAGCGGCTGGACAAGTCATGCCGGACAGCCGCTAAGGTCAGTTTCGCGTCCTGCCCCAGCAGGCCGCCGTGCGCGCCGATGTGGACCTCGAGGAAGTCGTTGTCGTGAGGCTCGGCAATCTGGTTGCGCCTTGCATAGGTCCCCACGTCACGCTCGGCGTATTGGGTGTCCCTCGAATTGATCCACTGGCTGGTCACTCCGGCCTCCGCCGTCCAGCCGGCGCCAAGCTTGACCCGTGTCGAGAGACGAGCGCCGCTGCGGCGGGTGGTGTTGACGTCCGACCGCCCCTGCCCCAGGTCGTCGATATAGCCGCCGTCCCGCTCGGCATAGCCGACCAGCCGCACCGCGGCCCGACCGTTCAGCAGCGGCAGATTGATCATGGCCGACGCCAGTCCACCGGCCTCGCCGCCCTGGGTGGTCGACGCCGTGAGCGAAGCCGAAGCGTCGAAGGCCTCCGGATCGGCGGCATGGGTTCTGAGCTGCAGAACCCCGCCCAGCGACCCCGCGCCGTAGAGGGCGCCCTGCGGGCCGCGCAGCACCTCGACCTGGCCGATGTCGACCAGCAGGAGATCCGGGTCGGGCGCGTTGTAGGTCAGCCGTACATCATCGAGATAGATGCCGACCATCGACTGGGTTTGGCCGGTCAGGGGACCGTCCGAGAGGCCGCGCAGGATCACCTTGTCGCGTCCGGGTCCGAGGTTGGTCACCGTCATGGAGGGAACCGTCAAGGCCAAGTCAGCGGCGTCACGGACGCCGCGCGCGGCGATGGCGCGCTCGTCCAGCGCGCTGACCGAATAGGCCAGACGATCGGCCACGGCCAGCCGGCGCGTAGCGACGATCACCAGTTCGGACAGCGGCGGCGCGTCCTCGCTCGGCTGCTGGAGCGCCGGCGCCGCGGGACGCGCCAGGACGCGCGCCGGCGCCGACGTGGGGACGATCCTGTATGCTCTCGGCGCGATCAGGCGCGCCTCGCACCCGGCTCCGCGCAGCAGCGCCTTCAGCGCCTCGTCCGGACTCGCGCGCCCCTGGAAGCCGGGAGACAGCCCGCACCCCTGCGCCGCACTGAGGTCGATCGACACGCGCGCCTGCAGGGCGAACGCCGTCGCGGCCGCCTTCAACGGGCCGGCGGGCACGGCGAAGGGCGCGGCCTCACCGGCCCACGCACACACAGGCGCGACGATCAGGCCGACCGCCGACGCCATGCCCAGGCGCCGTCGCGCGAGGTTATGCAAGATCACGCCCCTTCGACACGGTCAGGGCGTCACCTTAGGACTATTTCCCCATTCACGCGATCAACAGTCAGACCGGCGTAACGCGCCAATACCTGGACAGCCACGTCCTCGTCGTCCAGCGCGATGACGCCTGAGAACCGGCGCGCCGCCGCCTGGGGCGAAATCCGGACCGGCGTCGAGAAGCGGCGATTGAGATCGGCGACTATGTCGCCCAGGGTCTCGTTGTCGGCGACCAGCTGACCCTGCGCCCACGCGAAGGCGCCGTCCGGCGCGACCCGCCGGATCTCCGATCCCGGCGCGCCCTGAACGTGTCGCAGCTCCTGACCCACCGTCAGGCGAACCGGTGCGGCGCCCTGCCCGCCCCGCTGCGCGACCTCGACCACCCCGCGCCGCACGGTGACGCGGACGCTTTTGTCGTCGCGACGGATGTTGAACTCGGTGCCCACGACCCGCACGCGTTGGTCGCCGACCCCGATCACGAACGGGCGAGACGGATCCTTGGCGACATCGAAACTCGCCTGGGCAAGACCCATTTCCACCTGACGCTTCCGCCACCCCAGCCGCACGACGAGCTTGGAACCGCCGTCCAGGGTGATCCGGGTGCCGTCGGCAAGATCGATACGACGTGTCTCGCCAGGCCTGGTCTCGTAGGTGACGCTGCGCCCTTGCGAAGCCGTCCATAACGCCGGCCCGCCAACCAGCACGGCCAGCGAGGCGGTGATTAAACCGCCGATCCAGGCGCGCCGCGCCGGCGCCGGCGTGCGCTTCGGGAAGTTCACGACGTTCGACGCGGGTGGCATGAGGCCCTGTGCGATCTCGGCCTTCCTCAGCTCGAGATCGGCTGCGATCAGCTCGGCCTCTTCGAAGGCGGCCAGTCGCGCTTCAGACCCCTCCAGCCAGTCGGCGAGCGCGGTCCAATCCTCGGCCGTCGCGGTCTCCGACTGGACGCGGAGCAGCCACGCGACGGCCTCGTCGCGCGCCCCCTCCTTCGTCTCCAGATCCTGACCGCTCATCCGACTTCGCCGTTTTCTGGGAGGCCATCCGCCTCGCCCTTCGCCCCAAAGACGCCATATTGCCCCAGGCGCCTCAAAAGAATTTCGCGCGCCGCGTTCATGGCCCCACTCATGGCCCCCTCATGGCCATCGCCCGACCTTGGCGATGATCAGCTTGAGGCTGGCCATCATGTACTTCTCGACGCTGGAGCGTGACACGCCCATCGCCGCCGCCGTCTCGGCGTGGCTCAGGCCCTCCAGCTTGTGCAGGCGGAACGCCTCTCGGGCGGCAGGCGGCAGGGCCTGGACGGCTTCCAGGATCCTGGAGAGCTGCAGCCTTGCGGCCGCGGCCTCGTCGGCTGGCGCTTCCTCCGCGATCTGGGCGCCCCCCACGTCAGACACATTCGCCCCATGCCACTGGGCGTCACGCGCCTCGGCTCGCCGTCGCACCTTGATGCAATCCAGCATCAGGTTCGTGCCCAGGCGGTAGAGGTAGGCCGTCGGGTTCTCGATCACCTCGCCCCGTCGGTCGACGATCTTCAGATAGATGTCCTGAACCAGATCCTCGGCCGCCTCCTCGGACCGCAGACGCACGCGAAAATACCGCAGCAGGTCCTCGCGCCGCTCCATGTAGGCGGAAAGCAGGGGATGGACGTCGGTGTCGTCCAAGGCGCGGTCGCGCTCCTCGAAGGGGCGGCGCCGGGAATCCGCGCCTGCGACAATCTTTCCGAACCTCCAGCGTGGCGCAACCACCGAAAGTTTTGAGGCGCCCTCCCCGGCGCGTCGTCCTTGCCGGTCGAAAGCGCCTGAGCGCCGCCCCTAGGCAGGAGGTCCCTTTGCTTGAAGTCACGATGATGAACGACGGCGCTAACATCGGCAGTCTGTGTTTCGACGCCGATCGGGTGCGCCGCTTCACGTCGGTCGAGCCGCGAGTCATCTCGATCCACCAGCATTTCCGTCCCGAGCGGGAACGGGTCGAGGCCTATATCGAGGCGACCTACGCCGAGGCTTTCAGCAGCCGTATCCGGACGCACTATCCCACCCTGATGAGCGTCCAGGACGCCCGTGGCGAGATCCATGCCGCCGTCGGCTTCCGGCTGGCGGGAACGGGGCCGCTGTTCCTCGAGCGCTATCTGGATGAACCGATTGAAGTGGCGCTCGGCGCCGCTCGCAACGGTATTGCAGAGATCGGCAACCTGGCTTCCGCCAGCGCGGGCGCCTCGTTCTTCCTGTTCATGGCCCTTGCTCGGCATCTGCATCAGCAAGGCTGCGACCATGCCGTCGCCACCGCGACACGCCAGCTGCGCCGGACCTTCAGCCGCATCGGCTTTCCCACCCGACGACTGACCACAGCCGATCCCGCCCGGCTGGGCGCCGAGGCCGAAGACTGGGGCGGCTACTACGAGCGCGATCCCGAAGTGCTGGCCGGCGCCATTGCCCCGGCCCTCGCCCCGCTGACCCAGCTGCTGATGACTCAGCCGCCCGCGATCGACGGCGTCTGCTCCCGTTTACACCCCCGTCTGGGAAATCGCCCATGAGCCGCGTCCTCGCCGCCGTCGCCCAGCGAGCCCGCCTGAACGACGGCGCCATCGCGCTAAGCGACCAGACCACCGCCTTCACCTACGGCGCGCTCGAGACCGCCATCGCGGCGGCCGCTCGGGACCTCTTCCTGTGGGCGCCGCTGCTCCGGCCCGGCTCGCCGGTCGCCGTGCGGCTCCCCAACGGCCCCGCCTGGGTGATCCTGGACCTGGCCCTGACCCGTCTGGGCTGGGCCAGCCTTCCCCTGCCCGGCTTCTTCACCGACGCCCAGCGTCACCACGCCATGGAAGACGCCGGCGCCAGCCTGCTGGTCGAGCTCTCGGACGCGGCCAATTGCGACCTCAACATCGCCTCGACTCCGCTGCGCGTGACGCCGCTGAACCTGCCCGCCCGCCCGCTGCCGCCAGGCACAGCGAAGGTCACCTACACCTCCGGCTCCACCGGCCAGCCCAAGGGCGTCTGCCTGTCGCGCCAGCACATGGAGGCGGTCGCTGGCGGCCTCGTCGAAGCGATCGGCGCGGACTATGCCGGCCTGCACCTGCCCCTGCTACCGCTGTCCATCCTGCTGGAGAACGTGGCCGGACTCTACACGACCCTGCTGGCCGGCGGCCGCTATCACATTCTGCCGCCCGACCAGTTGGGCCTGGCCGATCCGTTCCGGCCCGACCTGCCGAAACTTGCCGGGGCCATCGCCGAGCAGCATGCCAATAGCCTGATCCTGGTGCCGGAGCTGCTTCGCGCCCTGATGATGGTCATGACCTTCACCGGCGTCCGCCTGCCCGAGCTGAAACTGGTCGCCGTCGGCGGCGCCAAGGTCGCCCCCTCGCTTCTGGCTCGCTCCGACGAGCTGGGCCTGCCCGTCTACGAGGGCTACGGGCTCAGCGAGTGCGCCTCGGTCGTCGCGCTCAACACGCCCGCGGCACGCAAGGCCGGAACCGTGGGGCGTCCGTTGCCGCACCTTCAGGTGACGATCGACGATGGGGAGATCGTCGTCGGGAATTCCGGCTTTCTCGGCTACGCGGGCGGAGTCACGCGTGACGGTCCCGTCTTCACCGGCGACCTTGGCGAGATCGACGCCGATGGCTTCCTGCGCATTTCGGGTCGCCGCCTCAACACCATCATCACGAGCCACGGGCGCAACGTCGCGCCGGAGTGGGTCGAAAGCGAGCTGACCGCCCAGCCCGAGATCCGCCAGGCCGTGGTGCTCGGCGAGGCCATGGCCGAACTCTCGGCGCTGATCGTGCCGCTCATTCCGGGCATGGACGAAGCGGCCATCGCCGGCGCTGTCAGCCGGGCCAACGCCAACCTTCCGCCGTACGCCAGGGTTGGCCGCTGGCTCCTCCGGGACGCGCTCGACCCCGCCGCCGGCGAACTCACCAACAACGGACGTCCTCGGCGCGCGGTGCTCAACGCCCGTCATCGAGACTTCCTGGAAGCTTCCACGACAGGAGACCACGCGTGACTTTCTACCAACGCCTCGTGACCGAGACGGTCGACGGCCAGATGGCCCTCGCCTCGACGCCGCAGATCCAGGATGGCCTGACGGGCCGCATCTCGCGCGAGACCTACATCGCCTACCTGACGGAGGCCTATCACCACGTGAAGCACACCGTGCCGCTGATGCGCGAGGCCCGCGCCGGCATGGATGAGGCCCATCAGCGGTTCGTCGAGGCCCTGGACGAATACATCGTCGAGGAGACCGGCCACGAACACTGGATCCTCAGCGACATCAAAAACTGCGGCGGCGACGCCGAGGCCGTACGGACTGGCGCGCCGCGTTCGGCGACCCTGGCCATGACCGACTACGCCTACGACTACATCCGCAACGCCAATCCGATGGGCTTCTTCGGCATGGTCTTCGTGCTGGAGGGCACCAGCGTGCGCCTGGCCACCCAAGGCGCCGAGGCCGTGGCCAAGAACCTGGGCCTAGGTCCCGAATGCTTCAGCTACCTGACCTCGCATGGGGCGCTGGACATGGAGCACCTGACCTTTTTCCAGAAGCTGATGGATCAGGTCGACGACCCTGCCGACCAGGCCGCCATCATCGAGGTGGCCAAGGCGATCTTCGAACGCTTCGCCAACGTCTTCCTCTCGATCCCGCACACCCGCGAGGTCGCCCATGCTTGAGGGCAAGACCGTCCTGATCACGGGAGCCTCCGGCGGCTTGGGCGGCCTGGTCGCCAATCAGCTGACGGCGGAGGGCGCGCGCGTCGTCGCGCTGGGTCGCTCGCGACCGGACGCGAACATCGCGGAGTTCCTGCCGCACGACCTCTCCACGCCCAGTGGGATCGAGGCCGCCGCCCAGGCCATCGAAGGCCGTCAATGGGACATCCTGGTAAACCTGGCCGGCGTCCAGCACTTCGGGCCGGTGGAGCAGGAAGATCCGGCGCACCTGTTGTCGGGCTATCTGATCAACCTGGTCGCGCCCGTCCGGCTCGCCCAGGCGGCGGCCCCGGGGATGAAGGCGCGGGGCGCCGGCCAGATCGTCAACATCGGGTCGATCTTCGGCTCCATCAACTTCGCGCATTTCGCCACCTATTCCAGCGCCAAGGCTGGTCTGCGCGGCTTCAGCCAGGCCCTGCGCCGGGAGCTGGCCGGGACGGGCGTAGACGTCACCTACGTGGCGCCGCGCGCGGTTCGCACGGCGATGGTGTCGGACCGCGTGCTGGAGTTCGCCAAGCTCACCCAAATGCACATTGACCCGCCCGAGGCCACGGCCCGCCGGATCGTCTCTGCGATCCGCGCCCGTCGTCGCGACGTCTATCTGGGCTTTCCCGAAGCCTTCTTCGTCCGCCTCAACGCCCTGCTGCCGGGCCTCGTCGATCGCGCCCTGTCGGCCAACGATCGCAAGGCCGCACAGCTCTTCGCCCGCTAGATCTCCAGGACCCTACATGACCCGGAAACCTCTCTTCGCCCTCGGCCTGGCCCTGTCGCTTCTGGCCGGAGCCGCCCGCGCCGATGCGCTCGACACTCGCCTCGATGGCCTGGCCCACGCCTGGGCCCACGCCAACTACGAAATCACCGACAAGGGCGCCCAGGGCGAGGCCGCCGCGCAGGTCGCCGCTGACGCCGACGCCCTGGCCAAGCAGAACCCCGGCCGCGCCGAGCCCCTGGTCTGGGAAGCCATCGCCAAGGCGACCCAGGCCGGCGCCAAGGGCGGGCTCGGCGGCCTGGCTCTGGCCAAGGAGTCCAGATCGCTTCTGGAACGGGCCGAGAGGATCAATCCCGCCGCGCTCGGCGACGGCTCGGTCTACACCAGCCTCGGCTCGCTCTACGCCCAGGTGCCCGGCTTCCCGATCGGCTTCGGCGATCCCGGCAAGGCGCGTGGCTACCTCCAGAAGGCCCTGGCGGCCAATCCCAACGGCGTCGACTCGAACTTCTTCTACGGCGATTTCCTGATGCGCCAGAACGACTACGCCGGCGCCAGCAAGGCCTTGCAGAAGGCGATCGCCGCGCCGGCGCGTCCCGGACGGGAGGTCGCCGACAAGGGCCGCAAGGCCCAGGCCGCGGCGCTCCTGAGCCAGGCCCAGGCCAAGCTCCACTAGAACCGGGTGGGCGCGTCGATCAGATCGCCGCGCCCACGAAACGGCCGATCAACGCTGTCACGGCCATCGCCACGGCGCCCCAGAGCGTGACCCGGACGACGCCGCGCCAAGGCGGCGCATCCCCAGCCCGAGCGCCAACATAGCCCAGGACGGCCAGGCCGCAGAGCGAGGCGACCGTCACGGCGACGCCCAGGGTGGCGCGGGGCGCGCTCACCGCAATAACCAACGGCAGCACGGCGCCGGCGGCGAAGCTGCCGGCGGACGAAAGGGCCGCCAGGATCGGCCGCGCGCCGGTGAGATCCGAAAGACCCAGCTCGTCCCGGGCGTGGGCCGACAAGGCGTCTTTGGCCATCAGCTGGGTGGCGACCAGGCGCGCGGTGTCCGGCTCGACGCCCCGACCGATGTAGATCTGGGCCAGCTCCTCGTGCTCGGCCTCGGGAAGATCGCGCAGTTCGGCGACCTCGCGCGCCAGCTCCGCCTTCTCGGTGTCGGCTTGCGAGCTCACCGACACATACTCGCCGGCCGCCATGGACATCGCGCCGGCCACCACCGCCGCGACACCCGCGACGACCACTTCTCCCGGCGACTTGGCCGCTGACGCCACACCGACGATCAGGCTGGCTGTGGAGACCAGGCCGTCATTGGCGCCAAGCACCGCAGCGCGAAGCCAGCCGATCCGCGATACGCGGTGACGCTCAGTGTGGCGATGAACAGCGCGCATCGAAGACCTCCTCGTCGGACGAGTCTGCCTCCCACATTCGTCGACGCCATGACGAAGATCAACGAACTGATGGGGGCGAGCGCGGCAGCGCCAAGAGCCGACGTTGGACCGCCTCCAGAAACCAGACGTTCGCTAGGTGAAGTGGCGCGCAGCTGAAGGAAGAAGAGAACTACGCTCACGATATCGCACTCTAGGACAACACTTCGACCGCGCTTGGAATGCCGAGCTTTGAAGCAGAGCTGGATTCTAGCGGCGAGGCGTCGGCGGACAGCGGCGAGGCGCGCCGTCGGAGGCGGGACCGAGAGCCGCCAGCTTGGCCTGCAGGTCCGCCTCGATCGCCGCCCGGCGACGATCGGCGTCGCGGCGGGCGCTCTCGACCAGGCCGTCGGCGGCCGGCGTGTAGGAGGACCGCCCGAACGGCTGGACCACCGGACGCCGGACCCTCAGGGCCGCCTGCTCTTCCCGCGTAGCCTGAGCGGCGCGAGGTTGATCAGGCGACCTCGGTGCTGGCGGACGTGTCGATGAGATCCACGAGATCCCGCATGCAGTCGACGAAGATCGCGTCCTTTTGCGCGTCGCTCGCGCCGGAATGCAGAAAACGGCTGCACAGATGATGCAGCTTCAGCTTCTCCCACGGCCGCCCGAGACGCGTCTCCAGCGCCGCGGGGAAGGCCACGAAGCTCCGCTCGGCCTTCAGGCCGCCCGGCGTCCGCGCCAACGCCTCGAGCACGTCGCGGGCGCCCTCAAGATCAAGCTCGCCCGACGCCACCCAGGTCTGGATGAGCAGGTTCCAACGATCGACCGGCCCCGGCGCGGCGATCCGCGCGAACACGGCCCGCGGCGATGGAGCCGCCCCGACGGGGAAACCGTATCGTTCGGCGACCGCCTTGCGCAGGTGGTCCGGCGCGAGAGACAGCACGTCATGAAACGCCAGGATCAGGGAGTATTCCGACGCCCCCATGCTCGGAACGTCGCCCAGGGCGGCCAGGAAACCGGCGAGCCGCTTGTCCGCGTCGTCGGCATGGAACAGCGACAAGGCCCGCCGAAGCTGGCTCTCGCCCGGCGCGCAACGCGGCAAGGTCCCCCGCGCCTGGACGGCCTCCATCGCCTTGCTCATCAAGCCGCTATAGACGGCCTGATAGGTGTAGTCCCGCGCCGCGCGCGCCTGGGCCGCCGCGGCGATGCGCGAGCGATCCGCCTCGCTCTCCAGCAAGTCGAGGGCCTTGGCTTCGAAATCGTCGGCGTTGAACAGAACGACTTCCTCGTCCGGGACGAAGAACTCCGCCAGCGGCTGCTCGCCGACCTCGTAGTGGCTTTCGATCTGCATCACGACCGCGCCGTGATTGACCGCCTCGAGGTTCCGATAGTTGTAGGGACCGTGCAGACCCACCGCGTTCAGGCAAATCTTCGCGCGCGCCAGGTGAGAGAAGTAGTCCATCTTGGACAGGTTGCTCGTGAACACGATGTTGTATCGGTCGCCGTGCGCCGCCTGGAACCGCCGCGCCAGGGCCACGCACAGGTTCCGGTAGTCGCCATAGAGTTCCGACTGCGACTCGCCGAAACAGATCAGCATGTCGATGTCGCGTTCCGACTGCGGCCCGGAGGGCCGGGCGATATGCTCGAACGATCCCCAGTTCGCGCCGAAGGGCGTATCCACTACCACCCGCTCCGGCAGCATGGGAGCGATCAACCGACTGAACAGCGGCGACAGCGGCGCGATCACGTCATAGAGATAGCCGGTATTGTGCAGATGCAGCGCCCGGAAGTGGTGACAGAATCCGGCGATCGTCACGCAGGGCATGTCCTCCAGACCCAAGGGCGGGAAACTGGCCCCGCAGATTTGCGGATCAATGTAGAAGTCGGGCGTGAACCCCTCGGGCAGGGCCCGCATGACCTCGGGAAGCGGCGTGCCGAGCAGGTTCAGATGGAGACGGTCGGCGTGCGCCTGCTGCTCCGCCTGCGTCGTCAAGGTGACGACATCGGCGAACCGCAGCAGCGGCAAGGTCTGGAAATTCGGATAGCCGCCATCGTTGATCAGGCCGATCAGCAGACGCGGCCGTCGCTGGCGCATGTGCGGCAGGTTTCGCAGGCGAAAGCGATTGCGCTCGACGAGCACCTGGGTGCTGGGCATCTCCGAGACCAGATGATCCCACAACGCCTCGAGTTCGGGATAGAGTTCGGGCATGGCGCGGCATCGCTCCTCCATCTCGTCCAGTTGGTCGACGAAGGAAGGGGTGTTCATGCGGCGTCTCTCAAAATCCTGATCCGCCATTTCGGGAGGTCGATCCGGGGCGTCGCGCCCCTCCCAAATCAGCCGAGCACACGTTAGCGCCAGATCGCCGACGATGGCCATCTATACTCGGGAGGATCTGGCTCTCGCGTTGCGGACTCGACGACAAATAGGATGACAACCGCCTCGAGCGGACTCATGACACTGTTCCGAGCGACGCACCGAACCACCACGAATGGGCCCGCGCATGGACATCACTCACGTCTCCAACTCGTTCCTGATCGTCGAAACCGCGACGACCAAGCTGGTTTGCGATCCCTGGGTGGGCCAGGCCAACCACGGCGGCTGGCGTTCGTATCCCGAGTTCGACCGGCGCGACCTGATCGATCGCGTGCGTGGCGCGGACCTCGTCTACATCTCCCACATCCACAGCGATCACTTCGACCCCGACTTCCTCGCCGACTCGGGTCTGCTCGAGGCGCCCTTCCTGATCAAGACCTACGCCAACGACACCCTGCGCCGTCGTCTCCGGGCGCTGGGCGCTAGGACGGTCATCGAGGCGGAGCCCTTCACGCCTCTAGAGGTGCGCGATCTGCGGCTCGTGGTCGTGCCGCAGTTCCAGACCAGCAACGCCGGCGTCGAGACCGACCTGGACTACGATCTGGACACCAGCCTGATCGTCGCCGCCGACGGCCAGGTCTTCTTCAATCAGGTCGACAACCCAATGGCGGCCGCCCACTTCGAGGCCATCAAGGCCTTCTGCGATCGCGAGTTCGGGCCCATCGACGTCGCCGCCCTCGTCTGCGGCGCCGCGGGAGAGTACCCGCAATGCTTCCTGAACATTGACCGCAAGGCCGAACAGGCGCGGATCATCGACGCCGCCCTCGCCAAGCTCGAGGCCTCGCTGCGCATCCTTCGGCCCAAGCGAGTGTTCCTGGCCGGCGGATCCTATTTCATTCCGGGCCGACTGACCGAATTGTCCCGCCTGATCGCCCAGCCGACCCCGGACCAGGCGGCGGAACGCTGCGCCTTCGTCCCGTTCGTCGCCCTCGAAGGCGGCCGGAGATTGAACGTCGGGACGGGCGAGGTCGCGCCGGACCTGACCCCGACCCTGAGCGAACTGGGCCAAGTTCAGGCCGCGCACGCCGCCGAGCCCTATCCCTATGAAGCCGACCCGGTCCCCGAGGACGACCAGCTCGACGCTGCCTTCGCCCGCGCCAAAGCGGCGCTGGAGGCCATGCTGGCCGCCCGACGCGTGCGACTCAACGTCGACTACGAATTCCGTCTCTACGACGAGCTGACCGAGCAGCGGGCGCGCGCCGGCGCGCACCGCAAGCAGCTCGACCTCTCGGTCCGCACCGACGCGGAGACCGTCCAGCCGACCAAGCTGCGCCTGCACCTGGACGCCCGCGCCTTCGCGCTCTGCCTGTCGCGCCGGCAGAGCTGGAACCAGACCATCTCCGGCAGCCTGGTGCTTCAGGAACGCGAGCCCAACATCCACCAGCCGGACGCCTTGTTCGCCCTGAACTACCTGGTGGCCGACACCCCCTCCTGACCCCGTCGGACGAACGGACGATCCGAGATTGATGTCGACGACGACTACATCGGTGGGCTCGTCGATCGCCACGATCACGGCCCGCTTCGCGCCGAACGGACCGACGACGCCCGTCCGGCGCCTCGAAGAGCTCGCGCCGTGTCGGTCGCGATATGGTCTTTGTCGCGGATCCATCTCGATCTTAGCGATGCGGACCTTCGCAGGACCTAGTGCGCCACCGTTAGATAGATCGGGTTGCCGATCATCAGCAGCCGGCCGGCCTTATCGCGAACATTGACCCGCACCCAACCGGCTCGCGCGCCCATCCGAACCTCGAACCCGCCTGCCGCCGAGATCGCCGGGGCGATCCTGGCGCCGTCCTGGATCACCTCCAGACCGGCCGGATCGACGCCGGCGACCCTGGCGACGAAGGTCACCGTTTCGCCGGGCTTGGCCGTCAGCGCCCCGCCCATCACCGCGCCGCGCCCTCCGACGGCGGCCGAGAGATCCAGCACCCGGTCGCGGGTCCCGTCGAGGTCGATAAACACCCTGCCCGCGCGCAGTCCCGCCAACAGAGCCTCGGGCGACAATCCCTCGGCATGGATCACCGTGGTTGGGCGACCAACGGCCGTGGGCTGGTCGTGCGGGATGCCTGCGTCGTGGTTGTCGCTGCCGCCGATGGCCGTGATCCGGCGCCCCTGGTTCAACTGGGCCTCCCAGAAGGGCACGCCTGACAGGAGGCCTTCGAAGCCGCCCTGCGCCTTCTCGTTGCCGCCATTGGCGACCTCGATGGCCTGGACGGCGTCGTAGTCGGTGTCCTTGGCTGTCCAGCCGCAGCCCATGCACTGCTCGCCCGACGGCACGGCCGGGTGGTTGATCGAGAAAACGCCGCCAGCCGCCTTCACCGCCCGCTGCAGGTCGCGGATGGTCGGCACGGTCCTTGAGCCCAGGCGGAAGTCGATGAAGGCCGTCGGGCCGAACACGTTGGCGTGGCCCTGGAAGATGGTGATCTCGCGGCCGCTCATCAGCAGCAGGTCAGGGAACGACGGCTGCAGCTCGGCCAGCGCCTCGGCCTGACTGGTGGTGTTGTGATCGGTGACGGCGACGAAATCGAGGCCGGCGGCCTGGGCGGCCAGGACCGTGCGATAAACTGGGCACGGCGCGCGTGGGGCATCGCCGGTCACGCAGCCGCCGTCGCTGTGGGCGGTATGCATATGCAGGTCGCCACGATACCAGCCGGGCGTCGTGGCCCTGGGAAAGGTGTTTGGGGGCAGAGCAGCGGGCAGCGGCGTGGGCGTCCGCTCGAACCAGACCCTAGCCTGATAGGTCGCCTTGGAGTTCGGCCGTGCATTGGGCACGCCTAGAAGCAGGGTCCATTTCCCGGCGGGCAGCGGACCCGGCAAATAGCTGGCCGTCGCCGCCTCGGCGGAGACGAAGAACGCCTTCTTGTTGCCCCCGCTCCAGCCTCGGAAGCGGACGGGATCCAGCAGGCCCAGATCCACCACCGTCCGGTTCTCGCGACCGGTGTAGTCGAAGGCCACCGATAGGCGCGTCACGCCGGCTGGCACGTCGAAGGTCACCGGCTTGTAGGTCTGGTGATCGGCGCCGGTGATCTCGCCGGTCAGGACGAGGTCGGGCTTGGCCATCTCCCGCGCCAGAGCCGGAGACGCGATGAGCAGCAGGACGAAGGCGAGCCAGCGGAGCATGTCGAAAGTCCAGAAAAGATGGGCGGCCGAGGCTGCGGCCGCCCAAGTTTCAGGGGAAGGAAGTCAGGCGGCGCTCATCAGAAACGGTAGAGCAGAGCCGCCTTGAAGGCCCGGCCGAACTCCGGACGGCCGATGCCGTACAGAGCCCCTGCCTCGCCGCTGATGATCTGGCCGGCGCGCGGGTTGCCTTCGGTCAGGCCCAGCTCGTTGGTTAGGTTCGTGCCGTAGACATAGACCGACAGCGCGTCGTTGACGTTGAACCGCACCGTCGCGCCCACCAGGGTGTAGGCCGACAGCTTGGAGGTGTTGGCCGCGTCCGAGAAGCGGTCGCCATAGCGCTCGATGCTGCTCTCGATCCGCAGCCGGCGATCCATCAGGTTGAAGCCAGGCGTCAGGCGGAAGGCCGTCTTGGGTACGCGGATCAGCTGGTTTCCGGTGAAGTCGCGGGTGCGGCTGGCAGTGGTGGCCGGCGGCTTGACCAGGCAGGTCGGATCCGAGGCCGAGATCGTGCAGGTTTCCTCGAACTTGTAGTCGCCGAACTCGGGGTTCTGGATCGTGGCGCTGAAGCCCAGGTCGAACCACGGCGTCGGACGCAGCGTGCCTTCCAGTTCCAGGCCCAGGGTCTTGGTATCGGTGATGCTGGTCTGGGTGACGTAGAAGCCGGTGGTCGGGTTGAACACCGCGCTGCCGAACGTCAGGGCGTCATAGGCCGTGTGGAAGACGGTGGCGTAGAGGTCCAGCTTGCCGGTGGTCAGCTTGTAGCCGGCTTCCATCAGATCCATCGTCTGCACGAACGGTGAGACGTTGGTGGCGTTGGTGATGTAGTCGCCCAGAGACGGCAGACGGAAGGCCGAGGTGTAGCGGGCGAAGGCGCCCATGTGCGGGCTGATCCGGTAGTCGACGCCGATGGTCCAGCCGCTGTGCTCGAACTTCCTGTCCAGGCGGTCATAGACGCCCGAACCGGCCAGCACGGTGTCGTCGGCCGCCGAGGCCGACTGACCCAGGTTGATGGTGGCCGTGCGTTCGCTGCGACCTTCGAACTCGGTCCGCTCCCAGCGCACGCCGGCGTCGATGCGCAGGGCCGGCGTCACCTGCCACTCGTCGGTCAGGTACAGCGCCGTGGTGTTGGACTTGCCGTCGCCGTTGGCGAATTCGGCGCCGTAGCGGCTGATGCCGTTCTCGGTCAGGCTGGACAGAATCTTGCCCGAGGCGTCGACGGCCAGCAGGTCCAGGCGGCGGGCGTTCTCGCGCACGTCCAGCAGGGCGTTGGCCGAGTAGCGGTTGAAGGCCTCTTCCACATGGGCGCGGTAAAAACCGACCGCGACGTCGTGAGTCTGACCGCCGAAGTCGAACTTGTGGACCAGCCGGGTGTCGCTGATCAGTTCATCGAGCGGCACCGAGACGTAGCGCAACGAACCGTCCAGCACGAGGCCGTTGCCGTTCTGCCCGGCGCCAGCGGTGCTGAACACCTCGCTGGGATTGGTCGCGTAGCGCAGTTGCACGTCGACCGCGCCTGGCGTCGCCGCGAGCATCTGGGCCCTGTACTGGGCGATGCGGGCCGCGCCGGTCACCGGCGTGTTCGGGAACAGGCCGATGCGCTTGGACTCCGAGGTCCGGTAGCGCAGCGTCTCCTGCAGGTGCCAGCCGTCGGCGATCTCGTACTTCAGGGCGGCGGTGGCCTGGGTCAGCTTGACCTCGGTGCCGCGCGACAGGTCCCAGTCGAACGGTCCCTTGGGGCCACGCAGGGTCAGCTTGTTGGTCTCGGGCCCCGACAAAGTGCCGGTCAGCGGATCAAAGCCTGGGGCGGCGCTGGGCTCGCCGGCGGCGTTGAACTTCAACGGCACGCCCGCGAACAGGATGACGTTGTCGTCCAGGTGTTTGATGTTGAAGTCGAAGCTGCCGCGCTGGAAGTCGCGGCCGACCGAGGCGCGGATTTGGTAGCCCTTGTTGGCCGTGAACCCCGGGTCACGGATACCGTCGTCCTCGCGCCAGAAGCCGCCGACGCCCATGCGCCAGTCACCGACCGGACCGCCATAGTAGGCGTCGACGCGCTTGAGGCCGTAGTCGCTGGCCTGGACCTTCACGACGCCTTCCTGCGCCTCGCCCTTGCGGGTGATGAAGTTGACGGTGCCGCCGGGCGCGTACGAGGCGAAGATCGAGGACGGGCCGCCGCGCACCACCTCTATGCGGTCGATGGTCTCGTCCAGCCGGAACGACTGGTCGGCGTTCAGGTAGCCCAGGCCGCCGTCATGCTGGACCGGCGCGCCGTCTTCCTGCAGGGCGATGGCCGAGAAGCCTTCCTGCGGGATGCCACGGGCGCGGATGTTGGCGCTGGCCTCGCCGCCCGAGGCCTCGACCCAGAAGCCGGGCACCGACTTCAGCGCGTCGGCCACGCCCATCGGCGAGCGCAGGCGCAAGGTCTCTTCGTTCATGGTGGTGACGGCGTAGCTGGTGGCCAGGCGCGTGCGGGCGTCCGAGCCGGCCCGTGAGGTGACAATCAGCTCCTCGACCGTCGACACCTCAGTGGCGGCCGAGCCGGCGGCCAAAGGGCCGACGCCCCGCTGGCGCAAGGTGATCACTTGGGCAGTGGCCGAGGCGACCTCCAGATCGCTGCCCTCGATCAGCCTGCGGACCGCGTCCTCGCGGCCGAAGGTCCCCTGCAGGCCGGCCGATCGATGCTTGGAGGCCGCGTCGTAGGGAAACAGAATCTGTACGCCGGCTTGGCGCGAGAAGGCCGTCAGGGCCTGGGCGGTGTCGCCCGCCGGGATGTTGAACTCCACCCGCGCGGCCGCCTGGGCGTGAGCCACGGCCGGAACCACGGTGGCCAGCGCCGTCGTGGCCAGAAGCAGACAGGCGCCCATGCGCGCCCAAGACTTGGTCATCGTATTCGCCCCATTGTCGCCGCCGGAAAATCGGCGTCTCGCTCGACAAGATGAAAGGGGCGCGAGAAACCTCTATCGGGATTTGAGAAGAATTCGTGACGGACCATCCTCGATGATCCGTAGACCGAACGTTGTCCTCAGGGCTTCCAGGAAGGTTTCGGGATTATCCGTAAGGAAACGGCCGCCTAGGCGCATACGACCGACCTTGGGGTCTTCTATGACCAGCTTACGCACGAGATAGCGGTTGTATTCCTCGATCGCCTCGGACAGGCGCTGACCTTCGAAAACGATTTCACCGCGGCGCCAGGCCTGGACGTTCTGGACCTCGGTCTCGGGCGCGGCGGCGATGGCGACCCCCGTTGCGGTGACGGCCAGGGCCTGGCGAGCGTCGGTAGCGCTTTCCACGGCGGCCCGAGCCTCTCCGGCGGCGGTCCTGATCGCGGCTTGGCCGGCCAAGACGATCAGGTCCAGACCCGCTGGCCGCAGACGGGCGTTGAACTGGCCCGAGGCCAGCCGCGCCAGGCCTTGCTGGGTGAAGAGCTCAAACGGCCGCAGAGCATCCTGGGCGACGGTCAGGGCGACCTCGCCGCGCTCCAGCCACAGGCGGCGACGGTGGCGATCAAACCTCCACAGGACCTCGGTGTCGGTGTTCAGTTCGACCGAACTGCCGTCGGGCAACGCCAGGGTGCGGCGCTCGCCGATCCCGGTGACGGTGCGAGCGCGCAACAGCTGGTCGCGCCCCAGATAGGCCGCGCCGGCCAGACCGGCGGCCAGGGCCATGCCTCCGCCCAGCCAGGCGCGCCGGCTCATCGCCGGCCGCCGGCGCGGTTCGGCGCCACGCAGGGCGTCCAGCTTGCTCCAGGCGGCCGCGACCTCGGCGAAGGCCGCGGCGCGGCGCGGTTCGGCGCCGCGCCAGGCCTCGAACTCGGCGGGGTCGGCGCGGCCGGCGTCCAGACGCGCCAGCCATTCCGAAGCCTGGGCGATCAGCGCGTCTCTGTCTTGATCGCCCGTTTGCTCCATGAACCCGCTTTACTCCCGATCCTTCGACCTTCGCTCGCCGCCAGAGACTTGGTCAGCAACGCCAGCCCCTTGGCCAAATGCTTCTCGACGGTAGAGATGGACAAGTTCAACCGAACCGCTATCTGCCCCGGCGAGAGCCCCTCCATTTTTCGCAGGGTGACCACCTTTCGGCACTGCTGGGGCAGCCGATCGACCGCCTCGAGCACCCTGAGCAGTTCCTCGCGGGCGCTGGCCACGGCGTGCGCGTCCGGCGCTGGGTCGGGCAGAGCCTCCATCTCCAGCACCCCGATCTGGCGAATGCCCACCACCTTGGCCCGGCGGAACCGCTCGAAGGCCAAGTTGCGGATGATGGTCAGGACGAAGCGCTCCGGCTGCTCCAGCCGCCGCCAGTCGGGCAGGCCCAGCACCTTGGCGTAGGCTTCCTGCACCAGATCCTCGGCCTCGACCGGATCCCCGGTGAGCTTGCGGGCGTAGGCGCGATAGGTCGGCGCGAAGGGCAGGACCGCCTCGCCAAACCACTTGTCGATGTCTCGCAGCCAAGCCATCGCGCCACGCTCCGCCGACTACCACTGTCGGCTCCTCGAAGCGCTGCACTAGCGGCCGGACGTGTCAGTTTGGCGACGGCTTCACGCCGCCCAGCGTCATCTGTTCGACGTTACGCCCGATTATTGGGCCAGCTTCGCGCGGGACAGCCTGGGCGACATATTCGAACCTATTCGGCTCCCAGACCGGACCGGTTCATCCTGGGCATCACGATCGTGAAGGCTGAAAGGCCGTCGCGCCGCTCGTAGGTCACCTCCCCTCCGTGAGCTTCGGCGATACCGCGGACCACGGCGAGGCCCAAACCCGACCCGCTCTTGCCGTCGACGTCTTCCGCGCGTCGGAAGGGCTCGAACGCGCGCTTTGTGAAACCTTCCGGCATTCCGGGCCCCTGGTCGATGACGCTGATCACGACTTCGGCGTCCGACACGCGCGCCGCGATCTCCAGGACGCAGGGCTCCGCGTACTTCAGCGTGTTGTCGACGAGGGCGAGCACGGCCTGGCGAAGGCGCACGGGATCGGCGACACATCGGCCGCTGGTGAGCGTCATGCGCAGACCAAAGCCCGCCTTGTCGAGATCGCGCTCGATGAGACGCGCCAAACCTTCGATCTCCGAGGCCAAGTCGATTTCGACCGGCCGTAGTTGCAGCCGCCCGCTGTCGAGCAGGCTAACGACCCGCAAATCCTCCACGAGGCGCGCCAGGCCGTCGGCCTGCTGGTGAAGCGACTGCAAAAGCGCTGGGTCAGGCTGGAAGACGCCCTCCGCGATACCCTGAAGGCGGCCCTTCAGGATCGTGACCGGTGTCCGCAGTTCGTGAGCGATCAGGCTGTTCCAAGTGACGATGTCGTCGACCGCCTTCTCCAGGCGATCGGCCATGGCGTTGAAGTCGGCGATCATCTGGCTGGCTTCGGTCGGCGCCGGAGCGACGAGCGTCGCCCTGGCCGACAGATTTCCGTCGGCGATCGCGCGCGCCGCCTCCGCCAGAGTCTCGAGCGGTTCGACCATCCGTCGGGCGACACGCGTGGCGACAACGCTGGCGGCGATGCTGCCGAGCACGACGCAAACAGAGTAGATGGCCCACTCGACAGGCGCGGGAAACAAAGCGTTCTCGGCTGAAATCAGCTTGGGCGCGAACTGAAAGAGCAATCCATATGCCGCGAAGACAAACACCAAACTCAGGATCAGGGTCGCCAGCGTGATGCCGACGATCGCCAGGTTGAGACGTTGCGAAAGGCTCTGCGCTTTCATTGGTCCCCCAGCAGGCGGTATCCGAGCCCCCGGACATTGCCGAGCATCGCCGGAGCGCCCGCGGCCTCGAGTTTCTTGCGCAGCTTGCTCAGATGGCTGTCCACCGTTCGCTCCAGCGCGTCACCTCCGGACAGACAGGCGTCCAGCAGTTCGGCGCGCGTGTAGAGCCGCATCGGGGCCTGAGCCATGTGGAGCAGCAAACGAAATTCGGTGAGGGTCAAGGTCAGGCGGCGCGGGCCGTCGGGCGCGTTCACCGTCGCGGTGTGGTTGACGGGATCGACGTCCAGGGGCCCGGCTCGCGCCACGGACGCGGTGTCCCTGCCCGAGGCGCGACGCAGCACGGCCTTGGCGCGGGCGGCGACCTCCAGCGGATTGAAGGGCTTGACCACATAGTCGTCCGCGCCGATCCGCAGCGCTTGCAGTTTGTCTAGATCCTGGTCCAAGGCCGTCAGCATGATGACGGGCGTGCCGCCTCGCCTGCGGAGCTGCGCCAGCACCTCCCAGCCATCCAGCTTCGGCAGGCCGACGTCGAGCAGAACGATGTCGGGGCGAAGCGCCTGGTGGAGGTCGACCGCCGTCAGACCATCCCGCGCCGTGACGATCCTGAACCCTTCGCGTTCGAGGTAGCCCACGAGAATTTCCGCGATCTCGGGCTCGTCTTCCACGATCAGAACCAGGGCGTTCAAAAGGTCTCCAATGCGGCCGTGACCGGATCGTCCAGGCACTAACCACCCTTCCCCGGTCCACGCCAGAGCTCTCCACGAAGTCGCAACACAGCCTCCATGGTCGCGCAACCGCGCTCGGGCATAGGCCTCGGCGCCCCGGAAGGCGGGGCTCGGAGCCCGTTTCTCATGGATCGCCATCGTCGTCGCGCCGCCACGGCCCTCTTGCTGGGAGCCTCCATGCTCTCCGCCTGCGGCCAGGCGGAAGTCGGTGCCCTCGCGCCGCCGCCCGACGTGGCGGTGGCCACCGCCGAGATCGCGACCGTCACCCCGGTGGATGAGCTGCCAGCTCGCGTCGTGGCCTTCCGGACCGCCGAGATCCGTCCGCAGGTGTCAGGCGTGGTGACACAGCGATACTTTACGCAAGGCAGCGAGATCCGGGCCGGCCAGCCGTTGTTCCAGATAGACCCGGCTCCCTACAGGGCCGAAGCCGCCGGCGCCCAGGCGGCGCTGGTTCGCGCGATCGCCGTCGCGGACCGCGCTAGGGCGCAAGTCGCGCGCCTGGCGCCGCTCGTCGAAGCCGACGCCATCAGCCGCCAGAGCTATGATGACGCCGTGACGGCCAAGGCGCAGGCGGAGGCCGACCTGGCCGAGGCGCGCGCGACTCTGCGCCGTCGCAGCGTCGAACTGAGCTTCGCGACAATCACGGCGCCGATCGCTGGGCGGATCGGCGAGGCCCAGGTCACGGAGGGCGCCTTGGTCGCCACAGGGGGTGCGGCTCCCATGGCGACCATCAACCAGATCGACAGGGTCTATATCGACGTGCGCCAGCCGTCCGCGCGTCTCGAAGCGCTGCGCGCCATGGCGGGCGGCGGAGCCGGTCGCGAGGTGGAAATCCTGACGCCATCCGGCGCGCCCTATCCCCGCAAGGGAAAGATCCTGTTCTCAGGCGTTACGGTCGATCCCGCGACAGGCGACGCCGTCGCCCGCGTCGAGATCGACAATCCCGATCGCGCGCTGCTGCCCGGCATGTTCGTCCGAGCCCGCCTGCCACGTGCGCCGATCCAGGGCGCGGTGCTGACGCCTCAGCAAGCCGTGCTGCGCGACAGCGGGGGCAAGCCGAACGTCAGCCTGGTGAACGCCAAAGGGCAGGTCGAGACCCGCGCCATCGAGGTCGGCGACGTCGTGGATGGTCGTTACGTCGTGACCCGGGGATTGAAAGCCGGCGAGCGCGTGATCGTCGAAGGCCAGGACCGGGTCGCCGCCGGCGCTCGGGTCAAGACCGTCTCGTTCCAAACCCAGGCGCGCTAGTCCCATGCCCAAGTTCTTCATCGAGCGCCCGATCTTCGCCTGGGTCATCGCGATCGCGATCATCCTGGCCGGCTTGATCGCCATTCCGCGCCTGCCCGTGGCGCGCTACCCCGTCGTGGCCCCGCCCACGGTCAGCATCTACGCGAGCTATCCCGGCGCGACGCCGCAGACCATGAACGACTCCGTCGTCGGCCTGATCGAACGCGAACTCTCCAGCGTCAAGAACCTGCTCTACTTCGAAGCCTCCACCGACACGTCCGGTTCGGCGACCATCACGGCGACCTTCAAGCCGGGAACCAATCCCGAACTCGCCCAGGTGGACGTCCAGAACCGTCTGAAGACGGTCGAGCCCCGCCTGCCCCAGGCCGTGCGCCAGACGGGCGTCAGCGTCGAGAGCGCCGCGTCGAACTTCCTGATGATGGTCAGCCTGCGGAGCGTCGATGGGCGCGACGACGAGGTCGCGCTCAGCGACTACATGGTTCGCAACGTCGCCGACGAACTGAAGCGCATTCCCGGCGTCGGACGCGTTCAGATGTTTGGCTCGGAGCGCGCGATGCGGATTTGGGTCGATCCGAACAAGCTCACCGGCCTCAATCTTTCGCTGAGCGACGTCACCGCGGCGATCGCGGCGCAAAACCAGCAGCTGGCGCCCGGCGCCCTGGGCGGCGAACCGACGGTCCAGGACCAGCGCGTGACCGTGCCGCTGACCGCGGACGGTCAATTGCAGACCATCGAGCAGTTCAAAGCCATCGTGCTGCGCGCCGCCACCTCGGGTGCGCGCGTCACCTTGGGTGACGTGGCGCGCATCGAGTTGAACTCCGCGAACTTCAACTTCGCCAGCCGCGAGAACGGTCAGCCGGCGACCGCGCTGGGCGTTCAGCTCTCGCCGGGCGGCAACGCCGTGCGGACGGCCGCGGCGATCCAGGCCCGGCTGGACGAACTTCAGAGGGCTGCTCCAGCCGGCATGAAACTAGGCATCCCGTTCAACACCGCGCCGTTCGTGCGAGTCTCGATCGAGAAGGTCGTCCAGACCCTGGTCGAGGCCATGGCGCTGGTGTTCCTGGTGATGTTCCTATTCCTGCAGAAGGTCCGCTACACGCTGATCCCGGCCATCGTCGCGCCGATCGCGCTGCTGGGCGCGTTCACGGTGATGCTGGCCGCCGGCTTCTCGATCAACGTTCTGACCATGTTCGGCATGGTGCTGGCGATCGGCATCATCGTCGACGACGCCATCGTCGTGGTCGAGGCCGTCGAGCGCATCATGGCGACCGAGGGTCTTTCGCCCAAGGAAGCCACGCGCAAGGCCATGTCGGAAATGACAGGTGCGATCATCGGCATCACCGCCGTGCTGTCGGCGGTCTTCATTCCCATGGCCCTGGCCGACGGCTCGGTCGGCGCGATCTATCGCCAGTTCACCCTGTCGATGGCCGTCTCGATCCTGTTCTCGGCCTTCCTGGCGCTATCGCTGACCCCGGCTCTCTGCGCGACCCTGCTGAAGCCGATCGACGGTCACGCGCCGAAGACGGGCTTCTTCGCCTGGTTCGACCGCCACCTCGACCGGCTGACCGAGCGCTATGAGCGTCTGCTGGGCGGCGTCCTGCGCCGTGGCGGGCGCGCCATGGCGGCGTTCGCCGTGGTCGTCGCGATCGTGGCCGCCGGCTTTGCGGTCATTCCCTCGGCCTTCCTGCCCGAGGAAGACCAAGGCTACTTCATCACCTCGTTCCAGCTGCCGGCCGACGCGACCGCCCGGCGCACCAACGAAGCTGTCTCGCGCTTCGAGCACTACACCCGTACACGCCCCGGCATCGAGACCACCCAGGCGGTCACCGGCTTCAGCTTCGCCGGCCAGGGCCCCAACGCGGCGATGGTCTTCACGATGCTGAAAGACTGGAAGAACCGCGACAGCGCGACCAGCGCCGGCGAGGTCAAGGCCGCGACCGAGGCCATGATGGTCCAGCGCGAGGGCCAGGTGATGTCGGTGATGCCGCCGTCGATCGACGAACTGGGCAATTCCTCCGGCTTCACCCTGGCGCTGCAGGATCGCGCCAACCGCGGTCCCGAAGCCTTGGGCAAGGCGCAGGCCCGGCTGCTGGAGCTGGCGGCCCAGAGCAAGCTCGTCACCGGCGTCTATCCCGAGGGGCTTCCGCCCGGCTCGACGGCGCGGCTGGAGATCGATCGCCAGAAGGCCCAGGCTCTCGGCGTGTCCTTCCCAGCGGTCGCGGACACCCTCTCGACGGCGCTGGGGTCCAGCTACGTCAACGACTTCGTCAATGGCGGCCGCCTGCAGCAGGTTATCGTCCAGGCCGACGCGCCGTTCAGAATGCAATTGAGCGATGTGCTGAAGCTGTATGTTCGGAACGAGACCGGCGGGATGGTCGCGCTTTCCGAGGTGGTGACGCCGGTCTGGACCACGGCGCCGGCCCAGATGACGCGCTTCAACGGCTATCCGTCGGTCAGGCTGACGGGGTCGCCGGCGCCGGGCGCCTCGAGCGGCCAGGCCATGGCTGAATTGGAACGCCTCGCGACCCAGCTTCCCCAGGGCTACACGGTCGCCTGGACCGGCCAATCGTTGCAGGAGAAGCTCGCGGGCGCTCAGGCTCCTGCCCTGCTTGCCCTGTCGATGTTGGTCGTCTTCCTGGTGCTTGCGGCCCTCTACGAGAGCTGGTCCATCCCCCTGTCGGTGATGTTGGCCATTCCGCTTGGCCTGGTTGGCGCCTTGGCCGCGGTGCTCATTCGGGGCCTGCCCAACGACATCTTTTTCAAGGTCGGTCTGATCACCATCATCGGCCTGTCGGCCAAGAACGCCATTTTGATCGTGGAATTCGCCAAGGCGAGCCGCGCCCAGGGTATGGCCCTTTCGCAGGCGGCGATCCATGCCGCCAAGCTTCGCCTGCGGCCCATCGTGATGACCAGCCTGGCCTTCACCCTGGGCGTCGTTCCGCTGGTGATCGCCTCGGGCGCCAGCGCCGAGACCCAGCACGCGATCGGCACCGGCGTCTTTGGCGGCATGATCACCGGCACCGTGCTGACGGTCGTGCTGGTCCCCCTGTTCTTCGTCCTGGTCGTCGGCGCCGCCGAGCGCCTGTCCGATCGCCGCCGGGCCGCCCCGGCCGAGGAGGCCTGATCCATGCGTTGCCTGATCCTGTGCGGCGCGGCGCTGCTGGCCGCCTGCTCCACCACGCCGCGCCTGGACTTGCCGGCGGCGGCGGTCGCGACCGCCTACCCCGTCATTGAAGGCGGCGTGGCGACGGGCATGCCCGAGGCGCGGTCGCTGGCCTGGCGACAGGTCTATGGCGATCCCAGACTGCAGGCCCTGATCGACCAGGCGCTGGACCAAAGCCGCGACCTGCGCACCGCCCTGCTGAACGTCGAGGCCGCGCGCGCCGAAAGCCGCATCGCCCGCGCCGCCCAGGCCCCTGGACTGGAGGCCAACCTGTCGCGAACCGAAGACCGGTCCCCAGCTCAAGGGCGGTCGATGACCTATGCGGCCAATGTCGGGCTGACCGCCTTCGAACTCGACCTGTTCGGGCGTGTGCGCGCCGAATCCAGCGCGGCCTTTGAACGCTACCTGGCGAGCGAAGCGGGGGCGCGCGCCGCCCGGATCGCGCTGATCTCGGCGGTCGCGACGACCTATCTCGACGAGCGGCTGGCCGAAGAACAACTGGCCCTGACCGAGTCCACCCTGGCGGACTGGCGCGCCTCGCTGGACATCGCTCAACGGCTGAAGGCGGCCTCGCAGGCGAGCGGCCTGGACGTCGCCCAGGCGGAAGGCTTGGTCCGCCAAGCCGAGGCCGACCGGGAGGCTGGCCGCCGGGGCCTCGCTCAGGCCCGCAACGCCCTGGCGCTTGTCATCGGCGGCCCCGCGTCGCCCTCGCTTGCCGCCCCGATCCCGCTCGCCGGTCAGCCGCTCCCGACACAGCTGGAGCCCGGCTTGCCGGCCGAGCTGCTGACGCGACGACCGGACATCGCCCAGGCCGAGCACGCCCTGCGCGCCGCCAACGCCGATGTCGGCGCCGCGCGCGCCGCTTTTCTGCCGAGGATCACCCTGAGCGGCGCGTTCGGCGGCGCCAGCACGGACCTTGGCGCGCTATTCAATCCGGCGAGCCGAGCGTGGTCTTTCGCGCCCCAGATCACCCAGCCCATCTTCCGGGGAGGCCAGTTGCGGGGGGCGCTGGCCCTCAGCGAGGCTCGTAAGTCGATCGCCGTAGCGGCCTACGAGCGACAGATCCAGGTCGCTTTCCGAGACGTGGCCGACGGTCTGGCCGCGCAAGCCACCTACGCCAACCAGACATATGTCCAGGAGGGCGTCACGGAAGCGGCGCGTCGGCGTCTGCAATTGTCGGATCTCAGATATCGCGCCGGCCTGGACAGCCGTCTCGAACTGCTCGACGCACAGCGCGCCGATTACGCGGCCAGGCAGGCGCTGTTGGCGCTCAGGCATGACCAGCTTGCGGCCATGATCCAGCTTTACGCCGCGCTCGGCGGCGGACTGGATCCGGCCTGGCGATGGGTATCGAAGGAAGAAATTTGATGACCTCTCCCAGTGAAGACGCGACGCCGCGCCGCTACCCCTCCTCCATGCGCGCCCTGCACTGGCTTCGCGCGATCCTTCTGCTCGGCCTGATCGCCCTGGGATGGTGGATGACGAGCCTTCCGGACGCCGCCCCGATCAAGTTCGCGCTCTATCCCGTGCACAAGCAACTGGGCGTCACGGTCTTCCTGATCGCGATCGTGGCGCTGATCGTGCGCGGGCGTTCGACCTTTCCCGGCGAGCCGCGCGGCCTCTCGCGTTGGGAGGCGATCCTCTCGCATATCACCCATCGGGCGTTGCTGGTCCTGGCCTTGGTCGTGCCCTTGATGGGCTATGCGATGTCCAGTTCCTACGTCGACAGCGACGGCGTGCCATTCCTCTTCACGAGGCTGCCGGAACTGCTGCCCAAGAGCGATGTAGGCTTCGCGGTTTTCCAGTGGCTTCACAGGATTCTAGCCTACGCGCTGCTGGGCTTCGCGCTCCTGCATGTCGTGGGCGCCTTGAAACACCGCCTGACCGATCGCGGCGGCGAGACCGACGTGCTCGGCCGCATGACGTGACGCGCGGCGCGCCGCTCGCCCGCCGCTTCAGCCCCGCATCCTCCGCCCAACGCCCCGCGCCGTGAACGCTCCCCCTACGCCATCGACGCGTCCCCTGGTCCTCGCCTATCTCGCGCGACGTGAGGACATGCGTCGCTTTTTCTCCGTCCGGACCGGCCGACGCGGAGAGGTGGAGGACCTGATGCAGGATCTCTACCTCAAGGTCCAACGGGTGGAGGGCGAAGTGATCGAGAACCCGTCCGCCTACCTCTATCGACTTGCATCGAACCTGCTGTTGGATCAGCTGCGCAGTCAGCGACGCGCCGAGGCTCGCGACGCCGCCTGGCGGCGCGTAAGCCACACGAGCCTAGGCGGATCCGATATCGCGGACACACCGGACGCCGAAGCCGCCGTCTGCGCTCGCCTGCGCCTGAAGCGGCTGACCGAGGCGCTAGCCGACTTACCGCTCAAGACGCGGCGCGTCTTCTGGCTGCATAAGTTCGGAGAATTGACCCACGCCCAAACGGCTGAGCAACTTGGAATTTCGCGAAGCGCGGTCGAGAAGCACATCTCGCGCGCGCTCAAGCACCTGATCGCGAGAGTCGGGCGATAGATTTCTACGGGTGTCGAACCACGAGCTGATAAGCATCCTGGCCCCGTGGCCTCGATGAACCACGGTGCGCCAATAGTGGAAGTTGGCGTCGGCGCGCAAAGCAGACATCGACGGCGCGGCGACTAGTCCACGCCGCCCCGAGACGGTCCGTCAGGCTGTTTCGACAAAGCTGGCTTGGCCACCGAGCATACGAAGTTGCGAGCGTCGTTCGTGTCGCCGACGCCGCGATACCAAGCCTTGGCGGGATAGGCGCAGAGCGGCCTCTGCAGCGCGACGCCTTCCGCTGGCGCGGCGCCGACATATCGCGTTGCGATGACCCGGGATGGCGCGGCGCCCCTCCCGACCCACGCCGAAAGCGCCGTGAACAGATCGTATTGAAGCGTTGCCGATGGCGGCGGCCTAACGACGCCGTTGGCGGCGTTGAAAGCGTCCGGCCCCGGCCCGCCGCCGCAATGGGCGACGCCCGGGGCCATGAACAGCCGGGCGAAGCTCTGCGCCTTCTCGATGCCGCCCGCGTCCCTGGCGACGCGGTCATAGAAGGCGATGGTCTGGTCCGGCGGCACCAGGCTGTCGGCCCACCCATGATAGACGATCAGCTTACCGCCGCGCGCGCGGAAGGCTCGCAGATCGCCCCGCGTGGCGTCGTTCACCGACGCGTCCAGCGCCGCGTCGACCTTGGGCATGTCGCGCTCGACCTGGAATCCCGCCCAGTTCCAATCGGCCCCGAACACCCACTTGAACAGGCTGACGAACGGTGGCTGCCCCTTGGGCCGCGACTGCAGGAAGTCCCAACCGAAGTGTCCCGGCGCTTCGCTGCCCTTCGGCCAGCCGAAGAACTTGGCGCGCCCCCTGCGATCCGTGGGTCCCGAATAGAAGGCGCGGACGGTCGCAACCTCCTGCCGTGTCAAGCAACTGGGACCGTCCCCGCCCCTGCAGAGAAGCGTGGCCGGATCGAACCGGCAGGCGCGCGGATCCCCCAGGAACGGATCGCTGGCGAGACCGCTTCCGCGACCACCGCACCGCGCCAGAACCGCGGTGTTGAGGGTCCGCAACTTGGCGTCCGACAGGTGGCTTCCCGGCCACAGATTGGCCGCCAGATCGTTCCACAGCACCGCCGCGTGTCCCCAGGTGCGATTGATCACCGGCGCGCCTACCAGGATGCCGTCGTAGTCCTCCGGATAGTACAGCGCTTCGATCAGGCCCTGCTGCCCGCCGGTGGAGCATCCGGTGTAGAAGGCGCGCTCGGGCTTTGCGCCGTAGTAGGCCTGGGCAATCGCCTTGCCCGTGACCGTCATGACGTGCGCCGAGAGCCGCCCCCAATCTCGCCACTTGCGAGGGTGACCGATCAGGGCGTCGCCTTCGAGCGGCGTCGCCGGCGCCGTTCCGGTATCGGTCACGGCGCTGGCGTAGCCTCGGCGCACACCTGCGGCCATGGCGCCGTATCCGGCGGGGAGAACGCCCCCGAAGCCGCCATTGCCGTTGCCGTGGAAGACACCTTTCCATCCCGTCAGGGGCAGCCACACCTCGACGCCGACGTCGGAGTCCGGCGCCGCCCTCACCGAAGCCACCACGCGACAGAAGGCGGGCGTCTCAGGCGAGAGCGTGAGGCCGGGCATCCCGCCCGCCGGAACCGTCGTCGCGCTCTTGATCACCGTGTCTGGCAATTGCAGGTCGGCGAGCGCCTCGCATGAGGCCGCCCAGCTCTGGGAGGCCATGCCCCATGCCAACGCAGCCACCGCCAGGGCGACACCTCGTCGCAGAGCCGCGTAGAAGCGTTCACGCCGATCGGGAGCTTGTCGGTTGGACATCAGATACTTCCCTATCGAGATGCGACATGTGTCGCGCATGGCGGGGCTGGAGATCACGAGCCTCGGATCCGGCGAGGGTCCACGATCTCCACCGGGAGACCGGCGGCGCGCTTCTTCTCGTCCATGACGGCCCTGGTCGCCAGGACCGTGGCGTCGATCCAGGCCGGCGGATCGAGCCGCCGGCCGATGAAGCCGAGGGCGTCGGCGAGGCGCGGCGACAGGGACGGTCCCACATGCTCGCCGCCTTGAACGAGCCGGTACTCATGGGCGACGCCGGCGTCGAAGAGCACCCGGTGCAGGAACTCGACGCCCTGGTTGAGATACAGCAGATCCTGGTCGCCGACGTCGAGATAGACGCCGAGGTCGATCAGCCGTCGCGGGTCGCGGTGAGCGATGGTCGCGGGATTGTTCGCGGCCCAGAAGGCGGTATCGACCGGCGCGCCGAAGACCCGCCGATAGATGTCGTCCGACCGCCAGAACTTGACCCGCGGACCGATGGCGTCCCAGGTCAGGGCGGGCTCGATCGCCGGTTCCAGCGCGGCGACGGCGCTGAAGATTTCCGGATGCTTGAACGCCAGTCGCAAGGCGCCCAGCCCGCCCATCGACCATCCGCCCACGAGCGTGTCCTTGCGCGCGGGCGAGACGTCGAGCGTCGCGTGCAGATGCGGCAGCAGCTCGGACACCATGAAGGTCTCCCAACGCTCGGAGCCGTCGCGGTAGTCCATATAGAGCGACCGGCGCGCGCTCGGCATGGCCACCACCAAGGGCGGGGTGCGCCCGTCCCCGATGGCTTGATCGATGACGGGTGCGAAACGGGCCAGATCCCGTTCGCTCCCGTCCCCGCCATGCAGAAGCAGGAGAAGCGGATATCGCTTGCCCGGCGTCGCGCCGTATCCCGGCGGAAGGTAGATCCCGACGGCGACCTCGCCGGGGACGGACTCGGATCGCAACCGGTCGACCTGCGGTTCGCCCCTCGCGGCTTTCGCCGCGCTGGCGCTGGCCGGCAAGGCCGTCGCCAGGGCCGCGATCGCGGCCAACCCTCTGCGGTTGATCATCGGGACCTTCCCCAGCCGAGCGCCGATCAGAATTGGCGGCTGAGCGTGACACCGTACATCCGCGGCGTCCCGATCGACCCGATCCGCGACGGGTTGGCCGCGACCCGGGTATTGGATTGAGTCACGTACCGCTTGTCCGCCGCGTTGCGGACCCATCCCGAGAGCGACCAGTCCCGATCGGCGGTCGCCACGGCCACCGAGGCATTGAGCAGGCCGTACGAGCGCTCGGCGTTCAGCGGGTTGTTGTAGAAGTCGAAATAGACCCTGCTCTGCCACTTGTAGTCCGCGCGGGCCGTCACCTGCAGGTCGCCCGAGATCGGGAAGGAGTACTCGCCCGACAGGCTGGCCTGCCACTTCGGGGCCTGGGTCAGGCGGTTGCCGGAGAGGTCCTTCGCCCCCGGCGGAAGCGGCTTGCCGTCGCTCAGCGTCGCCCCCACGCACCCCGGATCGGTCGGCGCGGTCGCGTACAGCGGATCGTTGTTGCAGAACTTGCCATAGGTCGCGTCGAGACGCGTCGCAGAACCCGTGAAGCGCAGCCCTCGGACCGGCGCGGCCTCGAACTCGAACTCGACGCCCTTGATCTTGGCCGTGGGCGAGTTTTCGACCTTGGGGAAGCGAACGCCCGTGGCCTCGTTGATCCGGAAGATGCTGGCCTGGAGGTTCGTATAGTCGGCATAGAAGGCCGTCAGGCCGAACCTCAGCCGCTTGTCGAACAGCGTCGCCTTCGTGCCCAGCTCATAGTTCCAGACATATTCAGGGTCGAAGAAGTTCACGGGCTGATTGACGTCGCCGAGCGTGTTGAACCCGCCGGATTTGAAGCCTCGCGAAACGCTGGCGTAGACCAGCGCCTGTTCGCTGGGCGCGTAGTCGAGCACGAAGCGGGGCGTGAAGGCGTTCCAGGTGTCCTTCGCGGACTTGACGATCCGAGAACTGACCGCGTTCAGGTCATAGTCCTTCCTGTCGGACGTATAGCGACCGCCGACCGTGGCGCGCAGCGTATCGGTCAGCCGATAGCGCAGCTGCGCGTAGGCCGCGTAGGAGTTCAATTCCTCCGACGGCAGCAGGACCAGGGAGTTCTTGACCGTCGCCGTGCTGAGATACAGCGGCTCGCTGGACTCGCCATGCATGTAGAACAGACCGCCGATGAGATCGGCTCGCTCGCTCAGCGTCGCGGTGGCCGTGAACTCCTGGGTCATCTGCTTGGCGTAGAGCCCGATCAGATCGAATTTCGAGCTCGGCGCGGGCGTGCCGTCGTTGTCGATATCCTGCAGGTCGATGTCGTGGTGGATGAAGCCGGTCGTCGAGGTGATGGTCAGATCCGGGCTCACTACCCAGGTCGCCAGGATGCTGGTGCGGAAATCCTGCACGTCGCGGCGATTGGGCTCGTTGTAATAGGCGGTCAGGTTGTTGATGTCGTTCCGCGGATAGGCGTAGCCCGGCAGTTCGTCGGGCGTCGGGATGGTGGGCACGGCCCGCCCCAGCAGCAGGGCGAACGACGGGTCGCCGCGGTCACGCGTATATTCGGCCAGGGCTCGCACGCTGAAGCCGTCGGACGGCTTGAACAACAACGTGCCGCGCAGTTGCGTCAGGTCCGTGTCGTCGTTGCGACGCCCCAGATAGGCGTTCTTCAGCCAGCCGTCGGCCCGATCCGTCTGGAACGCCAGACGCCCGAAAACGGTGCTGGAGAGCGGTCCGTTGACGAAGCCCCGGACGCTGGTCCGATCGTAGTTTCCGAGCGTCACGGCCAGTTCGCCCGACGGATCCTCGGTGGGCGTCCGGCTGTGGATGTTGATGGCGCCGCCGGTTGCGTTGCGCCCCGCGATGGTGCCTTGCGGGCCGCGAAGCACCTCGACGCGTTCGACGTCGAAGAAGGCCGGGTTCATCATGAAGTGGTTGAGCAGCGGTACGCCATCCAGCGAGACCGTGACGCCCGACTGGCTGCCGATGTCCTGCCCGGCCTGGCCGATGCCGCGCAAGGCGATGAACACGTTGGTCGAACGGGTGCCGAACTGCAGGCTGGGCGTGAGCTGGACGAGGTCACCGACCTCGCGGATGCCAGCCTTCTGCAAGGTGGCGCCGGAGACCGCCGTGATCGCGATCGGGATGTTCTGCAGCCCTTCGGCGCGCTTTTCGGCGGTGACCACGACCTCTTCGAGCGTGGTCGCGCTTTGCCCGGCGGACCTTGCGGGGTTCGAATGGTCTTGCGCCAGCGTTTGTGTCGGAAGCAGCCCCGCGCCCAGCGCGGCGGCCATGGACAGCATACTGGCGTGACGGATCAGTTCTCGGCGTTTCATTTCATCCCTCCCCAACCTTTGTGATTGGCTTCGCCGAAGTTCTGAGGCCTCCGGTCATCGTGAATTCTTGACGCGTGGGGGCGGAACGCCATGACAGGTTTGACGCGGCGATTTGGCCCAACTGACATCGCCGCCTAGGGCGTGGGCGGACAGCTTCGGGCAGGCGTGACGCTGGCGCCGCGCAAGGCTTCCGGAGTGGCGTTCGTGGCCATTTCAACGAGATAGGCGTGGAAGCGCGCCGCGCGCTCCAGCGCCGCGGGCGGCACGGAATAGAGGTCGTCCCCGCTCGTGTGATAGACGCCGCCTGACGCGATCATCTGGGTCTGGGGCACGCTCGTCAGGTCCGAAAATCCATTGAGATCGCCAGGCAAGGCTTGGTCGACGAACCTTTGCCCCTCCAGGCCAAAGCACGTGATCCCCTGGCGCCAAAGATCGATCAGGAAAGGCGCGCGGTTGTTGACCGCGATCTGCTTGGGCAGGTCGCCGGACGCGGCGACCATCGCCGAGCCGAAATTGTCGTTCCGCCGCTCGACATAGGTCCGCATCATGGCGCTCTGAGCCGGATGCTCGATGTTGACGATCAGGTCGGCCCTGGCCACGTCGTCCGCGTGCATCGCGCGGAACGCCCGCACGCCGTTGGCGCCGGCGCTGTGATGTCCGGCGCTGGCGACGAAGACCAGGGTCCGCTCGAGCTTCGGCTGCCTGGCGAAATGCCGGGCCAGGCCGATCATGACCGCCAGGCCCGAGGCGTTGTCGTCCGCACCGCCGAACCACCCATCGGCGTGGGCGACGATGATCACGGTCCGGTTCGTCCGCCCCGGCAGGGTGGCGACAACATTCGGGACGTCGCGGTCCAGCGTCTCCGAGGTTGCCGACAAGGTCGCGGTCACGGTCTTGCCGACCTTGGCCGCTTCGCCCAGCAGGGTCTGCACGAAGAAGCCATCCTCGCCGCCGACCGTGAAGCACAGTCGCCGACCACAGCCATGCCGATCCCGGTCAAAGCTCTTGAGGTTTCCGGGCTGCGCCAGGATCTCGATCGCGCCCACCGCGCCGGCGTCCATGACGGCGGTCAGGCGGTTCGACGGGACCGCGGCGTAGAGGCTTGGATCGGGCGTCGCGATGATGACGGCGATCTTGCCCTTCAGGTCGCGTCCGGCCAGGTCGGCGTCCAGGCCCTGTCCAGCATAGACCAGTGGCGCGGTGACCACGCCGACGACGGGGCCGTCGCCGCCGACCATCGCCGAGGCCAGGACGATGTCCCGGCTGCCCTGCCCCATCGCCTCGGCGCCCAGCAGTCGCACCTCGCCCCGAACGGGCAGGTTAATGCCGGTCGCGCGGAACGGCTCCCGGCGAACATCCACCAGCCCGGCGCGCCGCAGTTCCTCCGCTGTCCAGGCGATGGTCCTGTCATAGGCCGGGCGTCCGGTGACCCGGCCCCACAGATAGTCGCCCGCCGCCCGGCTCTCGTGCGAGAAGCCGACGATCGTCGCCACGTCCCGATGGATCGCAGCGCCGTCCAGGGTCGGATCCATCGGACCGGGCGCGAATACGGCCGGGCGCGCCGGCAGCCGCGCGTCGGCCGCCTCGAGCGGTCCCTTTTCGGGGTCGGTTTCCGGACCTGGCAGGCGTAGATTGAACCAGGCTGGCGTGTCGGATCTGGCGGGCGCCACGCCGCGCATGAACGGCCGGACGGCGGGCTGGACGATCGCCGGGCCGGCCATCGCGCCGACCATGGTCAGCGCCAGCAAGCCCGCGACCGCGCTCATCGGCCAGAGGCCGTCGTCCACCCCGGTCGACCGGCGCCGCCGACGAAGCCCCCCGCCACGCGTTGCTTCAGCAGGGCCGGCGGACGGAAGCGTTCCCCGTAGGCGTCGTGCAGGATCTGCTGAACCTGCAGGCAAAGGCCAGAGGACACCGCATCCATCAGGGCGAATGGGCCGATCGGGTGACCCAGCCCCAGACGACAGGCCGTGTCGAGGTCCTCGGGGGTGGCGACGCCCTCCTCCACCAGTTTGACGGCTTCGATCAGCATGGCGTGCAGCAGCCGGTTGACCGCGAACCCCGCCACGTCCTTGACCACGATAGGTGACTTGCCGATCCGTCGCAGGATCTCCACGACCGGGGCGGACGTCTCCAGCGCGGTGTCGAAACTGGGAATGACCTCGACCAGCGCCATGCGCGAGACCGGTGAGAAGAAGTGAGCGCCGATGAACCGCGGGCGACGCGCTGGGGCGAGCGCGGCGCTCAGCGTCGAGATCGGCAGGGTCGACGTGTTCGACGTCAGGATGCAGTCCGGCTGGCAGACCGCGTCGAGCGTCTTGAGGACCTCTTGCTTGACCTCGAGCGCCTCGAACACGGCCTCGCTGACCAGATCACACCCTGAAAGGAGGGCGATGTCGGTCGCGGGCGTGATCCGCGCCAGGGCCTCGTCCTTGGCCTCGGCGGCATACATCCCGCGCGCGACACCCTTGTCCAGCAACGTGGCCAGACGGTCGATCCCCCGTTGCAGGACGACCTCGTCCCGATCGTTGAGCAGAACCTCGAACCCGCCCAGGGCGAAGACCAGCGCGATTTCACCGCCCATCAGCCCCGCGCCCACGACACCGATCTTCACAGCCGTTCCTCCTGTTGGCCAACAGCCGCGGCGGCCTGGTCGGCGTACCAGGGCACCAGTTCCGGATTGGCGATGGTGTCGCGATTGATCACCTTGGCGATGGGCCAGCCCTGGAACAGGCGCTTGACCGGCAGCTCCAGTTTCTTGCCCGACAAGGTGCGCGGAATGCCCGGCGCCTCGATGTACTGGTCGGGGATGAAGCGCGGTGAGAGGCTGGCGCGGATGGCCTCGCCCAGGCGTCTCCGCATCTCGTCGTCCAGCCGACGGCCGGCGACGGGGGTGACGAACATCACCAGCCGGCTGCCGCCCTGATCGTCCTCGATATCCACGACCAGCGTGTCGGCGATGTCGGGCAAGCGCTCGACCGCGGCATAGAGCTCCGCCGTGCCCATGCGTAGCCCGTGGCGGTTGATTGTCGCGTCGCTGCGCCCGCTGATCGAACAACTGCCGTCGGCCTCGACGCGCAGCCAGTCACCGTGTCGCCAGACACCTGGCCACGTCGCGAAATAGGAGGATCGATACCGGCTGCCGTCTTCATCGCCCCAGAAATAAAGCGGCATGCTTGGAAACGGCTGCGTGCAGACAAGCTCGCCCACCTCGCCGACCACCGGCTGGCCATCTTCGTTCCAGGCTTCCACGGCGGCGCCGAGATGGCGGCACTGCAGGCGGCCCGGCGTCGCCGGCAATTCCCGGTTCCCCGTCAGGAACGCCGCGGCGATGTCGGTGCCGCCGCTGATGTTGCACCACCAGATGTCTTGCCGTCCCAGGCGCGCGAACTGGTCGGTTCCCCACAGCTGGACATCGGCGGGCAAAGGCGAGCCAGTGCTGCCGAGAGCCCGGATCACGCCGAGCTGGGCGTGATCGGCAAGGACGACGCCAGCCTTTTGGCAGCTGCTGTAGAAGGCCGCGCCCGCACCGAACCAGGTCACCCGATGACGTGCGACGAAGTCCCAAAGCACGCCCCAGTCGGGCCGCGCCTTGGGACCGCTGGGCGAGCCGTCGAACAGACAGATCGTGGTTCCGCTGAGCAGGCCGCCGACCTGCTGGTTCCACATCACCCAGCCGGTGGCGCTGTACCAGTGGAACCGCTCGCCGAACGTGTTCCGGGCATAGCTGGGACCCAGGTCCAGATGCATGTTGCCGACGACGGCCGAGACAATGACGCCGCCATGCCCGTGGACGATGGCCTTGGGCAGGCCCGTGGTCCCGCTCGAATAGAGGATCCACAGCGGATGGTCGAACGGCAGCCACTCGGGTTCGAAGGCCGCGACCTCGTCATCCCGTCGCGCCATCGCCGTCGTCAGGTCCACCGCGTCGACGATGCGCGATTGGCTGTGCCCGGTCTCGAGCACGAACAGCGCCGACACGGTGGGCAGGGCCTCGCCGATCTCAAGAATTGTCGCGACCCGATCCATGGCCTTGCCGCCATAGTAGACGCCGTCCACGGCGATCAGGACCTTGGGCGACGCCTGCCGCAGGCGGTCCAGGACGGCCGGCGCTCCCATGTCGGGGGAACACAGCGTCCACACGGCGCCGAGGCTGGCGCACGCCAGGAAGGCCACAACCGCCTCGGGGATGTTGGGAAGGTAGGCCGCCACCCGGTCTCCACGCTCCACGCCTTGGCGGCGGAGCTCCAGGGCCAGGGAGGCGCTGCGCTGGCGCAGGGTACGCCAGTCGATCTCGACGCTCTGGCCCTGCTCGCCCTCGGCGACGATCGCCGGCTGACCTGCGGCGTCGGCCATCTCGACGTGGCGGAAGACCTCGCGGACATAGCTGACCTGGGCGCCGTCGAACCAGGTGGCCTCGGGCATTTCACCGCCCTCCACGACCGACGTGAACGGCGTGGGCGACTGGACGCCATGATAGTCCCAGATGCTGCGCCAGAAGGCCGACAGATCGCGTGTCGACCATCGCCACATCGCTTCATGATCATCGAACCGCAGACCGCGTTCGCGCTCCAGCCATTCACGATAGAGCCGGATTTGCGGGATGGGCTCGTCCTGGAGCCCGTCGGCGCCGTCAGTGGGCATGGCGCATGGCCGCGTCATCAAGGCCCGCGGCGCTAAAGTCCTGGCTCATCGCCCTCCCCATCTTCCCAAGCGGGGTGGCTTTCCACCCTCTGAAGTTCGGGGAAACTGACACTCGCCCGGAGGAAGAACATGGCGGGAGTGACAAAAGGATTTGCCGGAAGTGACCGCGTCGCTCAGGCGCTCGCCGTCAGGAAATGCGCCGCTCCTTGAGCAGGGCTGTGGCGGCGGCGATCTTGGTCGCGTCGCCTGAAAAGGCCGAACGATAGGCCGAAGGCGCCATCCCGGCCCAAGCGAGGAAATGCCGCGAGAAACTGCCAGGTTCGCTGAACCCCAGCGCGAACCCGATGGCCGTGACCGGCGTGTCGCTGGCCAGGAGATAGGCGCTCGCCAGCTCTCCGCGCAGACGGGTCCGGATGTCCTGAAAGCTCTCGCCCTCAAGGGCCAGGTCGTGCCGCAAGCGCCGGGGGCGAGTCCGCAGCCGCGCGGCGACCACCTCGATGGGCGCCGACCACAGGCCGGCCTTCTGCAGGTCGACCAGCACCTGCTGGGTGCGCTCGCGCCAGCTCGGCTCGCCGGCGGGCGCGGCGAACCAGTCCGGCGCGCTGGCGTAATAGTCCTCGTATTCCTGGATCGATCCGTGCACCAGCCTGACCGTCAGGTCGCTGAAATCGTAGCTGAGCGCATCGACCGGGGCGTCGAAGCGGACGGGGCAGCGGAACAGCGCGAAGCGATCGAAGCCATTGCGCTGCACGGGTCGCGGCGCGCGCACCGACACCTCGCGCAAGGCCAGCGGGCGACCGATCAACCAGCTGAAGAGGTGGTAGATCCACACGAAGCGAATCCAAACCAGGATGTCGCGATCCACGCCCGGAACGGTTTGGTACTTGCAGATATGCTGCAGCCCCGAGCCGTGCTCCTCGGTGATCCCGGGCCCCACGTCAGTGGACATCGCGTCGGTGAACCGGATGCTGACGCGCAAGGCCTCGCCAAAGGTGGCGCAGTTGAGGAACGACAGCAGCCGTTCGGTCTCGAGCGCCATCCGGCAACCCTGCGCCAAGAAACCCAGATAGACGTCGTCGAGCGAGAACTGGATCTGGCGGACAAGCCGAACAAGCGCGGGGCCGTCGATGGCGGCGTCGGGATTGGCATAGACGCGCGGGTCGATCAGGGCCTGACGCAGGATGACGTCCGGTTCCTTTCCCTTGAGGACAGCGCCGCTCAGCAGGGCCGCCACCGCTTCGCCGTCCAGGCCCTGTTCCAGCTTCCTGTCCTTCCCCGCTTTATTCTTGGCGTTCTCGAGGGCGCGCCCGCGCCTTCATGGCACGGTCGCAAGCGCCGTCAAGGCGCTGATCCGGGCGCGCCGCGCGCTGGTCACTTGTGTCAAATCTCGGCGTCATCCGCGCCATGGCAAATCGCGTCGTGGTCGGACATCGATGGCCAGTTGCCCCGCGCTCAGCCCGCGCGAGGCCCGGATCGAGAAGAAACGCTCCCGGCAAACGGGAGACCGCGGCAGCCCCGAAAATAACGGGCGACGCCGCATGACATAAGGGAGGGATACCATGGGAAGTTCTTCGAACGGCAAGGCGCGCCTTGCCCTGTCCGGCGTGTCCACCCTGGCGCTGGTGCTACTGGCGCCGGGCGTCGCCGGCGCCCAGACCGCGCAAGAGCGTTCGGAGGTGGTTTCCGAGATCGTCGTCACCGGATCGAGCATCCGAGGGGTTCCGCCCACCGGCTCCAACCTGATCAGCGTGTCTCGAGACGATATCCGGACCATCGGCGCGAACACGACGCCGGAGTTGCTGGCCAGCGTGCCGCAGTTGAACAGCTTCAACACCGCGCCCCGCGCCGCCAACGGCGGCGCCGGCGCCTTCGCGCCGGGCCTGCGCAGCCTGCCTGCCAGCGCGACCCTGCCGCTCATGAACGGCCACCGGCTGGTGGCCGGGGGTACGAACCAGACCAATCCCGATTTCCCGTTCCTGCCCGAACTGGCCATCGAGCGCGTCGAGATCGTCGCGGACGGCGCCTCGGCGATCTACGGCTCGGACGCGGTCGCCGGCGTGGTCAACTTCATCACCCGCAAGCGCTATTCCGGGGTCGACGCCTCCGTGCGCTACGGCATCGCCGACGACTACCACACGCTCAGCGCCAGCGGCCTCTTCGGCAAGGACTGGCAAAGCGGATCCGTCGTCGCCGCCTACCAGTATGCGGAAAACGGCAACATCGTCGGCGGCGATCGCGACTACCGGATCGTCGACCTGCGCCCCTATGGCGGCGTCGACACGCGCACGACGGTCTGTCCGACCGCCAACGTCCGGGTCAACACCACCGGCTATGCGGTCAACTACGCCGCGCCTGGCCTGGCCGCCAACACCACCAATTCCTGCGACAATGGCGCGGTCGCCGACCTCGTTCCGAAGTCGCGGCTGCACAGCGGCTATCTGGCGGCCCAGCAGGACCTGAACGATCGCATCACCCTGTGGAGCGAGCTTCTCTATTCGGATCGCAAGGACACGGTGCGGGCTCCACCGCCCGCCGGGGCCGGCGCCTCGGGCGGGGTGATCCTCAACAACATCCCCGGCTTCGCCAACCCGTTCTTCCAGACCCCGCCCGGCAGCGGCGCCACGACGGAATTCGTCCAGTTCAGAACGGACAACCTTTATGGGGCCGACCACATCGACAACATCTTCCGCGTCCGCGCCGGCAACTCGTCGACAGGCCTGGACGCCAAGCTGCCCCATGATCTGAAGCTGAGCGTCTATGGCACCTATGACTGGGCCAGGAACGACTCGTATCTGCCCGCGATCAATCCAGCCGCGCTGGACGCCGCGGCCAATGGAACCACCGCCGCGACGGCGCTGGATCCGTTCGGCAACGGCACCTCGTCCGCCGTCGCCGCCAAGATCACCGACTACGCCGGCGATCTCGTTATCTACCAAAAGACCTATCTGGGCGCCGCCAAGATCGACGGCCCCCTGGCCGAGTTGCCCGGCGGACAGCTGAAGATCGCCGTGGGCGCCGAATACCGCCACGAGACTTTCGAGCAGCGTGGGATCTACGGCGGGTCCCAAGTGCCCGAGAACCTGACCCGCAACATCGGGTCGGTCTATGGCGAACTGTTCATCCCCATCTTCGGCGCCGACGCCCAGGCGCCGTTGATGCGCAGCCTGGCCCTGTCGCTTTCCGGCCGCTACGACCACTACAGCGACTTCGGCTCGACCAAGAATCCGAAGATCGGGATCAATTGGGAGCCCGTGAACGGCCTCATGGTTCGCGGCACCTTCGGCCGCTCGTTCCGAGCCCCGGGCCTGCGCGACGTCGGCGCGACGGTCGGCGCCTACTACTACAACGCCGCCGCCATCGCCGGCAGCACCTTCCGCGACCCCCTGCGTGGCGCCGCCCAGGTCGACACCGTCTTCCTGCTGGGCGGCAATCGCGGCCTGCAGCCGGAAAAGGCCAAGACCTATTCGCTGGGCGTCGACCTGCGCCCGGCGGTGATGCCCAACTTCCGGGGCAGCATCACCTATTACGACATCCGCTATACCAACGTGATCGGGACGCCCGGCGGCGCCATCGCCTTCACCGACCCGACCTTCGCCTCGGTGGTCTATCGCAATCCCACCGCCGCGCAGCTCTCGAGCCTTCTGGCGATCGCCGTGCCGGTCAATTTCGCGGCGGGAGCCCTGCCCGCGATCGGCAATCTGCTGGACTTCCGCCAGGGCAACTTCGGCGTCCGCAAGACGAACGGCCTGGACGTCGACTTCGGATATCGCCAGCCGACCAGCTTCGGCGCCGTCTATGCCGGAATAGCCGCCAACTACATCATCCGGTTCCAGACCCAGCTCTCGCCGACCGCTCCGCTCTCGAACAGCCTGTTGCTCGGCGTGCCCCAGTCGACCCTGCGCGGCACGCTTGGCGCACAGTTCGGCGCCGTCAACGCCGTCGGCTTCGTCAACTATCGCGACGGCGTCAGGAGCCAATACGCCACGCCCACCGGCACGGCGGGCTATCATGCCAACGCCTATACGACCGTCGATCTGCGCGTCTCGACCAAGCTGCCGGACACGGGCCTGGCGAAAGGGACCGAGCTGAGCTTGCAGGTCAACGACCTGTTCGACCAGAAGCCGCCGTTCTTCCCGGCCGCCGACGGGATCGGCGGCAGCTACAATCCGATCGGCCGCTATGTGGCGCTGAACCTGCGCAAACACTTCTGATCGCGCGCCGTCGCCGCGACGTCGCCCGCCGCCGCGCCTTCCCAGGCGGCGGGCGACCACCGTCCGCGCCCGAGACGGGCGAACGACATCCTGGAGAGATGAGCTTCGACATGGACGCAGCCCCCAAGGGATCGAGACAGTCCGCCCCTTCCACCGCCGGCGCGCGGGTCACGCTGGCGATGCTGTGCTTCGTCTATGTGCTCAACTTTCTCGACCGTCAGCTGATCTCGATCCTGGCCAAGCCGATCCAGGACAGCCTGAAGATCACCGACGGCCAACTGGGCATGATCACCGGCTTCTATTTCGCCCTGTTCTACTGCTTCATCGCCATCCCCGTCGGCTGGCTGGCCGATCGCACCAGCCGGGTGAAGGTGCTGTCGCTGGCCTGCGCGCTGTGGAGCGCCGCCACCGCCGCCTGCGGCATGGTCGGCGGCTATGGGCAACTCGTCGTGGCTCGCATGTTGGTCGGGGTCGGCGAAGCCGGCGGCGTGCCGCCGTCGTACGCCATCATCTCCGACTCCTTCCCGCGCGAGCGGCGGACCACGGCCATGGCGATCTTCAACCTCGGCCCACCGCTGGGTTCGGCGCTGGGCGTCGCCTTCGGCGCATCGCTAGCCTCGAGCTTCAGCTGGCGCATCCCGTTCTATGTGATCGGCGCGGTTGGCGTGGTCACGGCCCTGGCGGTCTATCTGATCGTGCGAGAACCACGGCGCGGGCAAATGGACGAGGCCGTCCCATCAACTCGCGGCGATGGGCCGGCGGCCGGCCTCTTCACGACCATCGCGCAGTTCTTCGGCAATCCGCTGCTGGCCATGGCGTCGCTGGCCAGCGGGGCCGGCAACTTCATCACCTACGGCGTGCTCAACTTCGCCACGCTGTTCCTGATGCGCGAGAAGGGCATGCATCTGGCCGACGTCGCCATCTGGTACGCCCTGGTCGTGGGCGTGGGCATGGGCGCCGGCATCTACGCCTCCGGGCGGATTGTCGATCGCTTCGCCACGCGCGGCAAAGCGGCCTATGCGACCATCCCCGCCGCCTCTCTGATGCTGGCCCTCCCCTTCTTCCTCGGTTTCGCATGGGCGCCGACCTGGCAGCTATCCCTGCTCTTCCTGCTGGTTCCCATGTTCCTGAACTCGTTCTTCCTGTCGGCGACCGTCACCTTCGTGCAGGGCGAAGTCGCGCCCGAACGGCGCGTGATCTCCGGCGCCCTGCTACTGCTGGTGATGAACCTGATCGGTCTCGGGCTCGGTCCGACCTATGTCGGCATGCTCAGCGACCATTTCCGCCCCACCCACGGCGGACATGCCCTGCAAGCCGCCTATTTCGCGCTCGCGCCGATGTACCTGATCGGCGCGGCGCTATTCCTGATCCTCGCGCGCCTGATCCGCCGCAAGGAGCGCGCCCTGGAAGGAAGCCCGTCATGAAAGGTCTCCCGCGCCTGCTGGCCACCGCCTTGGCCGCGTCTGTCATGGCCTGCGCCGCGGTTCCGGCTTTCGCTGCGCCAGCTGACACGCCTGTCGTTAATGCGCCCGCCGGTTCGGTGATGGGCCTGCGCGAGGGCGGCGCCGAGGTGTTCCGGGCGATCCCCTACGCGCTGCCGCCACTCGGCGAGCGTCGCTGGCGTCCGCCGGCGCCGATGCCCCGCTGGACGGGCGTTCGCACGGCGCAGGCGATGGGCGTGGCCTGCATGCAGCCGCCCATGGCGGCCGGCCCCTATGATCGCGGCAAGACGCCGATGTCGGAGGACTGCTTGACGCTCGACGTCACCGCCCCCGTCAACGCGCGCAAGGCTCCGGTGATGGTCTGGATCCACGGCGGGACCCTGATCTGGGGATCGGGCCATTCGAAGATGTACGACGGCGCGGCGTTCGCCAAGCGCGGGGTCGTCCTAGTCTCGATCAACTATCGCCTGGGCGTGCTCGGCTACCTGGCCCATCCGGAACTCAGCAAGGAATCGAGCGACGACACCTCCGGCAACTATGGACTGCTCGATCAGATCCAGGCGCTGCGCTGGGTGCGCGACAACGTCGCCGCCTTCGGGGGCGATCCCGGTAACATCACGATTTTCGGCGAGTCGGCCGGCGCGCTCAGCACCGAACTCCTGCTTGCCTCGCCCAAGGCGCGCGGCGCCTTCGACAAGGCGATCGTGGAGAGCGGCTATCTCTTCACCATGCCCGAGTTGCGCGCCAAGCAAGGCGAGGAATTCTCGGCCGAGGCCATCGGCCTCTGGCTCACGGCCCAATTGAAGGCGCCTGACGTCGCGGCGCTGCGAGCCATGGACGCCCAGCGACTGGTCGATGCCTCCGCGACGGCCGGCTATGCCCCGAACGGCACGGTCGACGGGAAGGTCCTCAAACGCCAGCTCGTCGACACGTTCGACCACGGCGAGCAGGCTACCGTGCCGCTGATGGCCGGCTTCAACAGCGGCGAGATCCGCACGCTCCGTTTCCTGGCCCCGCCTATCCCGGCGAGCCCGGCGGCCTATGCCGATGAGATCAAGGAACGTTATCGCGATCTGGCCGACGACTATCTGCGGCTCTATCCCGCCAGCGGTGATCTCGCCCAGAGGGGACTGGACAGCACGCGCGACGCCGTCTTCGGTTGGACGTCCGAGCGCCTGGTGCGCAAGCAGGCGTCCCTCGGCCAGCCCGCGTTCCTCTACTATTTCAGCCACAGCTATCCGAGCGCCGACGCGGCCGGCCTGACTGGCTTTCACGCCAGCGAGGTGCCCTTTGTCTTCGGGACAATCACCGAAACCCCGCCAGCCTGGCCGGCGATCCCCGACACGGCCGCTGAGCGCCACCTCTCCGACGCGATGCTCGACTATTGGACCAGCTTCGCGCGAAGCGGAAAGCCGACGTCCGAGCGCGGTCCCGCCTGGAGCGCTTTCGGCGCCGACAGCGCCTTCATGACCTTCGCCGACCGTCCAAAGGCGTCGACGGATTTCATGCCGGGCATGTACGCCCTGCACGAGCGGGTGATGTGTCGACGCCGAGCCTCCGGGATCCAGTCCTGGAACTGGCGCACCGGCGGGATGGCGCCCGTGCTCCCGCCACAAGCGCCGGAGTGCGCGTCGCCGCGATGAAGAGCAATTCTTGCCGACGGAGCGAGCCTCTAAGCCAGAGGACTGACAGGGCGACATCGCCTTCAGAGGGCGGCGATACGCTCCAGAGCGGCCAGCATCCGCTCGGGCTCGAGGTCGCCGAGGGCGTCTAGGACCTTACGGCCATGTTCGGCGTGCGCGACCTTGGCCTCGCGCAACAGCGCCTCGCCTTCCGACGTCAAGCGAAGGGCGTAGGCGCGGCGGTCATCCGCGACAGGTCCCCGCCGCACCAGCCTGCGAGCTTCCAGCTGGTCGATGATGGTCACCAGATTGGGACGCTGGATCCGCAGCACATCGCCGATGGCGCGCTGATGCAGGCCCGGCGTGGCTTCGATCACCAGCAACACCGACAGATCGGTAACACGCAGATCGAAAGGTTTCAGGGCCGCCAGAAGATCCTTGAAGACCGCGACCTGCGCCAGGCGGAGCAGAAATCCAACCGTGGTTTCCAGTCCCCCCAGCGATACGCCCTCGCCGGTCGGCGCCACACGCTCACCCGCGTCGATCATTCCTGCTTCTTTCCCGCCACTCCGGCCTTCCTATCACAACGGGCGGATTCGCGCCGTGGTCACCCAGCGGCGTTCGCGCAACAGCGTTCGTCGAAAGTCTCGCTCGCCGACATTGGCCAATTGATCCCAGCATACAATCATGTTCCATAATAGTTAGTACTCATAACAAAGTGCGCGTTGACGGCGGACGCTCGGGGGTTCGTCGAACCAAAAAACATCGACGTACCAGGAGGAAACAGATGCCCAGGAATGGGAATATCTCCAGGCGCCTGCGCGCTGGGGGACTGCTGATCTGCGCCGCCACGGGCGCGCAGGTCATCGCCTCGCCCGCCGCCGCGCGACAGGCCGAAGCGCCGACCGTGCAGATCGAAGAGGTGGTCGTCACCGCGCGTCGCCGCGAGGAGCGTCTGCAAGACACGCCCGTCGCCGTCACAGCCCTCGCGGGCGAGGCGCTGCAGAGCCGAGGTGTCGACAGTGTCGACCAGATCGCCAAGTTCGCTCCCAGCATCCGCTTCGATGGCGCGGCGGCGCTGAGCGGCGGCAATTACAACGCCACGGTTTTCATCCGCGGCGTGGGCCAGAACGACTTCGCCATCTTCAGCGACCCCGGCGTGGGCGTCTATGTCGACGGCGTCTATTACGCCCGCTCGATCGGCGGCACGCTGGACGCCTTCGACGTCAGCCGCATCGAGGTGCTGCGCGGACCGCAGGGCACGCTGTTCGGCAAGAACACCATCGGCGGCGCAGTGTTGATCACCACCGACCAGCCCAAGAACACGTTCGGCGGCCAGATCGAGGGCGTCACCGGCAGCTATGACCGACTGGACGTCAAAGGGCATGTCGACATCCCGCTTGGCGAGAAGGTCTCGGCGCGATTGTCGGCGGCGCGCCTGACGCGTGACGGCTACGGCAAGCGCCTGCTCACCGGCGATGATCTGGGCGACCGAAACGCCACGGCGGCGCGCGCGCAACTGCTGTGGGAACCGTCCGACAAGGTCACTGTCAGCCTGTCGGCCGACTACACCCGAGCGCGGGAGCATTCGGCGCCGCAGAAGCTGCTGGTCATCGGCGCCGTTCCGGGTTTCGCGATCGGCCCCTTCATGGGCAACTTCAACACCTATGTCGCCCCAGGCCTGGGGATCACCGCTCCGAACGGGGCCAAGTCGCTGAACACCTCGTTCCTGACGGACAGCCCCTTCACGACCTATGGCACGGGTCCCAACATCAACGATCTGGATCTGTGGGGCGGTTCGGCGACCGTCTCCTGGGACCTCGGCGGGATCACCTTCAAGAGCATCAGCGCCATGCGTGGCCTCAAGGCGACCTTCGCCCGCGATGGGGACAACACGCCCTTCACCTTCCGCGAGACCTTCAACCACGACGTCCAGGCCCAATACAGTCAGGAATTCCAGTTCAGCGGCCTGTCGTTCGATGACCGCCTGACCTGGGTGACCGGCGCCTATGTGTTCCGCGAGCGCGGGACCGACTCCGGCTACGCCAAACTGGCGCTGGGCCTGGCGCCGGGCGCCTCGCCGCCGCCCTACAGCCCCTCGGCGGCGGTCTACACCAAGGTGACCAGCACCACCTACGCCCTGTTCGCTCAAGGCAGCCTGACCCTGACCGACCGGCTCAGCGCCACGCTCGGGGCCCGCTACAATCGCGACGAGAAGGACTACGTGCTCGATCATCGCCGCATCCGTGACGGCGGCGTCATCGCCCAGGTCAGCCCGGGCGGGTCGTGGAACTCGTTCACGCCCAAGGTCGGCCTGGAATTCAAGGCCACGCCAGACGTCCTGCTCTATGGCTCGGTCGGAAAGGGCTTCAAGAGCGGCGGCTTCAACGCTCGTCCGCTGAACGACGCCAGCGAGGTCACCGAATACCAGCCCGAAACGCTGCTCACCTATGAAGCCGGCGCCAAGACCGCCTGGCTGAACCGTCGCCTGATCCTCAACGTCGCCGGCTACTACAGCGACTATCAGGACATCCAGGTCACGGTGAACCAGACCCCGCGCAACTTCGTGGCCAACGCCGCGGCGGGCAAGGTCAAGGGGGTCGAGGTCGAGCTTCAAGCCCGACCGACCGCCAGCTGGAGCTTCAATTTCGGCGGTGGCTACATGGACGCCAAATACACCGAGGTCGGCGCGGGCCTGGCCGCCGGACAGGTGTTGCCGATCACGCTGGCCACCCACTTCGTCAAGGCTCCGAAATGGACGCTGAACGGCGGCGTCGAATACGGCCATGACCTGCCGGGCGGAGGCCGCCTGACCGCTCGGGCCGATTGGACGCACTACAGCACCGTCTACAACGACGTCGCCAATGATCCCGACCTGACCCAACCCGCCTACGACCTGTTCGGCGCCCGGCTGGCCTACGCCTCGCCGAACCAGACGTGGCAAGCGGCGTTGTTCGGTACGAACCTGTCGAACGAGCGCTACATGGTGTCGGGCAACGCCTCCAGCGGCTTCGGGCTGAAGGAAGCCAGCTTCGGACGCCCCCGTGAATGGGGCCTCAGCCTGAGCCGCCGGTTCTAGGCTGGGGCGCCCTCCGCCGACTGTCGTGCTCGATCCATCCGATCAGTCCTTCGGATCGGAGATGACAGGCCGTCCAGGCGCTGGCGGTTCCCGCCAGCGCCCCTCCCTCACGACCTTTTAATTCCCCATGGTTGCCCAGATATCGGCTATGCGGCGTCACACTGGGCTCACGGAATCCCGCACCACCAGCCGGTAGTCCAGCTTGCGTGAATGTTCCTGTTCACGGAATCGCGCGTCGCCAAAGCGCTTGATCAAGAGGTCCACCGCCGCCTCGGCCATCTCGGCGATAGGCTGGTGAACCGTGGTCAGGGGCGGCCAGGCCGATGCGCCGTTCGGAGCATTGTCAAAGCCCACGACCGAAAGTCGATCTGGAACCGGCACGCCGTGTTTCGCCGCCGCCGCGAGCACGCCGATGGCCATCTCGTCATTCCCCGCGAAGATCGCCGTTGGCGGCTCCGGCAGAGACAGCAGCGCGTCGCCGGCCTTGAAGCCGGACATGCCAAAGAAGTCGCCCGACGCGATCCAGGCGTCGGGAACCGCCACGCCGCGCTCAGCCATCGCCCTCAGGTAGCCTTGGCGCCGCTGGATGGCGGCGCGATGATCCTCCGGCCCGGCGACGAAGGCGATCCGTCGGTGGCCCATTTCCCACAGAGACAGGGTCTGTTCGCGCGCCGCGCCTTCGTCGTCCATCCAGACATAGGGCGCGCGATCCAGATCGGCGTTGGGGGCCATGCGGACATAGGCCAAGTCCGCCGCCTCGACCGCCTCCAGGATCCGCGGATCGTCGCAGAGCGGCGGCGTCAGCACCAGGCCGTCGAAGGTGGTGTTGCGGAGGATGGCAGTAACGGCCTCGGCGTCGAACACGCCGTCCGGCGTTTCCACCTGTTCAACCACGAGTTGGTAGCCGCCACGCCGCGTCGCCCGCAGCGCGCCGGTCTGCACCTCGCCGACATAGTGATAGCCGCCCAGGCGCTGGAAGATCACGCCGATCAGATAGCTTCGGCGGCTGGACAGACTGCGGGCCGAAGCATTGGGGCGGTAGCCCATCTTCTCGATGACGGTCTCGACACGGGAGCGGACCTCGGCGCTGGCCCCCTCCTCGCGATTGAGGACCCGCGACACCGTCTTGATCGAGACGCCCGCTTCGCGCGCGATGTCGACGATCGTCACGCGCTTCTGGTCGTTCCTTGTCATCGACCCAACCTCTAGCAGGATTTGCAGGGCGGCGTGTCTCGCGGCGAAGACCTTCTGCAGCGTCCACGGCAAAAGTCGTGACACGCGATCAGAGCGCCCCGCTTAGTGCGGCTGGGGACGATAAGGCTTGCCCTGTTTCTGGGCCTCCAGCTTGGCGGGCGAGTCCGGGAACAGTCCGTTGTAGCGGTCGACGGGGTTGGCCGGCCGCAGCCAGGTTTCGGGGAACTCGGCGGCCTTGGCGCCGGCCAGGCTGCGGAACACCTGGCCCTGGCTGGTGCGCTCGGTGAACGGCACCACCGTCTGGCCCTTGGCGTTGGTCAGTTGCTGATACAGCGCCTTGCGCAGCTCGATCTTGGCCTGGAGATAGGCCGGATCGTCGATGAGGTTGGTCATCTCGTCCGGATCCTTGGCCAGGTCGTACAGCTCATCCAGGTCCCAGACGCCGTGGTACTGGATGTACTTCATCCGCCCCCGCTCGATGGCGAAGGTCGTCGGGGTCTGGGGGAAGGTCCATTCCCAGTAGTATTCGTAGACGAAGTCCTGCTCCTTCCAGTCCTGTGGCTTGACCTTGCCGCTGGCCAGGGGCAGCACGCTCTGGCCCTCGAACTGGGCCGGACGCGGCGCGCCGGCGGCGTCCAGGAAGGTCGGGGCCAGGTCGAGGTTGCGCACCCGGTTGTCGATCACCGCGCCCTTGGCGAAGCGTCCCGGCGCATAGGCGACCATCGGCACCCGGATCGAGGCCTCGTAGGCGTCGCGCTTGTCGATCAGCCCGTGCTCGCCGAACTGGAAGCCGTTGTCGCTGAAGAACACCACGATGGTGTTGTCCTCCAGGTGGTTGTCGCGCAGGTACTTGAGGATGCGTCCGACGCTGTCGTCCACGGCGCTGAGCCCGCGATAGTACTCGCGCATGTAGTCCTTCAGCGGCCGGTCCTGGTTGTAGAAGAAGTCCACCCCATGCCAGCTGTTGCGCTGGTTGCGCACCCACATCGGCTTGCCGCGATTGTTCTCGGGCGTGTCGGCCATGCTGGTCGGCAGCTTGATGTCGAGATCCTTGTACTGGTCGGCATAGCGCTCGGCGGCCTTGACGTCCGAGTGCACGGCCTTGTGCGACAGATAGAGGAAGAACGGCTTGGACTTGTCGCGGCCGTGCTCCAGCCAGTCCATGGAATAGTCCGTCAGTTCGTCGGTGATGTAGCCCTTCTGCGCCGTCTCCTTGCCGTCGACATTGAGCATGTTGCGCTGGCCGGCCGCCACCTGCTGCGGGGTCAGGCCGTCGGTCGGGAAATAGTTGCCCTGGCCCAGGAAGCTGATCCAGCGGTCGAACCCCTGTCGCGGCCCGTCATTGGCGTCGCCCATGTGCCACTTGCCGACGAAGGCGGTCTGGTAGCCGGCCGCCTGCAGGTATTTCGGAAAGAAGGTCAGGCCCGCTTCCGAGGAATTGTTGTTGTCGATGACGCCATGATTGCGCGCCGTCATCCCGGTCAGGATCGTCGCGCGGCTGGGCGAGCACAGCGACGAGGTCACCACCGCGTTGGGGAAGTAGACGCCGTTGCGGGCCAGGAAGTCGATGTTGGGCGTCTTCAGGCCCGGGTTCAGGAAGCCCATCGCGTCGAAGCGCAGGTCGTCGACCAGCACGAACACGATGTTGGGATGGCTCGCAGGCGGCGGCGGAGGCGGCGCCGGCTCGGCCCGCGCGCCCACCGCGCACGCCGTCGCCAGCAAAGCCGCGCCCAGTGCGCGAAGGGTCGAGAGCATGGGTTTCATTTCCGGGTCTCCTGAGGTGGCGCGGCGCCTTCTGGCGGCCTACGCCTGCATCTTTCTTCGGGCTGCCAGCGTCGGCGGCTAACCGCCGCCCTTCATCGCCCGCCGCATGCGCTCCAGGTCGAAGAGCGGCTTCCCGGGGTCGTAGACGCCATCCAGCACGGCCTCGAGATAACGGGACGCATCCCGGACATACTGTTGCTCGCTCCGCGCCGCCGCTCGGATCGCCGGCAAGGCGGGTTTCGGGTCGGGAACATAGGTCAGGGCGTTCACCGCCTGCAGGCTCACGGCGGCCGTTTCACCCGGCGCCATCAACGAAACCAGGACGGCGACCGCCTCGGGACCGTGACCGACATGGGCTGCAGCCTCCGCTGCGGCGATCCGCACTGGTTTGGACGGGTCGTCCCTCATCACTTCCAGCAAGCGGCCGGCCGCCGGCGCCGCGTCGGCGCCGAGGATCAGCAGTCCCGTCGCGGCCCAATATCGGATCACCGGATTGGCGTCCGAGAGCTTGGCCTGCAGAAACGGGACGGCCTTGGCGTCGCGCCTGCCCGCCGTGGCGGCCAGCGCCATGATGGCCTGGAGCGGATAGGCGCCGGGCGCGCGGCTGGCCAGGTAGCCCTCGGCTTCCCCGCCCTCCGGAATGAAGCCGTTGTCGTTGATGGAAAGCATGTGCGCGTCGAGGGCGCGGCGCATGCGCTCGATCCGCGCCGCATGGGCCGGGTCGGCGATCCGGTTGTCGATCTCGTCGCGATCGACCGACAGGTCGTAGAACTCCTCGTACGGCCGCGGCTGGAAGAAGCGCTCCTGGATCGGGTTCAGCTTGCCGGCCAGATGCAGGCGGTCCAGATCCTGATAGCCCTTGGCCAGCCACTCATAGGCCTGGTTCTGGCCGTTCGGGCGATGCGGCATGTAGTTGCGGATGTAGCGGTAGCGGCCGTCCGTCACCGTGCGCACGAAGTCGTAGCGCTCATCCATCCGGTTGCGCATGCCGAACACGTAGCGGCGCTCAGTCTTCGAACCGCGGCCCATCAGCGGCTTGCCGTTCATCGTCGCCGGCTGCGGGACGCCCGCGAGCGCCAGCAGGGTCGGGGCCAGGTCGATGAAGCTGACCGGCGCATCGATCTCGCCGCCCGGCGCGGCCGGCGCCAGATGCCGCCACTTGGGCGGCACGCGCACGACCAGGGCGCAGCGCAGGCCTTCCTCGTAGCAATAGCGCTTGGACCGCGGCAGCGTCCCGCCGTTGTCGGAGTAGTAGAAGACGATGGTGTCGTCGGCCAGGCCGTCGGCTTCCAGTTCGGCCAGCCGGCTGGCCAGCTCGCCGTCCATCCGCTCCATCAGATTGTAGTAGCTGGCGTAGTCCTGGCGGATCCCGGGCGTGTCCGGGACATAGGCCGGCAGCGTCACCTCCTCGGGCTTCACGCGACCGGGCGTGGGATCGAACAGCCGGGACTCGTGGGTGGTCATGGTGTTGAAGACGGCCATGAACGGCGCGCCCTGGGGGCGGCCGCGCCAGTGGGCGGCCTTGCTGCTGTCGTCCCAGATCCGCGCCGGGTCGACGTCGCAGTTGTAGTCGGTCTTGTCGTTGTTGGTGACGTAGTAGCCGGCCTGGCGCAGCAGTTCCGGATAGGTCTTGAGCATCGCCGGCAAGGCGGCGCGGGCCCGCATGTGGTTGGCGGGCGCGCACGCTTCCGGATAGACGCCGGTCAGGATGCCGAAGCGCGACGGCGCGCAGACCGGGGCGTTGCTATAGGCGTGACGAAAGAGGACGCCTTCCCGCGCCAGCTTGTCGATCGTCGGCGTGTGCGCCAGACGATCGCCATAGGCCCCGATGAAGGGATTGTTGTCCTCGCTGACGAACCACAGGATGTTCGGCCGGGCGGGCGCGGCCCGCGCCACGCCGCCCACGGCCGTCCCCGCCAGCAGGGCGGCGCCGCCTCGCAGCAGCCGCCGCCGGGTATGCTCGCCCTGTCGCGAGGCGCCTACGCCGTTCTGGACCATCACCGTCACTCCTCCCGCCGCCCGCTGTCGATCGCCGGCGCGCCCTTGTTCTTTATTCGCCGATGTCGAACGGCTTCATGCCGCAGCCGACGACCGTCGGGTCGCCGCCTTCCTTCGTCGGCTTGCGGCCCTTGCACCACGGGAAGCGGACCGGATCGAACGGCCGCTTGTCGGCGTCGACGATCGCCTTGAGCTTGCGGTAGCGGCGTTGTTCGTCGCTGCTCAGGCGGGTCGTGTCGATCGGCGTCTCGACGTCATGCTCGAGGTTGAGCGCCACATAGCGGCCGTCCGAATAGAGCTTGCGATCACGGTCGAAAGCGAAACCCACCGGCTTGAACACCCAGGTCGGCGCATAGTGCTGGTAGATCGCCTCGCGCACCGCCGGGCGCTCGCCGCGCGCCACCGGCAACTGGCTGACCCCGTCGATCTGCCAGGAGACCGGCAGCTGGGCGGCGTCGGCGATGGTCGGCAGCACGTCGGCGAAGTCGGTCAGGCCGGACCTTCGCACGCCCGCCGGCATGTGGCCGGGCCAGCTCATCACCATCGGCACGTGGGTGCCGGTCAGGGTCGGAAGGCCCTTGCCGCCGCTCACTTGCTGGCCGTTGCGGATCGAGTAGATGCGCTGGTTGGTGCCGTTGTCGGCGGTGAACACGATCAGCGTCCGTTCGCGCAGGCCCAGCGCGTCGACCCGGTCCAGCAGCTTGCCGACAAGGTCGTCCATGTACTGCATCATGCCGCGAAACTTGGCCTGCTCGCCCTCGGCGTCCAGTTTGCCCGGCACGCCGACGAACGGGTCGTGCACCAGCACCATGGGATAGTAGAGGAAGAAGGGCTTGGCCTTGTTGGTTTCGATGAAGTCGATGGCCGCCTGGTTCGCCAGGTCCGGTCCGAAGCCTTCCTCGTGCAGCTTGGGCTGGCTGTTGGCCCACAGGGTCGGCCCCCAGTAGCGGGAGCCCCGCGAGGGACCCGACTTCAGCTGCCACAGCAGCGACTCCCTGAATCCCGCGCCTTCCGGCGAGATCCCGACCCGGTCGTCGAAGCCGTTGCCGCTCAGCTGCCACTTGCCGATGATCGAGGTCGCGTAGCCGGCGTCGGAGAACAGGTTGCCGAAGGTCTTTTCGCCCGGGCTCAGGAAGCCAAAGGCCTCATAGTTCTTGGCGTTCTCTCGGGCCGTCATCAGGCGTGTGCGGCTGGGTGAGCACAGCGGCGTGGCGAAGGCGCTGTCGAAGGTGACGCCCTCATTGGCCAGGCGCTCCAGATTGGGCGTGGCGATCGAACCGCCGTACAGCCGGAAGGCCTCGACCCCGACATCGTCGGCCAGGATCACGATGACGTTCGGCGGCCCCTCCGTGCGCGCGACCGCCGCCCCACGCGCCGGATTCGTCGACGACGCGCTCTCCTGGGCGACGGAGCCTATCGGCGCGACCAGCGCGGAAGTCGCCAGCAGCGCCGGCAACAGGGCCTGCCGCGCAACGCGCGCGAGCGTGCGGCGGATCGCGCCGGGTTTGGCTATCGTCCTGGTCACGCGAAATCTCTCCCCAAACATTTCATTGATCGCCGCCGTCCATCAGTCCGTGCGGGCGCCGCGGACGACGCATCGAAAGCCGATATGGCTTGTGGAACTGTCGATCGGCTGGCCCTGCCGGGCCGCCGGGCGATACCGACGGCAGTAGTTCTCGGCGCACAGATGCGAGCCGCCCTTGGTCACGCGGCGCGCGATCTTCATGCCCGGCGCGTGCGGGTCGTAGCTGTCGCCCTTGGCGCCGCCGCGCGGATTGGACACGGCGCAGCAGGCCGATCCCTTCTTCTTCTCGACGGCCTTGGGCTGGACATACCAGTCGTGCGTCCACTCCCACACGTTGCCGATCATGTCGTAGAGGCCGTAGTCGTTGGCCGGAAAGCTGCGGACGGGGCTGGAGGTCTCCCACCCGTCCTCGGCGGTGTTCTCGACCGGAAAGGCGCCCTGCCAGTAGTTGGCCAGCATCCGGCCTTCCGGCGCCAGTTCGGCGCCCCATTGATAGGCCCGGCCGTCGTCATGCCCGCCGCGCGCGGCGAACTCCCACTCCGCCTCGGTCGGCAGGGTCTTGCCCGCCCACTCGGCATAGGCCTTGGCGTCCTGGTGGGTCACGTGCACGACGGGATGGTCGTCCAAGCCCTCCAGCGAGCTGTCGGCTCCCTGCGGATGGCGCCAGCTGGCGCCGACGCAAAACTGCCACCACTGCGTCCAGTCGTTCAGGCCCACTGGACCGACCGGCTTGCGGAAGACCAGCGATCCCGCATGAGCCATCTCCGGATCCAGCCCAGGATAGTCCTTCGGGTTCGGCGGCGTCTCGGCGAAGGTCTTGTAGTTGGTGTCGGCCACGAACGCGGCGAACTGCCGGTTGGTCACCGGCGTCGGGTCGATCCAGAAGGGATCGACCTTCACACGCCTCAGCGGACGCTCCTCGGGATAGAAGCTCTCTTCCCCCATGGTGAAGGCGCCGCCCGCAAGGCGGATCATGCCTTCGGTCACCGGTGCGGATTTGAGACGTGTCCTCATTGTCGAGCGTCCTAGTCGGGCAGGAAGGCGTCGCGATAGCGATCAAGCTTGCGAACGTATTCAGGCCCCTCGCCCAACGGAAGCGCGCCATAACGCTTGGCTTCGCCCCACCAGGCGGCTTTCAGCTCTTCCAGCTTGCGCGGCATGCTGGCGGCCAGATCGCGCGCCTCGGCGGGATCCGCCTTCAGGTCGTACAAGGCCCAGCGATCGTCCTCGAACCGCGTCCCGAGCCGGTGGACGGCCACCGCGCGCCAGCGTCCCAGACGGATGGCGCGGTTGCCCCTCAGCTCGAAATATTGGACGGGGCGAGGATCCGGCGCCGAGGACGACTTGAAGGTCGCGGCGATCGACCGCCCTGCCACCGGCAACTGCGCCTGTCCGTCGAGCGTCCCGGCGAACCGCGCCCCGGCCGCCTCGACCAGGGTCGGGGCCAGGTCGATGATGTCCACCGCTTGGCGCCGCACCGCGCCCGCATCGCGAATGCCCGCCGGCCAGCTGGCGATCAGAGGCGTGCGCACCCCGCCCAAGTGCGGCCAGCCCTTGTAGCGACGGTAGGGCGTGTCGCTGAGCATGGCCCATGGCCGCTGATAGCCGATGTGGTGGGTCTGAAGCGCGTCGAGATCCGCCGCCAGCTTGGCGACGTCGGCCGGCTTGGGCGGATAGAGCTGGTCGAAGCTGCCAGGCTGTCCCGCCTCGGCTGAACCGCCATTGTCCGAAATGACCAGGATCAGCGTGTTGTCGAGGCGCCGCGTATGGCGAAGATGCTCGACCAAGCGCCCGACCTGCTCGTCGGCATGGGTCAGGAAACCCGCATAGGTTTCCATGTAGCGGGCATAGACCTTGCGCTCGTCATCGCTCAGATCGGCCCAGCGGCGATCCCCGCTGTTGGCGGCCGGAAGGGCGCAGTCCTCGGGCAGGATCCCCATCGCCTTCATGCGCTTGAAACGCGCCTCGCGCAGCGAGTCCCAACCCGCGTCGAAGCGGCCGCGGTAACGGTCGACATAGGGCTTGGGAACCTGCAGCGGCGCGTGGGTGGCGCCGAGCGCCAGGTACAGGAAGTACGGCTTGTCCTTGGGCGTCCCGTCGATCGCGGCGATGGACTCGTCGACGATCGCCTTGGAGAAATGATAGCCGGGCGCGTCGGGCTGGCCGATCGCTTCGTTCTGGCGGATCAGCCTGGGCCTATACTGATCGTCCCAGCCCATCTTGAAGCCGTAGAACCGATCGAAGCCGACCTGCAGCGGCCAGTGAGCGTTGTTGCCCGGCAGCCCATCCTCCCAGACCGGGGCGAGGTGCCACTTGCCCATGGCGAAGGTGGCGTAGCCCGCGCGGCGCAAAGCGTCCGGCAGCATCTGCGCGTCCCGGCGCATGACGCCCGGCGTGGTCGCGCTGCGCGCTTCGGCGCCCGGCCCTTCGCCCGCCGCCAGATCGGCCATGTTGACCGTGTGGCCGTTGCGCCCGGTCAGGAGGGCCGCCCGGGACGGCGAGCAGATCGCCTTGGTGTCGAACGCGGTGTAGCGCAGGCCCGCCTTGGCGAGCGCGTCGATCGCCGGGGTCTCGATCTCGGAACCGAAGCAGCCGAAGTCCGAGAAGCCGAGATCATCGAACACGATGACGACGATGTCGGGCTTGTTCCGGCCGGCCGCGCCGGCCGGGCCGGCGACCACCAGGCTCATGGCCGTTCCGGCCATGAGCCCTCTCAGCCAGGTCCGGCGCGTTGGAGATGGGCGCCGGATCATGGATCGAGCCTGGCCTGGCACGCCGTGCCGACCGCCTTGGCCAGATTCGGCGGCATGTGCAGGCAATCGGCCGCGGGATCGTAGGCCAGCGGCTTGCGCCGGACCTCGACATCCTTGGGCAGCATGGCGCTGAGGCGCGCGATCACCGCGGCATTGGCCGGGTCGTCGACCAGGTTGCGGGCCTCCTGAGGATCCTGCTCGACGTTGTAGAGTTCGCGCCCCAGCTTTCCCGCCTGCCACTCGGTGTAGCGCCACGGGCCACTTCGCACGCTGCGCCCGCCGGCGATCTGGCTGAAGGCGGGCTTGTCCCAGGCCTTATCGCCGGGGTCCTTCAGCAGCCCGGCCATGCTGGAGCCTTGGTTGGCGGCGACGGGCTTGAGCCCGGCCAGGTCGACGAGCGTGGGGAACAGATCGACCAGCTCGACCAGCTTGCCGCTCTGGCCGCCGTTCCCGGCCATGCCGGGCGCCCGAATGATCAGGGGGACGCGCGTCGACTGTTCCCAGAGGACGTTCTTCATCCACTGATGATGCTCGCCAAGCAGGAAGCCGTGGTCGCTGACGAAGACGACGATGGTGTTCCGATCCAGACCCCGCGCCTTCAGGGCCTCCAGGATCCGGCCGACCTGGGCGTCCATGTACGAGGTCGAGGCGTAGTAGGCGCGGATGAAGGCCTTCTGTTCCTCGGTGTTCATGCCGAAGTCGTCTGGCGACCAGGCGCTGGTGATGTCCAGCGGCTTGGTGGCGTCCTTGACGGGCGTCGTCGCGATCGAGGCCTGGGGATAGCGCTCGAAATAGGCCTTGGGCGAGATCTCCGGCGTGTGCGGACGATAGAAGCCGGCGGCGATGAAGAACGGCTGGCCGCCGGTCTTCTGGCGCGACAGCAGCGCGATCACGTCGTCGGCCACCTTGCCGTCGGTATAGGCGTTGTCGGGACCGTCGCCGTCCAGCCAGCCCAGGGTCGAGCCCCGTCCCAGACCAGGCGTCAGATTGTGCATCTTCGGTTCGAGCGGCAGGTCACGGCCGGCGGGGTTCAGCGCCACGTTCCACGACTGCGGATCGTCAGGTCCCGCATGGCCGACGCCGCTCGGCACTTCCTGGTGGAAAATCTTGCCCGAGCGCGCCGTGAAGTAGCCGCTCTGGCGGAAGTACTCGGGCAGGGTGACGAGGTCGGCGACCTTGTTGCGGAGTGGCGTGTGCAGGTCCAGCACACCCACCGCGGAAGGACGCAGTCCGGTCAGGAACGAGGCTCGGCTGGGCGCGCACCAGGGAAACTGCGAATAGGCTTGATCGAACCGCACGCCTTCGCTGGCCAGCCGGTCGATGTTCGGGGTCAGCGCCGCGCCGCCATAGGTTCCAAGGCGCGTGTTCAAGTCGTCGGAGATGATCAGCAGGACGTTCGGACGTCCCTGCTCGGCGACGCGCGCCGCCGTCGGCGTCCGTGGCGCCGTCTCGGCCGCCTGGGCCACGGCGCCGCCCGAAAGCACCTGAACCGCCAACAACGCCGAACACGCGACCAGCAGGCCGCGCAGCCGCCGGCGGCGAGGTGGCGAGCTTACACCGAGCGCCGAATCCTTCATCTTGTCGGCCTGTGAAGCCATGGCGACTTTCCTCCCTCGCCCTTTTGGGTTAACGCTAAACCAGATGCTCCCGCTGTCAACCCGCTTTTCCCTGGCGACCATCACGCTCTGGATTTCAGCAGGGGTTTCCAGCACGATATCGGCGCGGGTTGGCTCGCGCTCGCGCCTTAGCCGATTTGCACCGCCCGGCGACGGGCGACTGGGTGAGAACTGAACGACGCATGGAAGAGCGCACGATACGCGCGCGAAAGCGCGCCGCGGGTGGGGCCGTGACGATCCAGGCGGTGGCGGCCCGGGCCAACGTGTCGGCGATGACCGTGTCCCACGTCCTCAACGGGACGAAGCGGGTGCGCGAAGAGACCCGGCACGCGGTTCTCGATGCGGTCAAGACGCTGGGCTACGTGCCCAACAAGGCCGCGCGGCAGCTGGCTTCGGCCAACGCCATCCAGATCGGCATCGTCTATCGCAACGCCGAGAACGAGTTTCTCAGCGCCATGCTCGTCGGCTGCCTCAACGCCGCGGCCAACCTCGGCGCTCAGGTGCTCCTACGCAAGTGCGACACGCTGGAGGTGGACGACGCCATGGAGGCGGTCGACTGGCTGGTGCGGGGCGGCGCCAACGCCCTCCTGCTCAATCCCCCCTATTGCGAGCTGCTGAGCGACGCCGGCGTCACCGACCGCATCGACGTGCCGATCTCGGCCATCGCCCAGGGCGATCCCCTTCCCGGCATCGACTGCGTGGGCGTCGACGAGCGGGCGGCGGCCTGCGACATGACCACCCACCTGATCGAGCGCGGCCATCGCCGGATCGGCTTCGTCACTGGTCCGCAAGGCCAGATGGCCACCCGCGCACGCCTTGACGGCTATCGGCTCGCCTGCGCCAAGCACGGCATCGAGATCGATCCCGAGCTGATCGCGGCCGGGAACTACTCGTTCGGATCGGGGCTCGCCGCCGGCGAAGCCCTGCTGAACCTCCGCACGCCGCCAACGGCGATCTTCGCCAGCAACGACGACATGGCGGCGGGCGTCAGCCTGGTCGCTCACCAGCGCGGCCTGAAGATCCCCGAGGACCTGGCCATCGCCGGCTTCGACGACGCGCCGATCGCCGCCAAGATCTGGCCCCCGCTCTCGACCGTGCGCCAGGACGTCGAGGCGCTGGCGCGTCGCGGTGTCGAGATGCTCGTCGATCGCCATCGGGCCAAGCTTGGCAAGGCCAGGGAGACCGTCGCGATCGAAGACGCCCGCGCCGAGCGGAAGCGCCATCAGGTCATCGCTCGCGGCTCGACCTGACAGCGCGCCCGATCCTAGGCGACGATCACCTCGACGCTGGCCAGGTCGCGAGATGACGCCCCCACGAAGACCTTGTAGGCGCCGAGCTCCAGCTTCCAGTCGTGATGCGTGGGATCGCGCCAGCGCAGGGTTTCGAGCGGAACGCGGAGCTCGACCACCTTGGCTTCGCCCGCCGCGAGGGCGACCCGTGTGAAGGCGCGCAGGGTGCTCAGCGGACGCTCGGCCGCAACGCCCGGCGGACCGATGTAGCACTGCACCACCTGCTCGCCGGCGACGTCGCCGGTGTTGGCGACCTGGATGCTGGCGACAATCTCGTCGCCTTCCCGCCACGCCCGAAGCTGGCTTTGCGCGTAGCGCGTGTAGGACAGGCCGTGGCCAAAGGGATAGCGCGGCTCGATCGCCTCGCGATCGAACTTGGCGTATCCGTGCCAATAGCCGTACTCGATGCTGTCGGCGTCGGCGTCGAAGAACGGATAGTCGCCGGCGTCGCGGGCCACCGTGAACGGCAGGCGGCCCGAGAAGTTGGCTTGGCCCAGCAGCAGGTCGGCCAGGGCCACGCCGCCCTCCATCCCCGAATAGAAGCCCAGCACGATCGCATTGGCCGCCTCGCGCCATTCCTCGACCATGACCGCTGAACCCGCCACGATCACGACGATGACCGGCTTGCCCGACGCGGCGGCGGCGCGGATCAGCGCGACCTGTTCTTCGGGAAGGCCCAGCGACGCCCGATCCCCGCCGATAGGGCGATCGGAGATGCTGGTGCGAGGGCCAACGCCCTTCGGCGAAGCGTCCTTGTCGGCGCCGAGGGCGATATCGCCGATGATGTACTCGCCCTCCTCCTCGGCCGTATAGCCGACGACGACGACGCAGGCGTCGGCCTGGCCTGCGACGGCGGCGACCGCGACCAGGTCGCTCTCGTCGGCATGCAGCACGCGGTCCTCGCCCAGCGCCCGTTGCAGGCCGATCAGGGGCGTGACGACGTACGGCGGCTTGACCCGGCTGGAGCCGTTGTCGCCGACATTCGGAAGCGCGGCCAGCCGCCCCAGGACGGCCAGCTTGCCGAGCTTGCCCGCCGCCAGCGGCAGGACGCCATCGTTCTCGAGCAGCACCGCCGCCTTGGTCGCGGCTTCGCGCGCCAGGGCGATATGGCGCTCGGACGCGACCAGACGCTCGTCATAGACGGGCAGCGGATCCGTCCGCCGCGCAAAGCGGATCTGGATGCGCAGAATGCGCAGGCAGGCTTCGTCCACGACCGCCTCGGCGATCTCGCCATTCTCGACCGCCGCCACAAGAGCTTCGCCGAAAACCAGCGGCTCGGGGTTTTCGATGTCCAGGCCAGCCGCCGCGCCGCGCACCTCGCGCACGCCGCGCACCCAGTCGGAATGGGTGAAGCCGTCGAAGCCCCACTCGCCGCGCAGAATGTCCGTCAGCAGTTCGTGGTGATGACCGCAGTACTCGCCGTTGACCTTGTTGTAGGCCCCCATGACCGAAGCCACGCCCGCGTCCAGGCAATAGCGGAAGTGGGGCAGATAGACCTCGTGCAGCGTCCGCTCGTCGATGCGCACGTCGACCTTGAAGCGCGCGTTCTCCATCGAGTTCACCGCGAAGTGCTTGACGGTGCCGATCACGTTGTGGGCCTGGATCCCCGCGCCGAGGGCTGCGCCCATGACGCCCAGGTGCCAGCTGTCCTCGCCATAGGTTTCCTGCGCCCGTCCCCAGGCGGGATGGCGCAGAAGGTTGATGCAGACGGCGCCGGTGAAGGTGCAGCCACGCGCGCGCGCCTCGATGCCGATCACCTCGCCGATCCGGCGCTCGAGGTCGGCGTCGAACGTCGCCCCGCGCGCCATCGAACAGGGAAAGCAGGTCGAGCCCTCGCGGTTCACGCCGCGCGGTCCGTCGGTGAACAACAGCGGCGGAACGCCCAGCCGCGCATTGCCGCTGCCGGCGCGATAGGGCCGGGCGCCCCAGACGCGGTTGTCTTCGGCGAGCTGGGTGAAGAAGCCACGCCCGGACATCATCTCGACCTTTTCGGCGAGGGTCATCTGGGCGATGAGGCCGCGGGCGACCTCGTCCTCGGCGCCTTCCATCGGCACATCCCAGCCGGTCGCCGCGCCCTGGGTCGGCGGGGTGTCGATCGAAAGCATCGGGGAGAACTCTCCAGTCTCGAAAAATCGGAAGCGACGTCTCAGGCCGCGTCGGGTTGGTTTCGCGGCGCGGCGCGTTGGAAGACCTCGAGCGCGTCGCAGGCCGCCTCCACGGCCAGCAACCGCGGCCAACGAAGCTCGGCGCCGAAACGTCGCGCGTTGCCCAGCTGGGGGATCAGGCAGATGTCGGCGAGGGTGACCGCGTCGCCGAAGCAGAACGGCCCCTCTTCGCGCGCGGCTCTCTGTTCGCAGACGTCCAGGCCCGCCTGGATGGTCTCCCGCGCCCAAGCGACGGACGCCTCTTCGCTGCCCGTCAGGGCCTCGACACGCCGTAGGACCTTCAGGTTCTGAACCGGATGCACGTCACAGGCGATGGCCTGGGCGAAGGCTCGGACCTGGGCGCGGCGGACCGGATCGCGGGGCAGCAGCGGCGGCTCGGGATGGATCTCGTCCAGATATTCGCAGATCGCCAGCGACTGGGTCAGCACGACGCCGTCGGAAAGCTCAAGCGCTGGCACCAGCCCCTCGGGATTGAGCGCCAGATAGGCGGCCGACCGCTGCTCGCCCTCGCGCAGGACGTAGGTCCGGCTTTCATAGGCCAGGCCCTTCAGGTTCAGGGCGATGCGGACCCGGTGCGAGGCGCCCGAGCGGAAGAAGCCGTGCAGCAGCACCGGCTCAGTCCTCGGCCGGTGGGCCGATGGTGACCACGCAGTCGGAGAGGCCGGCGATGGTGACCACGATCCTGTCGCCCGGAACCACGGCGCCGACGCCCGCGGGCGTGCCGGTGTAGATCAAGTCGCCCGGCTCAAGGCGGTAGAACCGCGAGACGTAGGCGATGACTTCATTCACCGACCAGATCAGCTCGGCCAGGTCGGCGTCCTGCTTCACCGTGTCGTTGACGGCCAGGCGAATGGCGCCCGAAGTCAGTTCGCCGGTCTCGGCGATCGGATGGATCAGGCCGATGGGCGAGGATTGCTCGACGTTCTTTCCGGTGTCCCAGGGCCGGCCCTTTTCGCGGGCGACCAATTGCAAGTCCCGACGCGTCATGTCGAGGCCGATCGCATGGCCGTAGATATGGCTCGCGGCGTCCTCGACCGCGATCCGGCGGCCGCCCTTGCCGATAGCCACGACCAGCTCGGCTTCGTAGTGGAAGTTCTCGGTCTCACCGGGATAGGCGATCTCGGATCCGCTGGGGACGACCGTTTCGGCCCACTTGGTGAAGAAGAACGGCGGTTCGGCGTCGGGATCGCGCCCCATCTCCCGCGCGTGGGCGGCGTAGTTGCGCCCAATGCAGAAGACTCGGCGGACCGGGAAGGCCTTGCCGTCGGTGGTCTTGACGACCGGAGCGGCCGGAACGTCGAACAGAACGCTCATTGAGATTCCTCTTTGTACAGACCAAGCTTTTGCTGGGAGGCCTTGTCCGAATAGGCGAACAGCACCAGGTCCTCGTCGGCTTGCAGGACCAGCGATTGCCAGCACGGGACGACGAACACGTCGCGCTCGCGAAGCTCGACCTCGGTGTCGCCGATCCGCGCGCGCCCCCTGCCCTCGCACACGACGAAGACGGCGCCGTCGGTGGCGCGGCGCGGGCGGGTCTCGAAGCCGGCCGGGATCAGCCGGACATGAGCCGAGATCGTCGGCAGCACGGGCCCGCCATCGGCCGGATTGGTGAACTCCAGGGCGTGACCGAGATGCGGATCGATCGCCGCGCTCTGGGCCATCACGGTCAGCGCCTGGCGCCATTGGACATAGGGATAGTGGAACAGCGGACGCTCGGCGGGCCGGCGGTCTGCGGCCGATCCGCGGAAGGGCCTCAGGTTGCCCCCATAGGTGGCCAGGGTCGCGCCGGCGGGCGCGGTCTCGGGATGGACTTTGTCGTCCAGCCGTTCGGAGAAGGTCGTGTCGAAGATCCGCACGGTCGGGATGTCCAGGCCGTCGAGCCAGATCATCGGCTTGTCGGAGGGATTGCCGTGATCGTGCCACTGCCAGTTGGGCGTCAGCACCAGGTCGAAGGGGTTCATCACCGCCTTCTCGCCGTCCACCGTGGTGTAGGCGCCGCTGCCTTCCATCACGAAGCGCAGCGCGCATTGGGTATGGCGGTGGCAGGGCGCGATCTCGCCGGGCAGGATCAGCTGCAGGCCGGCATAGAGGCTGCCGGTGATCGCCGACTGTCCCCGGATGCCAGGGTTTTCCAGCACCAGAACCCGGCGTTCGGCCTGTTCGGCGCTGATTAGGTCCCCCGCGCGCATCAGATAGCCGCGCGCCTCATCGTAGGACCACCTGTGGGCGATGGCCTGCGGACGGGGCTCCGGCTTGACCAGGGCCGCCAGCACCTCCCACAGCGGCGTCAGGGCGCTGGGGTCCATCTCGCGGTACAGATCCTCGAGCTGCGATCGCTGGTCATTGGGCAGATGCGTGGTCATGGCCGGGCTCGATCGTTCAGGCGTTGGTGGAAGTCTTGAGGGCGTGGCTGTAGCCCCGCAGCCCGATGAGCAGCATCACCACCGACAGCGGCGAGGCGATCGCGCAGGTCACCGAAATGGCTTGCGGCAGGCGGCTCGGGTCGTGGAACCAGTAGTCGGTCACCACGGCCACGGCCGTCGGGCCGAGCGCCGCGCCGATCAGGTTGATCGTCAGGAGGTAGCCCGCCGAGACCAGCGCCCGCATGCGGTTGGGCGTCAGCTCCTGCAAGGCCGCCAGACCGCCGCCGAAGTTGAAGCCGGCGAAGAAGTTCATCAGGCCGATCAGGCCCAGGGACAGCCCCGCCGTCGGCATCAGGGGAAAGCTGACGGTGATCGGGATCAGGGCGACGAAGCCGAACACCGCCGTCAGCAGGTTGGCCTTGTCGTGTCCGCGCTTGCGCAGGAGGCTGGCCACGAAGCCGCCCGTCAGCGCGCCGGTGGTGCCGCAGAGGAACACAACCAGGCCGTACGAATGGCCGATCTCGGCCGTGGTCCATCCGAACTTGCGGGTCAGGAAGGCCGGGATCCAGGCGCCGGTGCCGTTGCCGACGAAGATCATCAGCGCAAAGCCCAGACCGATGCCGACATAGGCGCCGGCATGACGGCCCAGGTGGCGGAACAGCTCGCCGAGGCTAGCGCGCTCGGCCGCTCCCGCCTGGCCCGTCGCCGACATTCGCGCCGGCTCGCGTACGGTCAGCAGCAGCAGCGACAGCAGCAGGCCCGGGACGCCCAGCAGCAGGAAGACGATGTGCCAGCCCTTCACCGCCCCGAGCAGCGGCAGGGTCACGAGGCTTTCGGGCGGGATCACGGTGGCGATCAGGCCGCCGATCAGGAGCGCGCCGGCGCCGCCCAGATAGACGCCCATCTGATAAACGCCCATGGCGGCCGGCAGCCGCTCCTTGGGAAAATAGTCGGCCAGCATCGAATAGGCCGAGGGGCTGAAGCCTCCCTCCCCCGCCCCGACGCCGACCCGCGCCAGGAACAGCATGGGGAAGTTGCGCGCCAGACCGCAGAGCGAGGTCATCAGGCTCCAGATCGCCACGGACGCCACGACGATATTGCGGCGGTTCGAGCGATCGGCCAGCCATGCGACGGGAAGGCCCACGGCGACGTAGAAGATCGTGAAGCTCAGCCCGTAGAGCAGGCTGATGGCGGTGTCGGAAATCTGCAGATCCTGTTTGATGGGCTGGACCAGCAGCGCCAGCGCCTGGCGGTCGATGAACGCCAGGGTGTTGGCCAGCATCAGGATGACGGCCGCGTACCAGGCCGAGGCCGGCGAAGGCCAACGCGGCTGCCCGTCCGAGGCGGGATTGGATGTCTGCTGGTTCACGCTCTGCTCCCCGATCATGGTCTGTCGACGCCGACCGCGCCGCCGTGGTGGCGGGCGATCGGCGTCAAGGATGTCAGAAGCGATAGCCCAGGGTAGCGCCGAAGTAGCGGTCGGCGTCCTTGGGAATGTTGGCCCACAGGTCGTAGGGCGTCGCGGCGGCGGTCAGGATCGTGCCGTGGTTCAGCTGCGAGTAGTAGGTCTTGTCGAAGACGTTCTTGGCGAACGCGGTCAGGCTGATCTTGCCCGTCGACACGCCGACGCTGAGATCGACCTGGGTGTAGCCCTTCTGCTCGAGCAGCGGATCCTGGTTGATCTGGAAGATCTGGCGCGATTGGTAGTTGATGTTGGCCTGCACGAACGCCCGCCAGTCGGCGTTCAGGTCGAAGTCGTAGCGCGGAGCCAGGTTGACGCGATAGCGCGGGGCCAGCGGCAGCTTGCCGCCCTTCACGTCGATGATCGGGCTGGACGTCGTGGTGACGCCGCCGCTGGTGGTCTGGCGCTTGTAGCAGGTGTTGACCGGGTAGTTGGCCGCGAAGGTCTGGGCCGCGGCCTGCTGCTGGAAGGCGCAGGTCTGGCCGTTCACGTCGATCGTGGCGTCCAGATAGGTGAAGCCGACCGGGATCGACAGGCCGCTGACCGGACGCCAGGTCGACTCGATCTCGAAACCCTGCGAGCGCGATTGGCCGGCGTTCAGCAGACGGACCTGGAAATTGCCGTTGGTCTGGTCGATCGCCTGGACCTGCAGGTTGGCGAAGTCGGTGCGGAAGACAGCGATGTTGACGTCGAGCTTGCCGTCCAACGTGCGCGTCTTCAGGCCGATCTCGTAGGCGTCGACATGTTCCGGGTTGAGACCCTTGTTGTCCGAGAAGGTGGTGCCCGCGTCGATGTCCAGCGCGAAGGCCTTATAGCCGCGGGTGTAGCTCGCATACATGTTGGTGTTGCGGTTGAACTCGTAGCGCAGGCCGGCCTTGCCGGTGACGGCGGTGTCGTCGCGCGTCGAGGTCCCGCTGTCGTTCGTCAGGCCCGCGAACGGCAGATCGCCCGCGACCACCGGCACATAGCGGTTCCCTGTCACGGTCTGCTTCTCATAGGAGACGCGCAGGCCGCCCAGGACGTGCAGGCCGGCCACGAGGTTGTAGTCGGCCTGGCCGAAGATCGCCGAGCTCTTGCTCTTGAAGTTGCCGCGGAAACCCGACGAAAGGCCCGTTTGGGCGCCGGTGCAGGTCTGGCCGATCACGCCCGAGGCGCAGCGGACCTGCCGGCGATCCAGCCCCCGGTCCATGTCCAGGCCCGCCAGATAGACACCCGCGACATAGGTCAGCGGCGTCGAACCGTTGGACGCGATCCGCAACTCTTCCGACCAGGCGTCATAGGCGGTCGACGAAGCGTTGGCGTTCCACTGCGCGTAACCGAAGTTGCCGACGTAGCGAACCGGGTTCGAGACGATCTGGTCGGGCTCGAACTGGTCCTTGGACTTCCAGTGCTGATAGGCCGAGATCGAGGTGATGGTCGCTTGGCCTAGATCATAGTCAGTCTGCAGCGACACGGACGCCAGCTGGCTGAAGCTGTAGCTGGCGTCGTCGTTGGACACCTGGCGGTTGTCCGGCGAAGCGACGATCGAGCCGAGCAGCGTCTGAATGGCCGGCGTGACCACCTTCACCGGCACGCGCGAGCAGCAGTTGGCGTCGATCTCGCGAACCTCGGCGGTCAGCAGGGCCGTGAACGGACCGCCCTTGTCCAGCTCGAGCTTGCCGCGCACGCCCCAGCTCTCGAAGCCGTTGGTGTCCTTGCCGGTGGCCACGTTGCGGATGAAGCCGCCGACATGGTTGTAGAAACCGCTGACGCGGCCGTTCAGCCCCTCGGCGATCGGTCCGGTGACGGTGCCCTTGATGCGGTACTCATTGTCCTCGGCGATCGTCGCGTCGACCTTGCCGTTGAAGTAGTCGTCGGGCTTCAGGGTGACGATGTTCAGGACGCCGGCGGTGGCGTTCTTGCCGAACAGCGTCCCCTGCGGGCCGCGCAGCACCTCGATGCGCTCGATGTCCGCCAGGTCGGCGAAGCCCTGGGCCGAACGCGCGCCGACCACACCGTCGACGACGACCGACACGGCTGGCTCGACCGCCTGGCCGAACAGCTGGGCGCCGACGCCACGGACACGGAAGGTGCTGTTGTTGGGGTTGTTGCCCTGCTGGAAGCTCAGCGACGGAACGGCCTTGCTCAGCGAGGCGGTGTCGTTGATCTGCGCCTTTTCCAGGGCGTCGGCGCTGACGGCGCTGACGGCGATCGGCACTTCAACGAGGCGCTCGGAACGCTTCTGGGCCGTGACCACGACTTCGCCGACCTCGGCGACATCGGGCTTGGCCGCGGCAGCGTCCTGCGCGAACGCCGACGACGCGCCCAGCGCGGTCGCCATCACGATCAGGCTGGCGGAACAGCGAAGAATGACGGTCTTAGAGCGATGATGGCTCATTTGAATCCTCCCCTAGTGGCGCGCCGCCTGTTTCGGCGGCTTTCGGGCAATCCAGATTTGGATTACCGCTAAACCTTCATCAGACATGAGGCATCGGCGTCATCGTGTCAAGACGCATTAGGTTGAGCGCTAAACCGGAATGAGGGTCTAAGCCTGGGGTGGCCAGTTAGCGCTACTAGCGGGGGGCGTATCCTGGCGGGCCCTTGCGATGAAGAGGGGCCGTTGGCTTGTCGCGCCGATCACGCGACGGTTGCGCTATGCCGGGAGGGACCCGAAACGCCTCGGTTCTGGAGATCGTTGATCGGGCTGAACTTGGCGCCGCCCCGGTTGACCAGCCCATTGTGGAAGGTGCTGCCCGGGATCACCACGCCCGAGCCTACCGGATCGGTATAGGTGGCGTAGGTGGTGAACGGATTGCCTGTCACGAACCGGCTGTCATAGGCGATCCCGAAATAGCCGGCCTCGGCCTGGAGGTTGGTCGAGCCCGGACCGGTGACGGACAACAGCTGGTCGGCCGGATTTTCGGACTGGTCGTGGGTGTAGTCGGCCGAGACCGTCAGGCGGACGCGATCGTTCGGCGCGATCAGAAGCGAGCCCTTGACGGCGCGAACGTCGTCGCCGCCCTGGTGGCCGGTGGTGCAGTCGCTCGGCGCGAAATTGCTGGCCTGCTTGGAGGTCACGGCCGTGATCGCGATCGGGGTGGCCTGCTGATTGGTGGCTTGGCGCGTGGCCGTGACCACGATCTCCTGGATTTCGGAGCTCGGCTCGGCGGGGGATGCCGTCGTCGATGCGGTCTGCGCATGAACGGTGGGAGCTAAAAGCGTAAGCGCCAGCACGGACGCCGACATAAGAATGCCATTCCTGGCCAGGAACTATCCCTCCATTTTTGTTTATCTATGCCTGGACCGACTTCGTCGCCGCGCCTCGCGGATATTCATCGACCCGCAACTATCCTATCCAAGATCGATCGATGAACTTGCCCGTACCGGCGCTTCGGCTTGTGATCAGGCGCGCCCGGCCATGACGCTTGGCTGGCTGGAGGCGGCTGTTGCCTTAGCGGAAGCGGTGAATGGCGTTCCGCTGGGTGGAGAAGTCCGCGGCCGCGAACGTCCCGAAGGTCGCGCCTCCTATGAGCGGCTCAACCTGTAAGCGCTCGAACAGCTGGCCCATGCCCGGCTTGCTTGCGCGTCCAGCCAAAGTTAGAGGCTGAACCCTTCGTTCGGGGACCCGCCATGTCGGATCGCAAGTATACCGCGCCCGCCCTCGAGAAGGGTCTGGATATTCTTGACCTCCTGGCTGGGCAGGGCCAGGCGATGACCTTGTCCCAGATCTCGGTCGCCCTGGAGAAATCGGTCAGTGAGATCTTCCGGATGGTCCAGGTCCTGGAGTTCAAGGGCTTCATCGAGACATCGCCGGCCGGAGACGGCTACGCCCTGACCAACCGCCTGTTTCGGTTGGGCATGGCGCGCGCGCCGGTCAAGAACCTCCTCGAGGCGGCCCTTCCGCTGATGCGCGAACTGGCCGCGCAGGTCGAACAGTCCTGCCACCTGGCCCAGGCCTCGCGCGAGCAGATCGTGGTCATCGCCCGGATCGAGAACCCAGGCTACTACGGCTACTCGGTGCGCACCGGCCATCGCCGCGATATCGTGGCGGCGACCTCGGGCATGGTGCTCTACGCCTTCCAGCCGCCGCCGGTGCAGGCCCGATGGCGGGACGTGATCTTCAAGGACGTGGCGCCGGACGATCAGGCGGCCTTCCTGGCCAATGCCAGCCAGGTCGCCCGGCAAGGCTATTGGCGGGCCGAAAGCGACCTGGTGCCCAACATCATCGACATCTCCGCGCCGATCATGACCGGCGGAGCGGCGATCGCGGCCCTGACCATGCCCTATCTGTACAAGCGCGGCGTCCGGCCGGTCGACGAGATCATCGACGACGTACGGGAGACGGCCGCGGCCATCTCCCGGGAAGTGCAAGGGACGGCCTAGCTCCCGCCGCGCCTCAGATGACGCCGTCGATGCGGAGTGCGACGCCGAAGGGGTGCATCGCGCGCTCGGGAACCGAGACGTGCAGTCCCGTGGCGTCCTGGCGATAGGCCAGCGGCGCGTTGTCTCCCGCCAGAGTGACCCGCCGCACGGGCCGACGCGCATGCGGCCCGCCCTTGGCCAGCGCCTTCACCGACACCTGACCATCGCGCGGCGTCCCCAGCGCAATGGCGTACAGGCTCTTGCCCTTGGTCGTGAAGCGGATGTCGGCCGGGGTGAAGGACTTCTGCTTGGCCTCGTTGAACATGCCGCTCATCACTTCGGTCGGCCCCTCGCCATAGATCACCCAGGGCCGGGTGCCATGGATCGCGTCGGAGAACCGCGCCATCCAGCCGCCGATCTCCTGCACGATCCGGCGCTCCTCGGAATCGATCGTGCCGTCGGGCCGCACCGGCACGCTCAGCAACAGGTTGCCGTTCTTGGAGACGATGTCGCATAGCCGATGCACCACCTCGGACGCGGGCAGATAGCGCTTCTTCTCGAAGATCTCGCGATCGTAGTGCCAGGCGCCGATACAGGTATCGGTTTGCCAGGCGATCGGGCTGATCTCGCTGCGAAGGCCGCGCTCGACATCGGGCACGACGCCCGGGACCAGTCGGCCATGTTCTGGCTTGATGTTGATGACCGCCTCGAGCTTGCCGCCATTCCACTGGCGCGAGGCGTTGTAGAAATGGGCGGCGATATCCAGGCCGGCCTGCTCCAGCGGCAGGTCGAAATTGTCGAAATAGACGAGATCGGGCTTGTAGCTGTCGATCAGGTCCTTGCAGCGCAGGTACCATTGGCGCGTGAAGGCCGGATTGCTCAGCGGCGCCGTCTCGGTCCAGACCCGATCATTGGCCTCGTGCCATTTGTTGGCCTCGGCCACGCTGGCCAGGCCGTCGGGCATGACCATGGCCGGCCCGCCATAGAGCTGCTGTGGATCCAGCCCCTCCCACCACTTGCCCTTGCCGTCGACCGCGTAGAGCTTGAAGGCGTCGTAACGCTGACCCTGGCGGGGGCCTTCTGGATCGTAGCCATAGGCGGGCTGGAACCAGTGCCAGGCATGAGCCGAATGGTTCGAAACGCCGAAGCGCAAGCCACGCCGACGAGCGGCCTTGCTCCAGATGCCGATGATGTCCTTCTTGGGTCCCAGGCGGACCGAGTTCCAGTCGTGGAACTTCGAGTCGAAGGCGTCGAAATTGTCGTGGTGGTTGGCCATGGCCACGAAATACTTGGCGCCGGCGCCCGCATAGAGATCCAGCAGGTCGTCGGGGTTCCAGTTCTCCGCGCGCCACTTGGGATAGAGGTCGATGAAACCTGTGTCGGCGGGATGGCCGTAGGTCTTGCGGTGATGCTCGTAGGCGCGCTGCCCCGGCAGATACATGTTGCGCGCGTACCAGTCTCCGGCTTCCGGCACGCACTGCGCGCCCCAATGGGCCCAGAGCCCGAACTTGGCGTCACGGAACCAGTCGGGCGCGGCGTAGCCCGCGTTCAGCGACTCCCAGGACGGCTTGAACGGCCCGTCGGCGACCCGGTCGAAGCCCGAGGGGGCCAGTTGGCTGCCTGTCGCGGGAAACGCGCCCGCCGCGCCGACGGCAGCCAAGCCGCCAAATAGCGCGCGCCGATTGGGAACCATGAGCCGCTTTCTCCCCAGATATTTTTGTATGCGAAGAATATTTCATATGTGGAATATCGGCGCAATAGCTGGGCGGCGTCGCCTGAGGTCTGACCACTCGCGGACGTGGGTTGGGCGCGCACCCACTACCCTGGGCCGAAAGACGTCCAAAAATGTCTCTGATTTCAATGCTGGAAGGGGTAAATTCCAGGGCGCGGCCGCCTCTCAAATTGCCTGGCAACTTGCCAAGCCGAGCTGGGTTGCGCTTATAGATTCCGCGCATCCCCAGGAGTTTCACGCTCATGCCCTCGGACGAGCCGGACAACAAGCCGATCACGCGATCGGCGAGAGGGTCTGGCCGACGCCTGCGCGGCGCTGTCGCCCACTATCTTGGCACGGCGATCGTCTCTGGACAGATCGCTCCCGGAGAGACCCTGAGCGGCGAAATCGCCAATGCCGAAGCCCTGGAGGTCTCGCGTAGCGCCTATCGCGAAGCCGTTCAGGTGCTGACCGCAAAAGGCCTGGTGGAAAGCCGCCCCAAGGCGGGCACGCGCGTGTTGCCGCGCAGCCGCTGGAACGTGCTGGACCCGACCGTGCTGGCCTGGGCCTTCGCGGCCGAGCCGGACCTGGGCTTCGTGCGCGACCTTTTCGAGCTGCGCGCCGTTGTCGAACCCGCCGCGGCGCGTTTCGCGGCCGAGCGCCGGGACAAGGACGACATCAAGGCCATGCGCGAAGCCCTGGCCAGGATGAAGCGGCACACCCTGGCGACCGAGGCGGGGCGGATGGCCGATCGCGAATTCCATGCCGCCCTGCTACGCGCGACCCACAACGACGCCATGATCGCCCTCAGCGCCAGCATCAGCGCCGCCGTGAGCTGGACCACCGAGTTCAAGCAACGCTCGCGCGCCCTGCCCCGCGATCCGGTGCCAGACCACGCCCGGGTCTGCGACGCCATCGCCGCAGGCGATCCCGATGCGGCCAGCGCGGCGATGCGCGCGCTGGTCGACCTGGCGTTGGACGACACGCGCCTGGCCATGTAGCCAGACCTAGGGCCTACGGCCTGCCTAAGGTGAAACTGTCGATGTCGAGGCGCCCGTCCCCGCCCTTGGGATTGTAGCAGAACAGGCCGTACTGCTCGCCCTGGAAGGTGCCCGTCCGCCAATCGAACGCCAGCGGGAAGTCACCCGGCATAGGCACCCAGGCCTTGCCGTCCAGGCTGTAGCTCAGCGCGCTCTTGTCGGTGGTGAAGTCCATCGTCACCGACAGCCACAGATCCGTCAGCGGCGCGGGACGCGGTTCCGACCGCGATACGATCTTGGGACCCTGCGTCGTGCTTTCGATCAGGCGCGCACTCACCTGGCCCTGCCCGTCGACGGTCCGAGTAACCACCAGTTGGCTGGAAAACTTGCCGAATGTGCCCAGGCCGCATTCGTCGCCGACCGCCAGCCCCCGCACATCCAGCTTGGCCACGCCCCGGCTGCGCGGACCCTGCCCTTTCTGCACGAGCGTGTTGCGGGCGGTCCAGAAGCCGTCGCTGGTCGTCGCCTTCAGCCGCATGAACCCCGGCCGCTCAGTCAGCGACCAGCGCCGGTCGTCCGGATTATGGTTCCACTGCCACTGACGCCCCAGCACGGCCCGCGAGAAGTCGTCGGAGCTGGGCGGCTCCTGGAATGGCTTGCCCAGGATCGGTTTGGCGGCGCTTCTGGGCACGCGCCCCGGCGCCTCAGGCGTTCCCCACACCGGCCAGTCGTCTTGCCAGAAGACCGGGCTGATATTGGTCACGCGGCCGACCGCGCCAGCGTCGAGCATCACGAAGCCGTACCAGCCGCCATCGGGCAGATCGACCAAGGCGCCCTGGTGACCACCTGTCTTGTCGTCGATCTGGGGGCGCGTTTCCCAAGGCCCCGTCAGGCTTTTCGCCCGCGAGACCGTCAGCCCCAGACGCGAGGGAATGGCGTTGAACAGATAGTACCAGTCGCCGCGCCGGATCACCTTCGAGCCCTCGGCGCCCTTGTTGAAATGGACGACGCGGGCGTCGACGACGGCGGACAGGTCGGCGTTCAGGCTGAGCAGCGTGATCGTCCCGTCCGAGCCGATCGAGGTGAAGACATAGGCCTTGCCGTCGTTATCGATGAACAGGCCAGGATCGAAGGCCTCGCGGTCGAGTTCACGCATGGACCAGGGTCCGGTGATCTTCGCGGCGGAGTAGATCCGCGTCTTGCCGCCGACCGGGGTGACGGCGATGTAGAAGCGGCCCTCGTGATAGCGGAGGCTGGGCGCGTAGACGCCATGCCGGTAGTCGCCGCCATCGACGAGATCATACTTGGGATTGCCCGTCAGACGCGGCATGACGTGGCTGGCGATGTCCCAGTTCACCAGGTCCTTCGAGTGCAGGATCACGAGGCCCGGCGTGTTCAGGAAGGTTGTCGAGGCGAAATAGAAGTCCTCGCCGACCCGGATGATGTCGGGATCGGGATAGTCGGCGTTGAGCGGCGGGTTGGAATAGGTTCCGCGCCCGGAATCGGACCGCCAGACCTGGGCCACCGCGCCCGAGGCCCCCGCGACGACCGCCAGGCCCAGCAAGCCTGACAGGATCATGCGCGCCGTGTTGGCCGCTTTCGTCGCCTTGTTCATCACGCGCGCCCCAGCAGCGGTCGCGTCGCGGACGGCGCCACGAGGCGCATATCTGAATGACTTTTCATATATAAGATCTTTCTCATCAGCGGAAATCCGTTTGACCACGCACGGGCCGCTCTCGTATTTTTCGGGTGAGTGAATTCGAGACGCCGATGCCGTCGTTTGCCCCGTTGCGGACTGGTCAAGCCACGCCTCTGGGGCGTCGCGCGCCGCATCGACTGGCCTACGTGCTTCTGAACCGCATCAAGGCGGGCGTCTTTGCCCGAGGCGACTGGTTGCCGACCGAGCACGCGCTTATGGCCGAATTTCCGGTCAGCCGCACGACGCTGCGCGAAGCCCTGATCATCCTGGAGTGTCTGGGCGTGGTCGAGTCTCACCATGGCGTGGGCAGCCAGGTGATCAGCGGTCGCCTTGAGAACGAGGGCCATGGATCGGCCTTCGACCTGGTCGCCCTGCTCCAGGCCTGCCGCGCCTTCGAGGTCGAGGCCGCCGGCCTGACGGCAAGTCTTGACGAGAAGGAGTCGGCACCGCTCAGGCCCTGCCCCAGCCTCTCCGGCCCGATCACCACCGAGGCCTGCCGCGATTTCCACACCGGCCTGGCCCGCGCCACCGGCAATGGCGCGATCTCGATTTCCATCGCGCAACTGTGGGACGCCGCAGTGGCCCGGCCGACGATCCGGGATCCTTTGAACGTGGCGCTGGCGCGCGAGGGGCGGGCCGTTCGCGCGCGACAGACCATGGTCGTAGACGCCCTCATGCGGCGCTCGTCCCTTGAGGCGCGCCACGCCGTCGGAGCGCTGTTCGACACCTATCTCGCCGCGGTGGTGGACATCGAAGAGCAAGACCGCCTCACGCGAATACCCCTGGATGGGATTCATGGCCGCCAGCGCTGGAACCGCGGCGCGATCGCCGCCGCCCCATCGCGCTTGGCCAGGATGAAGACCTAGGCGCCTCCTAGCGCGTCCCGAAGGCCAGGTTGTCGCTGAAGAACGGCAGGACATGATCCTGCAACCGCAACGGCACGCCGCTGGTGTGGTCGCCTGGATAGACCTCGAAGCTGTTGCGAAGACCATAGCGATCCAGCACCGCGTGCAGCTTGGCCGCGTCCGTCCTCAGCCCGTCGCGGTCGCCGACATCGATGGCGATGGCCTTGTGGCGGCCGAGCGCCGAGATGTACTGGTCGACAAAGGCCAGGGGCGCGTTGGCGGCCCACTTGGCCAGCACGTCCGGCCGCGCCACGCCGTTCTCGACCGGCAAGTCCAGGAATAGAGGCGGCTTGTCAGGATTGGGCGACCAGGCGGCGGCCGTGGCCAGTTGCGCGCGCAGTCCCCACGGCAGCTTCTTGGCGTCTTCCAGCGTCTTGACCTGGGCCAGCGCCGCGTCGCCGGCACCTCCGGGCGGACCGGCATCGCGCGGCGACAGGCAGCAGGGACTCATCATGTAGAGCGCGCCGAACACGTCCGCATGCCGCATGCCGATGCGGCTGGCGCCGTAGCCGCCCATCGAATGTCCCACCAGCCCACGACTCTCGCGGACGGGCAAGGTGCGATAGTGCTTGTCGATATAGGCGACCAGGTCCCGGGCGATGAAGGCCTCGAAATCGCCGGTGGTGCGCGAGCTCGAATACATCGACCCATTGTGGACGGTCTTGCTGTCCGGCAGCACGACGATCATTTCGCGCGCGCCCTTGGCGAAGGCGCCTTCGATGGTCTGGGGCGCGTGGATTTCGCTGATCCATTGCTCGGCACCGATCGAATAGCCGTGCAGGGCGTAGACCACCGGATAACGTCGCTTGGGATTGGCGGCGTAGCTCGGGGGCAGCACCACGAAGACGTCCCGGTCGGCGCTCTCCCCTTCGAGATTGCCCTCGACGCCAGCCGAGTGGACCTTGATCTTCTGGACGGTAGCCGGCTTGGCGCCCGCCACCGGCGCCGGCGCGGGGGTCGCCACCTGGGCGCTGGCGACACTGGACATGGCCAGCAGCACCGCCGTCGCCAGCAATCCAGCCGTGGTCCAAGCGCCGTTCGAGCGTCGGTCGCGCCCAACCTTGATGATCATCCGATCCTCCCCGCCGCGCCTTCAAGCCTCTTGCCCAGCGCGATCTGTTAGCGCTACCATTTGTCCGGCAAATTCTGGATGTGTCAATCGTCCTGATGGTGGTGGGGCGTCTTCGAACCCTGCTCACCTGCTGTGAACACGAATAGCTCTCAGGGCGACACGCTTCGAAGCCGGAGCGCGAAACCTCATAAAAACGCAGAGTAATAGGGAGGAGTCGAATGCGATATGGATTGCTGCTGGCCGCGTGCGCCAGCCTGACGGCGCCGATGTCCGCGGCGCTCGCCGCGCCGCCGGTGAAGGTGGCCATCGATGGCGCCAGCCGCGCCAAGCCGGTGACGAAGTACGAGTACGGCATGTTCATCGAGCCCATCGGCGGGCTGGTGGCGCGCACGCTGTGGGCCGAGATGCTGGACGACCGCAAGTTCTACTATCCGGTCGTGGCCCCAGCCTTCGACAAGCCGCCGCCCCTCAACGCCGAGGGGCGTCCGGGCGTCAGCTATCGCAAGTGGCGGCCGGTCGGCGGCGACATGGCCGTGACCATGGACGCCAAGGCGCCCTATGTCGGCGAGCAGAGCCCCCGGGTCGCGGTCGATGCTTCGGTGCGCAAGGGCCTCTCGCAAGCCGGGATCGGCCTGGCCAAGGGCAAGCGCTACGACGGCTATGTCGTGTTCGACGGCGACCCGGGCGCCAAGCTCGAAGCGGCGCTCGTCTGGGGACCTGGCCCCGACGAACGGCAGGTCGTCGCCCTCCCCTCGCCCAGCGCTGCGTGGCGCAAGACGGAGATCAGCTTCACCGCGCCTGTCGACACGGCCGATGCGCGACTGGAGATCACCGGACTGGGTTCGGGATCCTTCCGCGTCGGCGTCGTGTCGCTGATGCCGGCCGACAACATTCGCGGCTGGCGGGCCGACACCACGGCCATCGCCCGGTCGCTGAACTCGGGCATGTGGCGCCTGCCCGGCGGCAACTTCCTGTCGGACTGGGACTGGCACAGCGCCATCGGCCCGCGTGACAAGCGGCCGCCGATGTTCGACTACGCCTGGAGCGCGATGCAGCCTGACGACATCGGCATGGACGAGTGGATGGATCTGACCAAGATCATTGGCGTCGAGCCCTATGTCACGGTCAATGCGGGTCTGGGCGACGCCAACTCGGCCGCCGAGGAGGTGGAATATCTGAATGGTCCGGCGACCAGCGTCTGGGGATCCCGCCGCGCCGCCAACGGCCACCCCGAACCCTATGGCGTGAAGTTCTGGAACATCGGCAACGAGCCCTACGGCTGGTGGCAGATCGGCAAGACGTCGCTCGAGTACTTCATGATCAAGCACAACGCCTTCGCCAAGGCCATGCGGGCGGTCGATCCCTCGATCACCCTGATCGGCTCGGGCGCCATGCCCGACCAGGGTCACCCCAAAGGCACGAAGGAGAACGCCTCGCTCGAAAGCGTCGCGCCGAAATTCGGCGGCGAATGGGACTGGACAGGCGGACTGCTCGACAAGGCCTGGGGCAATTTCGACGGCGTTTCCGAGCACTGGTACGATCAGCCGGAAGTCCGCCCCGACGCGCCGGAAGACGCCGAACTGATCGAATACGCCCGCTCGCCGTCCAACCAGGTCCGCATGAAGGCCGAACAGTGGAAGATCTACCAGCAGCGCTTCCCGGCGATGAAGGACAAGGCGATCTTCCTGTCGATCGACGAGTACGCCTACTTCGGCCAGGTGAATCTGAAGTCGGCCCTGGCCTACGCCATGGTGCTGCAGGAGATGCTGCGTCACACCGATTTCCTGACCATGAGCGCCTTCACCACCGGCGCCTCGACGATGGACATCACCCCGACCGACGCGGTGCTGAACTCGACGGGCCAGGTCTTCAAGCTGTACGGCCAGCGCTTCGGAGCCGGCGTCACGCCGGTGTCGGTCCAGGGCGACGCGCCGCAGCCTGAGCCGCGCTATCCAGTGGGCTTCAACCATCCCAAGGTGCGGGCCGGCAGCCCGACCTATCCGCTCGACGTCATCGCGGGCCTCAGCCCGGACGGCAAGTCGCTGCGGATCGGCGTGGTCAACCCGACCTTCGCCCCCCAGACCGTGAAGCTGGACCTCAAGGCCCTCGCCGTTCGCGGCGCGGGTCGCAAGTGGGTGCTGGGCGGGGCTTCGCTGAAGGCCGAGAACAAGGTCGGCGCGCCAGCCGGGGTCACCGTCGCCGAGAGCGCCGCGCCACTCCCAGGCGCTGGCCTCGTCGTTTCGCCGATCTCGGCGACGGTGTTCGAATTCCCGATCGCCGCAAAATAGGTTGGAGGACGCCGGCCACGCCCGGCCGGCGTCCTAACCGCCGCGCAGCGTCTTCATGACGATCGCGCGGATGCGGCCATAGTTTTCCGCCAACGGCCCGAGCAGGCCATGGCGCTCTACCGGCATGTGGGCCAGGGGATGGCCGTCCGGCCGGAAGACATAGTGGTCGAAGAACGCCCGCCACGCCGCGCGCTCGGCCGGCGGGCGCTCGGCGATGGCGATCATCGCCAGCATCATGGTCACGTAGGGCGCGTCGGGCCCCGCCGCGAAGGCGTCCCACCAGTAGTTGACCAGCAGGTTCGCCGGCTCCAGGGCCTCGACCTGATGCCACCACAGCTTGGGCAGATAGAGCGCGTCGCCAGGTTCCAGCTCCACGACGATCGCTCGGTTCGCCGCCGCGCCGAAACGGGGATAGCGCGGATCGTCCAGCCCCGCGCTCGCGGCCAGGCTGGTCGGCTGGCCAGCCAGGGTATGGTCGATCGGTCCGACGTAGAGATCGCCGATGGCGTCGGGCGGATACAGCGTGAACCGTCGCCGCCCGGCGATCACGCAGGCCAGATTGTCGAAGCTGTCATAGTGGCAGGCGATGCGGCTGGCGTTGCCCAGCCACAGACGAGGCCGGGCCAGGACCGGCAGGAAGCTCGCGGGATTGTCGTTCGCGAACCCCGGCGCATAGTCGTCGGCAGGCAGCGAGCCCATGTAGACGCTGGCCAGGCCGGGATCGGCGGCGGCCGCGCCGATGCGCTCCAAGGACTGTGCCAGGGTCAAGGAGGCGCGCTCGAAGTTGAAGCCGCCCGCTCCCTCGCCATAATCGTAACGGCCGGCGATCGCTGGCGCGCCGATGAAGGCCTGCCCCTTCAGCCCGGCGTCCAGGCTGGCGAGATAGGCGGACAATGCCGGCCAGCCCCGCCGGCCCGCCTCGACGACGGGCCATGGGCGGCAAAGGCCAGGCAACAGGACCGGCGCGCACTTGGCCGCGACCGCCTGGGCGAACGCCGCCGCCCCGCCCTGGTCGAGCCGGGCGGGATCGACGACCTCGATATCGGCCGCCCCCTCGCGCCTCATGCGGCGATCTTTTCGTTCCGCAGCTTGGCCAGGCGGCTGACCTGCTTGAGAGAGCCCGCCATGGCGTAGATCAGCTGCAGATAGCCGCGGCGGAAGAAGTCCACCGCGGTCGCGTCGTCTAGCTCGCCCAAGGCGTCGAGGCTGATGGTGTACAGTCCCGCCAGGCGCAAGGTCCGCCCGTCGTCGAACGACAGGTCGACGTCCACGGGTTCGACCAGTCGCGCCGCGACCGCCGCCTCGATGAAGGCGTCCGTCTCCGGCACGCCAGCGTTCAGCTGCGCCAGGGCGTGCTGCACGCGCCGCAGGGCCGGAGCGGGCCGCCCGTCGTCCTCGAACAGCGCCGCGCCCGAAGTGACGGCGAACCGCGGGTGCTGGGGATCGATCGCCATGGCGCCGTCGGACGTGACGAAGAAGCCCAAGCGAACCAGATCGAGAGGCGTGAACAGCCGCGCTTCGCCCTGGCCGTTCGAGGTCAGATCCTCTCCCGGTTCGAAGCCGAACAACGCGCCAGCGTAAAATCGGCCGGTCTCGGCGTTCTTGGTCAGGAAGATCGGGCAGACCGCCGCGGCGGCAACAAACTCGCTGGCGACGATCTGTACGAAGTGCGGGCTGCTGGACGGGAGGTCGCCCAGATGGAGGCCGGCGTGCTGCTCGGCGTTCAAAAGCTCCAGCGTCGCCGCCATGGTTTCTTCCTCCCATTCCATACACGGACCGCGCGAGCGGCCTTCTGTTCTATGCCCACGCGGCCTGGACCGCGAGACGCTCGTTGCATCGATAATTACACCGACAAATAAATATTGATACCGGTACCTTTTGGCGTTAGCGTCCTCTCAATAACAAAAATATGCGCAGGGAGGCTATGATGCAGCAGCATCGCTTAGGCGGTGAATACCCCCTCTTTGTCCATTGAAATCGCGACGTTAAAGCGATCGCGTGTAAAGCCGGCCGCTCGTGCCGGTCCATTGGTCAATCATGACACCCGTGAGGGGGAGGACAAAATGCTCTTATTTAATTATCAGAGTAATCTGGTTCAGAGGCGGCGCGTTTCCAAAGCCGCCTTGGCCAGCGCCTCGAGTCTTGTCGCGCTAGCGCTTTGCGGCGCAGCCAACGCCGCCGAGCGCGGCGGAGAGGCGGCCATCGTTACGGCGACAGCCTTGGCCGCGCCGGCGGCCGACCAGGCCGCTTCGGAGCGCACCAGCGATCCCAGCGTCGTCGAGGAAGTCATCGTCACGGGCCTGCGCGGCTCGTTGCAGCGCAACCTCGACATCAAACGGACCTCGGCGGGCGTCGTCGACGCCATCTCGGCCGAGGATATCGGCAAGTTCCCTGACTCCAACGTGGCTGCTTCGCTGCAACGCCTTCCCGGCGTCTCGATCCAGCGGTCGGGCGCGCGAGGCGAACCGCAGGGCATCACCGTCCGCGGGTTCGGCGGCGACTTCAACGAGACCCTGTACGATGGCCGCCGGATCTCGACCGCCACCGGCGGTCGTTCGGTGGACTTCAGCACCGTCGGCGCTGATTTCGTGGGCGGCCTGTCGGTCCTGAAGACGCCGGACGTCACCCTGTCGAGCAGCTCGATCGGGGCCACGGTCAACGTCGCCTTCCCCAAGCCCTTCGACCATCCCGGTCGCCGCATGGCGTTCACCGCCTCCGGCTCGGTGCAGGATGACGCGGGCAAGTTCGTCCCGACCGTCGGAGCGCTGTTCAGCGACACCTTCGCCGACAACAAGTTCGGCGTCCTGGTCGACGCGATGTACACGCGCCACGACACCCAAACCAACCGCGTCTATATCAGCGGTTGGCCGGGCGGCTACTACGCCCCCTGCCAACTGACCGCGACCTGCACGCCCGCTCAGCTGGCCTCGTCGAACAAGACGGTTCTGGGCTGGTTCGAGCAGCAGGCCGGCGCCAGCCAGATCTATACGAAAGACGAGCGCATCGACGGGCGCATCGCCTTGCAATGGGCCCCGACGGACGGCGTCACAGTGACGCTGGACGACAACTACTCGGAGCAGAAAATCCGATCCGACAATTTCGGTTACGGCATCTGGTTCAATCAGGAAGGCCTGCGAAACGTCAAGCTCGACCAGAATGGCACGACTGTCGACTTCAGCCAGGCCGGCTCTCAGACCGACTTCACGGCCGGCACCGACCGCTCGGTTCTGCGGACCAACCAGACGGGCCTAAACGTCCAGTGGGACGCGTCGGAGAACCTGAAGTTCGAGGTCGACGGCAGCTACGCCAAGAGCTGGCTGAACCCCGGCGGCGAGATCAGCAGCGACGGGGCCGATGTCGGCTACGGTTTCGGCATTGGCCCGTCCCTGGGCATCAGCATCGGCGGCGACAGCAAGAACACCCTGCCCGTGCTGCACAGCTACGGCCCGAACGGCGACGCCACACGCTGGGCCGACACCTCGGTGATGGGCTCGCACGTCGTCGTGCGCCAGGCTCAGGAAAACACCGACGTCGTCAAGCAACTGCGGTTCGCGGGCTCCTGGGAGCAGGACGGCTTCAAGATCAAGGCCGGCGGCAGCTATCTGGAAGATCACTACCAGTTCCAGCAGAGCAACACGTTCGTGAACAACTTCTGGCAGGCCTACCCCGGCTACGGTCCCGCCTCGGGCCCGAACGGCGGTGTGATGGTGCCGGCCAGCCTGTTCACTGAGCGTGTCAGCACCAAGAACTTCATCCCCGGCTTCGACGGCGCCCTGCCGCCGTACCTGCTGAAGTTCGACGCCCACGCCTATCAGCAATTCCTGACCGGCCTGGGCAATCCGCAGACCAAGAACATCCCCGGCTTCAACTACGGCGGCGGCGGCGTCGGCACGCAGTTCACCGGCGCCTTCGACCTGGCGCTGGACAACGGCAGCATCCGCGACATCACCGAGAAGACGTGGGCGCTGTTCGTCCGGGCCAATTTCGACGTCGACGTGGCCGGCATGCCGTTCCACTTCAACGCCGGCCTGCGCGAGGAGAACACTCACGTCACCTCAAACGGCTTCGGCCAGGTGCCGACGGCGATCACGCGCAGCACCGGTGACCCCACCCTGCTGACCGTGACCCTGAGCCAGCCGCAGGCGGTCTCGACCAAGAGCAACTATTCCTACCTGTTGCCCAGCGTCGACATGAAGCTGGAGCTGACCGAGAGCATCCACCTGCGGCTGGATGCGTCGCGGACCCTCACCCGCCCCGGCCTCAACCTGCTGACCCCGGTCGCCAGCGTGGGCACCGGCCAGCGCGTCGGCGCCCTGACGGCCAGCGGCGGCAGCCCCGCGCTGAAGCCTTACCTGGCCGACAACTTCGACGCGGCGGTCGAGTGGTACTACAAGCCGAACTCGTACGCGGCGGTGAACTTCTTCGTGAAGGACGTCAGCAACTTCATCGTCGGCGGCACCACCCGGCAGACCATCAACGGCGTGATCGATCCCACGACCGGTCAGCCGGCGATCTTCAGCGTCACCCAGCAGGTGAACGGACCGGAGGCGACCGTGCGCGGCGTCGAACTGGCCTGGCAGCACGTGTTCGGCGACAGCGGCTTCGGCTTCAACGCCAACGCCACGCTCGTGGACACCAACAGGCCCTACGATCGCAAGGACATCTCCCAGAGCGGCTTCGCGATCACCGGTCTGGCCGACTCCGCCAACCTCGTGGCCTTCTATGACAAGAACGGTCTCGAGGCGCGGGTCGCGGTCAACTACCGCAAGGAGTATCTGCGCGCCTTCGGCCAGAACCAGAACACCGGCGCTTTCGGTTCGGAGCCGACCTTCGAAAACCCGAACCTGCAGATCGACTTCAGCACGAGCTACGCTCTGACGAAGCAGATCAATCTCTTCTTCGAGGCGCTGAACCTGACCAATGAGGTTCAGAGCACGCACGGGCGGTTCGACAATCAGCTGCTCGACGTGTTCGCCTACGGCCGCCGCTATACGGCGGGCGCGCGGTTCCGCTTCTAGACACTTCCCTACTCCCCTTGGCCGGGGACGTGTTCCCTCTGTCCCCGGCCATTTTTTCAAAGTTTCGTCATGGTTCGCCCGGTCAAGAACATCGTCATCGTCGGCGGCGGAACCGCCGGCTGGCTCACGGCCGGCCTGATCGCCGCCAAGCACAAGGCGCGCCGGTCGACAGGCTTCACCGTGACGCTGGTGGAGTCGCCCAACACGCCGATCATCGGTGTCGGTGAAGGCACCTGGCCGACACTGCGGACCAGCCTGGCCAAGATCGGCGTCTCGGAGACCGACTTCTTCCGGGAATGCGACGCGGCGTTCAAGCAGGGCGCCAAGTTCGCGCGCTGGACGACCGGCGCGGCCGATGACGCCTACTATCACCCCCTGATGCTCCCGCAGGGCTTCTCGCAGGTGAACCTCGCGCCCCACTGGCTAACCGCCGCCAGCGACCAGAGCTTCTGCGACGCCGTGACGCCGCAGGGACGCCTCTGCGACGACGGTCTGGCCCCCAAGACCATTACCTCCGCGCCCTATCAGGGCGCGGCCAACTACGCCTACCACCTCGACGCGGGCAAGTTCGCGCCGTTCCTGCAGCGCCACTGCTGCGAGAAGCTGGGCGTGCGCCATGTCCTGGCCGACGTCCGCAGCGTCGCCCTGGCCGAAGACGGCGACATTCGCGCCATTCTCACCGAGCAGCACGGCGAGATCGAAGGCGATCTGTTCGTGGACTGCACGGGCTTCCGCTCGCTGTTGCTGGGCGAGGCGCTGGGCGTGCCCTTCCGCGACTGCGGCGACGTGCTGTTCTGCGACACGGCCCTGGCGATCCAGGTCCCCTACGAGCACGAGAACAGCCCGATCGCCAGCCATACGATCTCGACCGCCCAGTCGGCGGGATGGATCTGGGACATCAGTCTGCCCACGCGCCGAGGAACCGGGCACGTCTATTCCAGCCGCCACATCAGCGACGAGGACGCCGAGCGGGAGCTTCGCGCCTATCTCGGCCCGGCCAGCCGCGATCTGCCGGCCCGCAAGATCGCGATCCGCTCGGGACATCGCGAGACGTTCTGGAAACGCAACTGCGTCGCCGTGGGCCTCGCGGCCGGCTTCCTGGAACCGCTCGAGGCTTCCGCCATCGTCTTAATCGAGCTCTCCGCCAAGCTGATCTCCGAACAGATGCCGGCCTGCCGCGAGGTGATGGACGTCGTCGCCGCCCGCTTCAACGCCACCACCCACTACCGGTGGGGCCGCATCATCGATTTCCTGAAGCTGCACTACGTACTCAGCAAGCGCGAGGATACGGCCTTCTGGCGCGACAATCGCGCGCGCGAGACCGTCCCCGATCGCCTCGCCGATCTCCTGCTCTTGTGGCGGCACCAGGGGCCGTGGCTGCACGACGAGTTCGATCGGGCCGACGAGGTGTTCCCCGCGGCGAGCTACCAGTACGTTCTCTACGGCATGGGCTTTCGCACCGAGGTCGAGCCCGAGGCCCTGGCCGACGAGCGGACGATCGCCGAGCGCGCCATCCGCGAGAACGCGATGCAAACAGAACGGCTGCGCGCTGGCCTGCCGCGCCACCGCGACCTGATCCGCAAGATCGTCGAGCACGGACTGCAGCCCGTATGAAGACGTCACCGAAAGGCGCGACGGCCCGGCCTGGCCAAGAGCGGCCCATGGCGCGTCGGCTCGCCTCGGTTCATCCCAACCTCTCCAGACACAAAACGAGACTGCTTCACACGGTGCGACACATGTTCAGAACAAATTGGCGCCGTTGCGCTCTGGCGACCGCGCTTTGGGCGGCCTTGGCGGCTGGCGTCAGCCCCGTTCAAGCCATGGCCGCCGCGCCGGCCTCTCCGTCCGGCCCGGCCGATCGCGCCAAGACCGAGCGCCTGGCCGAGGACCTGGTCGGCAAGATGACGCTCGACGAGAAGCTCGAGCAGTTGCTGAACACCGCGCCCGCGATTCCAAGGCTGGGCATACCCGCCTACAACTGGTGGACCGAATCCCTGCACGGGGCGCTGGGCGCCCTGCCGACGACCAACTTCCCCGAGCCGGTAGGCTTGGCGGCGACCTTCGATCCCACGCTGGTTCACGACGTCGCCGGCGCGATCGGCGCCGAGGTGCGCGACCTGCATAAGCTGGCCCGCGCGACTGGCCGGATGGGACGGATCGGCACGGGCCTCGACACCTGGTCGCCAAACATCAACATCTTCCGCGATCCGCGCTGGGGCCGCGGCCAGGAAACCTACGGCGAGGATCCGTATCTGACGGCGCGGATGGGCGTCGCCTTCGTGCAGGGCATTCAGGGCGATAACCCGGATCGACCGACCGTCATCGCCACGCCCAAGCACTACGCCGTGCACAGCGGCCCTGAATCGACCCGCCACAGCGCCAATGTCTTCGTCTCGCGCCACGACCTCGAAGACACCTACCTGCCCGCCTTCCGCGCCGCGGTCGTCGACGGCAAGGCCGGCTCGATCATGTGCGCCTACAATCGCATCGACGGCCAACCGGCCTGCGCCAGTGACCTGCTGCTGAAGGATCACTTGCGCGGCGCCTGGAGGTTCGACGGCTACGTCGTTTCGGACTGCGACGCGGTCAAGGACATCGCCGACCATCACAAGTACGCCCCCGACGCGGCCGCCGCCGTGGCCGCGTCCCTGCGGGCCGGCGTCGACAACGAATGCAACGGCGCCACCCTGACCGATACCGACGGCCTGGCCGGCCGTTATCGCGAGGCGCTGGATCGCGGCCTGATCACCATCGGCGAGATCGACACCGCCCTGGTGCGCCTGTTCTCGGCGCGGATCCGGACCGGCGATCTGCCCGCCAACGGCGGCGGCGACGCGCGCCCGACGGCCCCGGCCGCGGTGATGACGCCCGACCACGAGGCCCTGGCGCTGACGGCCAGCGAGAAGAGCCTCGTCCTCCTGAAGAACGACGGGGTTCTGCCGCTGAAACCCGGCCTGCGGATCGCGGTGATCGGTCCGCTGGGGGACGCCACTCGCGTCCTGAGAGGCAACTATTCCTCGGCCCTATCGGCGCCGCCGATCTCGGTGGTGGACGGGCTGCGCCGCGCCCTGCCGAATGCTCAGGTCCACTACGCGCCGTTCGGCGCCTCGTTCACCGATGGCGACCGCGTGCCCACCTCGGCCCTGCGCACGCCCGACGGCAAGCCAGGCCTTCTGGCGCGATACTTCAACACCAAGCAAACGCCGCCCACCCGTTTCGCGCCCGGCGCGTTCGGCGACGCGGTCGCCAAGATGACCTATGCCGAAAAGCCGGTGGTGATGCGGGTCGAGGCCGACGTAGCGGCCCGCAGCCTGGATCTGGCCGATGTATCCGACCACCACCGGGTCATCTGGACGGGGTTCCTGGTTCCGCCCGAGAGCGGGACCTACCGCCTGGGCTTGGCTGGCTTCAACGGCGAGTTGAAGGTCGACGGCAAACCCTTCGCCGACCTGCGCAAATCCGGTTGGGCCAGCCTGCCGACCATGAAGACCCTGCGCCTCGAAAAGGGCCGCCGCTATCCGATCGAGGTGATGTCGGAGTCGCACGCCCTGTCCGGCGTCAGCCTGGTCTGGAAGCGCATCGCCACAGACCCGGCGGCCGAACTCAAGGCCGCCGCGGCCAAGGCAGACGTTCTTGTCGCCGTCGTGGGCCTCACCTCCGACCTGGAGGCCGAGGAGTCCCCGGTCGAAATCCCCGGCTTCAAGGGCGGCGACAAGACCACCCTGGACATTCCGGCCGATCAGCAGGCCCTGCTGGAGCAGGCAAAGGCGCTGGGCAAGCCGTTGGTCGTCGTGGCGATGAACGGCAGCCCGCTGAATTTCTCGTGGGCCAAGGCCAATGCCGCCGCGCTCTTGGAGGCCTGGTATCCGGGCCAGTCGGGCGGCTTGGCGATCGCCAACGTCCTGAGCGGCAAGACCAATCCGGCCGGGCGCCTGCCGCTGACCTTCTATCGCTCGACCGACGAACTGCCGCCGTTCGACGACTACAGCATGAAGGGGCGCACCTATCGCTACTTCGAGGGCGCGCCGGTCTATCCGTTCGGCTTTGGCCTCAGCTACACGCGCTTCGACTACAGCCCCTTGAAGCTCGAGTCGTCCGCCAAGGGGGCCGGCCAGGGCCTGAGAGTGACCACCACCGTCCGCAATACGGGCGCCAGGGCCGGTGACGAGGTCGCTCAGCTCTATCTGAGTTTCCCCAAGACGCCCGGCGCGCCGCGCTTGGCCCTGCGCGGCTTCCAGCGGCTCTCGCTCAAGCCTGGCGAGACTCGCTCGGTCACCTTCTCGCTGTCGCCACGCGATCTCAGTTCGGTGGATCTGGATGGCGCGCGCAGCGTGAGCCCCGGCCGCTATCAGGTGAGCGTCGGTTCGGGTCAGCCCGGGACCGAGGCGCCGGGCCGATCGACGGACTTCTCGGTCGACGAGGCGGTTCCGGTGGCCAAGTAACCGCTGCGCCGCCCTCCGGGCCAGGGAGGGCGCTGGACAGACCAGCAAAGAAAAGACTACGGAGGAGGATATCCATGAAATTCAAGAGCTTCGAAACGCCGAGGCGAGGTCCCGTCGCGTTTCTCGCCGGACTTGGCCTGGCGCTTGTCTTGGCCACAGGGGTCCGGGCGCAGGACGACAAGATGGTCCCGATCGCCATCCCCGCGCAGCCGAACGCCATCCAGCTGAACACCGGCCCCCTGCCCGGCGCGACGTCGCCGGAATCCTGGCACAGCCAGTACAAGAGCGTCTTTGCCCGCAACGTCACGGTCGCGACGCTGACGCCGTTCCTGCCCGACCCGGCCAAGGCCACCGGCGCGGCGGTGATCGTCGCGCCCGGCGGCGGCTTCCGCACGCTGTCTATGGAGAACGAAGGGTGGGACGTCGCCAAGGCGCTCGCCGACAAGGGCGTGGCCGCTTTCGTGCTCAAGTACCGGCTGAACCAGACGCCGCCGGACATGCCGGGCTTCGAACGCTCGATGAAGGAGATGTTCTCGGCCACCGCCGCCCGGCCGCGCCCCGACCCGCAGACGGCCATCGCCGGCTTGGCCCCGCAGATCGCCGACGCGCGCGCGGCCTTCGTCCTGGTCCGCCAGCACTCGGCCGATTGGCGCGTCGATCCCGACCGCATCGGTATGGTCGGCTTCTCCGCCGGCGCCATGCTGACCCTGGCCACGACCTTGGCCGGCGATGACGCCAAGCCCGCCTTCATCGGCCTGATCTATGGGCCGCTGTCGCCTTTGACCGTGCCGGCCGACGCGCCGCCAGCCTTCGTCGCGCTGGCCGCCGACGATCCGCTCTTCGCCACCACCAGCGGCTTCGGGTTGATCGACAGCTGGCGCGCGGCCAAGCGGCCGGTCGAGTTCCACTTCTATGAGCGAGGCGGACACGGGTTTGGCATGTACCAAAAGTCCACGACCAGCACGGGCTGGTTCGACGCCTATGTCCGCTGGCTGACCATGCACGGCATGCTCAAGCCCAAGGCCTGACGCCTTGAACCGGTAGGCGCCGGGATCGACGGTCCGAGGATCGCCGTCCGCTCACGCGGGCGGCGATTTTCTTGGAAACGACACCTGGCCACGATGGTAACGCAAACAATGGGCTTGGACCCCGTGCCGGCTGCCCCTAAAGATCGCAGGCATAGAGGCGATCTTGACGGGCGTTGACGCTCACCCCGACGGACGTGCGAGAATTTTGAAGATCATCGACCGCGTATCGGACGCGGCGGTCTGTAGCGCCGGATGCGGCGACGGGGGACGGATTGGCGAGGAAGGCAGGGCAAGGTCGCGGGCCGACGATCGTCGACGTCGCGATCAAGGCCGGTGTTTCGCCGATGACCGTCTCGCGGGCGATCAATGGCCGTCCTGGTGTTGGACCTGAAGCCCGCGCGGCGGTGGACGCGGCCGTCCAGGCGCTGGGCTACACGCCCAATGTCGCCGCGCGCAGCCTGGTCACCGCCCACGAGCTGAGGATCGGCGTGATCTACTCCAATCCCAGCGCCGCCTTCATGAGCGATTTCCTGACTGGCGTTTTTGAGGAAGCCTCGACGCGTGGCGCCCGCCTGACCCTCTTGAAGGGCGAGGATGGCCGCGCGCCCGCCCCCGCGGCGGTGAAAGGCCTGATCGCTTCGGGGGTGCGCGGGGCGATCCTCGCGCCGCCCCTGGGCGAGTCCCCCGCCGTGCTTCAGACGCTCCGCAAGGCCCGACTGCCGCTGGCCGCGGTGGGCGCCTACGACGTCGAGGGCGCGATCTGCGTACGCATCGACGACCGGCGCGCCGCTTACGAAATGACCCGCGAACTGATCGGCCTTGGCCACCGACGGCTGGGCTTCATTCTGGGCAATCCCGACCAGGCCGCGAGCGCCGAACGCCTGACGGGGTTCTATGCCGCCGTCCGCGAGGCCGTCGGCGTCGTGACGACCATCGCCCAGGGCGATTTCAGCTTCACTTCGGGCCTGGCCGCCGCCGAGCAACTGCTCGATGCGGTCACGCCGCCCACCGCGATCTTCGCGAGCAACGACGACATGGCCGCCGCCGTGGTGTCCGTGGCGCATCGCCGCCATCTCGACGTGCCCGGCGAGCTGACCGTCGTCGGCTTCGACGACACCTCGCCGGCCGTCACGGTCTGGCCGCCGCTGACCACGGTCCATCAGCCCGTGCGTCGGCTGGCCGCGGAGGCTCTTGGCCTCCTGGCGGCCCAGATCGCCAGCGGCGAGCCTCTGGGCGACCGATCCGACCGCGTGCTGGACCACGAGATCGTCACACGCCTTTCGACCGCGCCTGTCTAGGCGCGGCCGCCGGACTAGGCGCTCGGCTCGGCGTCCTCCCGTCCGACATAGCGCCAGAAGGCGAAATCGGCGTGCGTGGCCCTCCCCGACATGTCCTGACAGGCCATGCCGACAAAAGCGCCGGTGAAGTTGGGCAGACCGGGCAGCGACGCCTCGTCGGAGAGAATGCTGGCGTCGAACGCGCCGTTCAGGAAGTTCCAGCTTTGCTCGCCCTCCGCGCGCCATGCGAACCGCAGTTGGTCGAAGTCGATGTCCACCCGCAGTTCGATAGGCCCTTCGGCCAGCGCGCCCACCACGACCTCCAGCGTGCAGCCGCCCGTGTCAGGGCAAGCGGTCATGACCTGAAGTCGCCGCGCGCCGTCCTCGCGCGTGACGTGGAGATAGTGAAACTTGGTGCTGTTGTAGTAGCAGATGAGCCCGGCCGCCTGCTGGAAGTCGATGGGTTCGAAGTCCAAACAGGTCGTGGCGGTGTAGCGGAAATGCGTCTGACGCTGCGCGACGAGAGCCTGCCGGAACGGACTGCCGACCGTCTCGCGACCATACAGACGCAGGCGCCCAGGCCGGGCGGTCAGGCTGAAGATTTCGTCCGGATAGGGCGTGCGCAGCCACTGCAGGGGCGCCGGCAGCGTCGGCCCGTCGAACTGGCCATCCCAGGCGTCCTCCGGCCACGGGGCCGGCGGCAGGCTGGGCGCCGGCGGCCGCAAATCCGGAGCCGCGTCGGCCGTCATGGTTCTGAGCCAGCCATCCTCGCACCAGCGCATGGGCTGCAGCGCGGTTTCGCGGCCCAGAATGCAACGTTCCCGCCCGGGTAGCGGACGCCCGCAGAGATAGGCCATCCAGGGCGCGCCATCCGCCAGTTCGACCAGATCGCCATGGCCCGCGCGCGCCAGGGGGACGTCGCGACGACCGTCGGAGGACAGGACGACGCCGTCCGGATGAAGCTCGTAAGGGCCCATGAGGTCTCGCGCGCGCGCCATGACCACGGCATGCCCCCAGCCCGTGCCGCCTTCGGCGACCAGAAGGTGGTACCAGCCGTCGCGCTTGTAGAGATGAGGCCCTTCGGTGAAGCCGCGCTCGGTGCCCTGGAAGATCGTCCGCCGCTCCCCGACCAGCGCGCCCGTGGCGCGGTCCAGTTCCTGGATGACGATGCCGGCGAAGCGCGGCCGGTCCGGGCGATGATCCCACAGCATGTTCAGCAGCCAGCTGCGCCCGTCATCGTCATGGAACAGCGCCGGATCGAAACCACTGCTGTTGAGATAGACCGGATCCGACCACGCCCCGTCGATGCGATCACAGGTCACCAGGTAGTTGTGGAAATCACGCAGGGTGACGCCCTTGGCGCCGTCCAGCGTCGAGCGGCCGAACCGCTTGACGTCCGTATAGACCAGCCAGAAGCGGCCATCGGCATGGCTGAGGTCCGGCGCCCAGACGCCACAGGAGTCCGGGTCGCCGCGCATGTCCAGTTGCGCGGGCCGGTTCAGGGGGCGGGCGGCCATGCGCCAATTCACCAGGTCGCGGCTGTGGTGGATCTGGACGCCCGGATACCACTCGAAGGTGGAGGTAGCGATGTAGATGTCGTCACCCAGGCGCATGATCGAGGGATCGGGGTTGAACCCTCTGAGAACGGGATTGCGGATGAAGGTCATGCGGGTTTGCGAACCAGGGTCCAGAGCAGGGCCGCGCCGACCAGGTCGAGCATGCCCAGCACGATGAAGAAGGGGCCGTAACCGATCTGGTCGACCAATCGGCCAAGCGCCAGGGTGAAGACCAGGACGCCAAGATTGCCCGCCAGCCCCGCCAGGCCCGCGACAGTGGCCACTTCGTTGCGGGCAAACAGATCCGAGGCCATGGTGATTACGGTCACCGACAGGGTCTGGTGGGCGAACCCACCCAGACAGAGCAGGGCTATGGCGACGTAGGGATTGGTCGCCAGGCCGACCAGGGTCATGCCGGTCATGAGCACCGCGCCGAGGGTGAAGGCCCAGCGCCGCGCGTCGATCAGGTTCACGCCGCGTCGCTGCAGGAAGCTGACCACGGCGGGCCCGAACAGACAGCCTAGATCGGCCGCCAGAAACGGCAGCCAGGCGAACATGGCGATGTGAGCCAGGTCGAAGCCCCGCTCACGCGCCAGATAGAGCGGCATCCAGAACGAAAGCATGCCCCAGACGGGGTCGGCCAGCATGCGAGGCAAGGCGATGCCCCAAACCTCGCGGCGCTTGGCCAGGTCCATGAACGCCGCACGCTTGCCGCGCGCGGCCAGATGCTGCTCCTGCCCGCTCTCGATATGGGCGCGTTCGCCAACGCTGAGACGCCGATGCTGGTCGGGGGCGCGGTACCAGGCCAGCCATGCCAGGGTCCAGATCAGCCCGAGCACACCGGCGACCGCGAAGGCTAAACGCCAGCTGTGAGCGGCCACGGCCCAGGCGACCAGGAGCGGAGCGAAGACCGCGCCGAACGAGGCGCCGATGTTGTAGATGCCGCTGGCCAGGCCGCGCTCGCGGGCCGGAAACCATTCGGCCGTCAGTTTTTGACCCGCCGGTTGGGCCGAGCCCTCGGCCAGCCCCAAGGCGAAACGCAATCCGGCGAACGGGGCCCAACCCTGCGCCGCGACATGCGCGATCGTGATCAGCGACCAGACCGTCACGCAAACCGCGAACCCGAGCCGAAGCCCCACCCCGTCCAGGAAATAGCCCACGAGGGGCTGAAGCATCACACCCAGCTGGAAGGCGCTGGTGATCCAGGAATACTGCTCGCTGGAGATCGACTGTTCGCTGAGAATCATCGGCGCCGACACGCCAAGCACCGAGCGGGCCAGATAGTTCAGCACCATCGCCAGAACGAACAGCCCGATGATCGTCCAGCGAACGAACGGAAACCTTGGCCCGGCCGCGTCGCCAGATCCCACGCTGCTGAGCTGATCACTCATTTCCACCCCGATAACGTTATCACCGACCATAGGCTGGTCGTAGGCGCGCCGTTCTTCACGTTTTTGCGGCTGAACACCGCAAAAAGGCAGCGCTTCAACCCGAGTTAGCCAGGCGCGACGATGGTTTCAAGCTTATTATGTCGGAGTATTGACTTGCCGTAACAGCAGGCATAGCAGTTTTACGATAACGCTACCATCGACCGCTGAGCGCGTCGTGGCCAGGCGTCAAACGCGTCGATCAACGACGCCCAGGGAGGGATGGAAATGTTCTCATACGGCGAAGACCGTTCGGATTCGCGCGCCCGTCGCGGCGATCTAGTCCGGCAAATCAAGGGCGAGGCGCTCGGCTCGGCCGGCGCGGCGGCGCTGCTGGCGGCCATGATCGCCAGCCCCGCCCTGGCGCAGACCGCCGCGCCGCCGGCGCCGGAAACCGCCACGGTCAGCGAGATCGTCGTGACCGGCACGCGCATCCAGACCACGGGCTTTACCGCGCCGACGCCGACGTCGGTGATCGGCGAAGAGCAGATCCAGAACAACGCCCAGCCCAATATCTTCGCCACCATCGTCCAGCTGCCGTCCCTGCAGGGGTCGAGCGGCTCGGCGACCAACACCTTCAGCACCTCGAGCGGCCAGCAGGGCCTGAGCTCGTTCTCGCTGCGCGGCCTGGGCACGATCCGAACCCTGACCCTGCTGGACGGCCAGCGCGTGGTCGGGGCCTACTATACCGGCGTCACCGACGTCAGCCTGTTCCCGCAACTGTTGATCCAGCGCGTCGACGTCGTGAACGGCGGCGCCTCGGCCTCGTACGGTTCGGACGCGGTGGGCGGCGTCGTCAACTTCATCACCGACACCCGCTTCACCGGCCTGAAGGGCAACGTTCAGGCGGGCATCTCCAAGTACGACGACAACAAGCAGGGCCTGGTGCAGTTGGCGGGCGGTCGCAGCTTCGCCGATGACCGCCTGCATTTGGTCGGCAGTGTCGAGTGGGCGAAGGAAAACGGGGTCGGCCCGGGCGACTTCGGCCTGGATCTGGCGGGCGACCGTCACTGGTTCACGCAGACGACGATGATCAATCGCAACGTCTTCAATGACGGCTCGCCTCAGTACCTGATGCGCGACCAGGCCCAGCCTTACGCCTACACCAAGTACGGCCTGATCACGGCCGGACCGCTGCAGGGCATCGCGTTCGACCAGAGCGGCCAGCCATTCCAGTTCCAGTACGGCTCGAACGGCGTGCCATCCAAGACCGCGGGCGGAGCCGTCAATGGCTGCCTTCCTGGCTTCTGCATCGGCGGCGATCTGTCGGGCAATGTCGACAGCGGCCGCACGCTGCAGTCGGCGATCCAGCGCAAGGTGGGCTACGGCCGCATCGGCTACGACTTCGCCGAGAACAACGAGGCCTACGTCTCGTTCAACCTCGGCCAGGTCAAGACGAGCAACCAGCCCGTCAACGGCATGAACCGGACGGGCCTGACGCTGCAATGCGCCAATCCCTACCTGCCGGCCTCGGTCCAGGCGGCCTGCGCGACGGCGGGCATCACGCAATTCCAGTTCGGCACCAGCAACGCGCTTCTGCCCAACACCAAGGTCCACACCGACCGTCGCATGTATCGCGTCGTAGGCGGGCTGAAGGGCAAGTTCGATCTTTTCAGCAAGAACTGGAGCTACGACGCCTACTACGAGCACGGGGTCAACAAGACCGCCATCGACGTCGACCACATTCTGCTGACGCCGCACTTCAACCAGGCCATCCAGGCCATCACGCTGAACGGCGCGATCGTCTGCGCCGATCCGGTGGCGCGCGCCAACGGCTGCCAGCCGCTGAACATCTTCGGCGGCAAGCCGCCCTCGGCCGCGGCGCTTGAGTACGTCCAGCCGGCCGCCGGTCCTTTCCAGCGCATGCGCATGACCCAGGACGTGGCCAGCCTGAACTTCTCTGGCGCGCCGATCGATCTTTGGGCCGGTCCTCTGTCGGTGGCCTTCGGCGCCGAATACCGTCGGGAGTTCTACACCGTCCGCGCCGACCCGTACGGCGCAGGCATCGCCGATCGCAGCCCCAACGGCGGCGCCTATCCGGCCGATCCGCTGATGTCGACGCTGGGCAACAACTGGCACGCGGGCAACTACAAGAACGGCGACGGCGTCTACAACGTCAAGGAAGCCTTCCTGGAAATCGACCTGCCGCTGTTCAACAACGACAAGGTCGGCCGCGCCAACTTCAACGCCGCGGCGCGGGTGACCGACTACAGCACCTCGGGCACCATCTGGACCTGGAAGGCGGGCGGCACCTGGGACACGCCGTTCGACGGCCTGCGGTTCCGCGGCGTGACCTCGCGTGACGTCCGGGCGCCCAACCTGTCGGAACTGTTCGCCGCGCCAGTCACCACGACCCTGCCGAACTTCTTCGACCCGGTGAACAACCGTAACGTCGTGGCGATCCAGAACGTGGTCGGCAATTCGAAGCTGACGCCAGAAATCGCCCGCAACACCCAGGTCGGCGTGGTCCTGGCCAACCCGTCCTGGCTGCCGGGCTTCAGCGCCTCGTTCGACTACTACAAGATCAAGGTCGACGACGTCGTCTCCAGCCTGGGCGCGGCTCAGATCGTCGATTACTGCGTCCGCAACATTATTCCGGAGACCTGCGGCTCGTATAATCTCAACAACCCCAACGGCCCGAACTATATCAACGTCCAGTCCTTCAACCTGGCGTCGATCAAGACCAGCGGCTTCGACATCGAGGCCAGCTATCGCTGGCAACAGCCGCTGGGCCTGCCGGGCAACTTCACCCTGCGCGCCCTGGCCACCCACATCCGCGACTTCTGGACGGACACCGGTCTGCCCGGCACCGTGCCGGTCGACTCCGCGGGGGTGAACCAAGGCAACACGCCCGACTGGAAGTGGCTGGCGATCCAGAGCTACGAGACCGACCGCTTCTCGGTCACGTTGCAGGAACGCTGGTTCAGTGACGGCAACTACGGCAACCAGTACGTCGTCTGCGCGCCCGGCAGCTGCCCGGTCTCGACGCCCAACGCCCCGACGATCGACAAGAACTTCATGCCGGGCGCATTCTACATGGACGTGGGCGGCACCTATAAGATCGGCGAGGACGTGACGGCCTACTTCAAGGTCGACAACCTGTTCGACCGCGATCCGGCCAAGTCGCCCAACTACGCCAACCCGGCGCTGTACGACATCGTCGGCCGCATGTACCGCGCGGGCGTTCGCTTCAGCTTCTAGAGCCGCGCTTTCTTCCTGAAGGCGCTGGTCGCCGCCGACATCGTCCTGGCGATGTCGGCGGCGATTTGCGTTTCGCGCTCGCCTCCCCTCTCCTTACGAGAAGAGGGAGGCGAAGCGTCTGCTCTCGGAAATGTCGCGACGCCCAGCGATAGGCCGGGCGCCGCCTTGAAGACCGTCAGCGTTCCAGAAGCGCGGCTTCGCCCCAGGTGACCGGAAGGCGCTGGTTGTCGCCGCGAGGGCTGCGCGCGACCAGTTCGATGAGCTTCACGCCGGCGACCGGAACCGAGATCGACTGGGCGGGCATGCCCCACTTCGTCGCCTTGCTGGTCGCTAGGAGCTTGCCATCGCCATAGACGGCGAACGTCACGTCACTGGCCTTGTCGCTCGCGCTGTCGTCGACGCCGACCAAGGTGGTGAAGCGCTGGGCGCCGTGATTGCGCACCTCCAGCCGCGAGTTGGCCAGGATCCCGATGCCCGCGGTGAAGCGCTGGCCCGCGATCTGCAACAATTGGCCGTAAGGCGCGCTGTCGGCGCGGGCCCCGCCCCACCCCGCGTACGAGGGCCTGTCGCCCGCTCCGCCGGTGCCGCCCCAGCCCGCCCCGGTCCGGAAGATCGACGGATCGGGCGTGGGATAGAGGACGCCGTCGACCGCAGGGTTCACGCTGCCTGGCTGCTCCGACAGATAGTAGCCGCCTTGCAGGGCGTGCTTGCCGTGCGCTCGAAAGATCAACGTCTCGCGGGGCTTTACGTGGAGCCTGGTCCGCTTGGTGAAGGTGCTGACTTGCTTGCTCCATAGGTCGACCAGCTCGATCGGCGCGTCCTGGCTGAACTTCAGATGGCTCGCGCTCAGGTCGACGTCATAGTCGCCCGATCCTCGGTTGAAGATCGCCACGGCCTTGTCGCCGGACGCCAAGGTCTTCACCAGGATCTGCACGTCGCTGGAATCGTGAGCGAGCGTCGCCTGGTTGCCGGCCGGATCCTGGTTCAGCGCGATGATGTCGGCGTTGCCGAAGACATCCAGCAAGGCCTGGGGCGTCTTGCGAAGATCCGTCCCGATCATCAGCGGCGCGTTGAGCACCGCCCAGAGGGCGAAATGCGAGCGCGCCTCGGTCAGATGGTCGGCGTCGAAGTCGCCCGCGCCGATGTGCAACATGTCGGGGTCGTTCCAAGAGCCCGGATGAGCATACAGCGGCCGGGTCACGGTCGTGTCGTAGTTGACCAGCAGCCGCCCCCAGGCCGGCGAGATATCGTCGCTGGTGCGCGAGATCGCACCGTAGTCCTTTCCCCAGGCCCGAACGTTCGCGGCGCCCCAAACGCAAAGTGACAGCAGATAGTCGCCGTCGGGGTTTTCCCGGGTCAGCGCCACGTTGATTTGCCGGAACATCGCCTGAATGGCCGCGATGTTGGTCCGCATCACCTCGCTAGAATCCAGGAACGGGCCCAACGCCCGGAACTTGCCCGACCGCACGCGCTCGCTTTGCGGGGCGTAGTCACGGAGGCCGCAGCCATCGACCTTGATGAAGTCGAAGCCCCAGTCCTTGAAATACAACGCGATATCCTGGTCGATCCGCCCATAGAGCCCGACCTCGCGTTCCAGAACGGTCCCCTTGGGCAGGTCCGTGTCGGTCGGCGAATGAGCTTCCGAACAGGTGTTGCGCCCAAGGTCGGAATAGATGCCGGCCTTGAGCCCCATGGCATGGAGCTTCTCGGTGAACGGCTTGAAGCTCGGGGCGTCGCCGCCGACGCGCGACGAGGGAAACTTGTCATCGCGGATGATCATCCGCCCGTCCGGCATCCGGCGCTTCAGCGCCCAGCCATCGTCGATGTTGATGTACCGGTATCCCTTGGCAGCGAGACCGCTGTCCACGATCTGTCGCGCCGAGCCCAGAATCTTGTCTTCGTCGATGTCCGTGGCGAAGGCGTTCCAGGTGCTCCATCCCATGGGGGGCGTCGACGCGCGTCCCGCCATGTTCGCCGACCAGCGACCGGTCGGCGCCAAGGGGTCACCTTGGGCGACGGCGATGGATGGCCCAAGCAGCGCGGCGATCACCCCCGCAGTCAGCATCTTCCGCATCGCTTCCGCCCTTTTCTGTTTTCGTGCGTCAGCCCGCGCACATGTCATGTGGCAACGCCGAGAAACATCACCCGACGAGCGAAGGTGACCGATCGGATGGCGCTGTCCGAGGACTGAAATAGCCCGCCCTACATTACTCCGACAAGAATAACCTTGCTCGGCAGATCGCGGGTCGCCCAGCCCTGCGGATTTTGGCGTGTTTAGCGCTATCATTTGTCACTATCCCCGGTATCTTGCGCGCCGTGAGGGCGGGAGCTCCCCTGCAAACGGCAGCCAATAGCCGGACAAGAACGGCCCGTCCCAGAGGAAACGACCCATCATCGCCTTGGCCGACAGCCCGAAAGTCGATCGTGAAAAGGGACAGCATCCGTATGCCAGCAGCCAACCGCGCGTTGATGATCGCCCTGACCTGGCTTGGCGTGACGGCCCCGGTCGTCGTGCGAGCCCAAGCCGCGCCCGCGCCCATGACCGCGTCGACCGAGGCGCCCAGCGGCCTCGATCGCAACGGACATCTCCTGGCGATCTCCGCGCCAAGCCGGGCGGGCTTCAGCTATGTCCGGCTTGAAAGCGGCGTCCAGGTTCGCCTCGACGGCGTCACCAAGAACATCATCTTCTATGCGCCCAACACCGTGCGGGTGAACGCCAACCTCGGCCGCAACTATTGGACGGCGTCCAGCCTGGTCGTGATCGCGCCGCCCGGGCCCGTGGCGCTCAAGATCGCAGAAACGCCGACCACCCTGACCCTGGCCAGCGCCAAGCTGCGGGTCGAGGTCAGCAAGGCGACCGGCGCGCTGCGGTTTTTCGATGCGCACGGCAAGCTCTACACCGAAGAAAGCCGCGCCACGCCTCAGAGCCTGACGGCCCGCACCATCTCCGAAGCGCCCACGTATGAGGCGCAGAACAGCTTCGCCCTGCGTCCGGACGAAGCGATCTACGGGTTTGGCTTCACGGCCGACAGCGCCAGCAACCGACGCGGCAAGGACCTTCTGCTGGTTCAGACCAATGTCGGCATCATCATTCCCGTGATGATGTCTTCGCGCCGCTACGGCGTGATGTGGGACACCTATTCCCAGATGCGCTTCAAGGAGAACGCGGGAGAAGCGACCCTGTGGGCCGAGAGCGCGCCCGGCGGCGTCGACTACTACTTCATGGGCGGCGACACCCCGGACGCGGTGGTCGGCGCCTATCGCGATCTCACCGGCCAGGCCCCGATGTATCCCAAGCAGGCATTCGGGCTGTTCATGAGCAAGGAGCGCTACAAGACCCAGGACCAACTGGTCGAGGTCGCGCGCACCTTCCGCAAGGAGGGCTTCCCGCTCGATTACATCGTCCAGGACTGGCAGTACTGGGGCTCGGACAAGGACGGCAGCTGGAGCGGCATGACCTGGGACAAGGTCCGCTATCCCGACCCGGAAGGGATGGTCCGCGCCATCCATGATCTCAACATGAAGCTGATGGTGTCGATATGGCCCTCCATCGGCGACGACACCGCCCTGGCCCACGAACTCGACGCCCAGGGCCTGCGCTTCAAACCGCTGCACTGGATCTCCAAGCACGCGCGGGTCTACGACGCCTACAGCCCCCTAGGCCGAGAGATCTATTTCAAGCACATCAAATCCGGCCTGCTCGACAAGGGCGTCGACGCCCTCTGGATGGACGGCACCGAGATCGAAGTCTCCAGCGCCATGTGGAACGCGGCGGACAACATCCGCGACACCAAAGCCCTTGGCTCCAACGCCTTGGGCGATTTCACCCGCTATCTGAATCCCTATTCGCTGATGACGACCCAGGGGACCTATGACGGCCAGCGGGCGACGTCCGACAAGCGTGTCTTCACCCTCACCCGCTCGGCCTGGGCGGGGGCGCAGCGCACCGCGGCGGCGTCGTGGAGCGGCGACATTTTCGCCAGCTGGAAGACGTTCGCCGAGCAGGTCGCCGGCGGCGTCAACGTCACCGTGACCGGAAATCCCTATTGGACACAGGATACCGGCGGCTTCTTCGTCAGCGAGTTTCCGGGCGGAGAAAGAAATGCCGCCTGGCGCGAACTCTATGCGCGCTGGGCGCAGTTCGCCGCGTTCAACCCGATCATGCGCATCCACGGCACCAACGTCGAGCGAGAGCCCTATCGGTTCAAGACGCTCGCCCCGCAGGTCTACGCCTCGCTGCTAAGCAGCGCCCGGCTGCGCTACCGGATGCTGCCTTACATCTACGGACTTAGCTGGCAGGTCACCTCCGCCGGTTACACCCTGATGCGGCCATCGATGATGGATTTCCCGGACGACCGGGCGCTCGATCGGATCAACGACAGCTTCATGTTCGGCCCCGCCTTCCTGGTCCATCCGGTGACGCGGCCGATGTACCACGTGACGGCCCCGCCATCGGCGCCCGTGCCCAACGCCAACCTCCGAACGCCCGACGGCAAGGCCGGCCTGGCGGTGCGGTATTTCGAAGGCGAGAACTTCGAGACCCCGAAGGGCGCGCTGGTCGACGAAAAGGTCGATCACGACTGGCCGGACCCGCCGCTGGCCGAAATCCCGGGCGGGCTGACCAGCCTGCAGCACTTCTCCGCCCGCTGGGAGGGCGCGATCGTCGCGCCGGAGGACGGGGAGTACGAGATCGGCGTCGCCGGCAACGACGGCTTCCGCCTGTTCCTCGCCGGCGAGAAGGTGATCGACGACTGGTCGGCCGGCGCCGAACGTCAACGGAACGTCAGGCGGATGATGAAGAAGGGCGAGCGCCTGCCCTTGCGGATCGACTACCATCAGGTCGACGGAAATCGCGTGTTGCGGCTGACCTGGCGCAAGCCCTCGGATCTGCGCGCGGCGGCCAGCGTCGAGAACGCGCCACGCAACCTGACCGTCGCCACCTATCTGCCCAAAGGCGCCGACTGGTACGACTTCTGGAGCAATGCCCGCCACAAGGGCGGCGAAACGGTCTCCCGCGACGCGCCGCTAGACCTGATACCGCTCTATGTCCGCGCCGGGTCGATCGTTCCCATGGGACCGGACGTCCAATACGCCACCGAGCGGCCCGGCGCCCCTTACGACGTGAAGGTCTATGCCGGGGCCGACGGGCGCTTCACCGTTTATGAGGACGACAACGAGACCTACGCCTACGAGAAGGGCCAGCGCGCGACCTATGATCTGGTCTGGAACGACAAGGCGCGAACCCTGACCATCGGCGCCCGCCAGGGATCCTATCCGGGCCTGGTCAGGCAACGGCAGCTGGATGTCACGCTGATCGTCGGCGCTCGAACATCCGCGCCCGTCGAGATCAAGCGTCGCGTGATCTATGACGGGGCGGCCAAGACCGTCAGGTTCGGCAAGACCGGCTAGCGCGCGACGCCCCCAGGCTGGAGGCGTCGCACGGAAGGTGGCGGTCTAGTGGGGCAGGATGTCCTCGCCAGTCACCGACAGGCCAAGCTTCACGGTCTTGGCGTGGCCTGGCTGGCCGCCGCCCAGATGGACCGTATAGGAGCCTGGGACGACCTTTCGAACGCCGTGATCGTCCACCTGGGACAGGCGGCGCGCATCGAGATCGAAGGTCACCAACCGGCTTTCGCCGGCCGTCAGGTGGATGCGCGTAAAACCGGCGAGCGTTGGAGCGGCCTTGTCGCCGGGCTTTTCCACGTACAGCTGCACGACCTCGTCGCCGTCGCGACCGCCGGTATTGGCGACCCGGACCGAGACCTGAACGGCGGCGCCCGCCTTGATCGCCGCGCTCGACGCCGTCGGCGCGTCATAGACGAACTTGGTGAAGCTCAGCCCGTGTCCGAACGGATAAAGCACCGGCTTCTTGAAATAGCGGTAGGTGCGCCCCGTCATCGCATAGTCGCCGAACGGCGGCAGGTCGTCCGCGGACCTGTGGAAGGTGATCGGCAGGCGTCCCGCGGGACTGAAGTCGCCAGAAAGAAGGGCGGCCACGGCCGCGCCGCCTTCCCCGCCCGGATACCAGGCCTCGACGATCGCGGGGACGTTCTTGTCCGCCCAAGTCACGGACAACGGGCTACCGTTCATCAGCACCAGCACGACGGGCTTGCCGGTGGCGTGAATTCGCTCCAGCAGCTTTTGCTGAGGGGCTGGCAGATCCAGGCTGGTCCGGTCGCCGCCGGCGAACCCGTCGGCTTCCACCTTCATCTCCTCGCCCTCGATGCGCGCCGACAAACCGCCGACGAAGATGACGACGTCGGCCTGTCGCGCCGCGGCGACGGCGTCGTCGCCATTCGCCGAAGGTCGGCTCCAAACCAGCCGCTGATCGCCAGTGGCGTCGCGCTGCACCGCGTCCACGCGCAGAGCGTATCGCTGTCCGGCCTTCAGCTTTACGCGGCCGGACGCGATCGATGGCGCGTCGCCGACCTGCCACTCGTCGACGATCAACTGGTCGTCGATCCAGATCCGATAGCCGTTCTCGCTGGCGAACCGAAGACGGTACTCTCCGGTCTCGGGCGCGGTCAGATAACCGGTCCAACGGGCGCTGGCGTTCTTGTCCTCGCCGCTCCAGCTGACCCGCGCGTTCGGCTCCACGCGGACCGCCTCGGTCCCGCTGAACGCCGGACCGGAGAAGTACGAGGCCTTCAGGCCCTTGGTCGCGCAGTCGCCGTCGGCGCACAGGGCGGAATCCGGCACGGGCTCCTCCGCCGGCCCGATCAGCCCGGAACCCTCCGCGAACAGAACCTTGGACGCGGGAAAGCGCGCGCGAACGCCGTCCAGCACGGTCACCGGCTTCGTCGGCCGCCCATAATAGTTGCCTACCAGCACGTCGTAGCTGTCCGCGTTCGGCCCAATGACGGCGATGGTCTTGGGCGGCGTGGACAGCGGCAGCAGATCACCGTGGTTCTTCAGGAGAACCATCGAGTCCTTCGCCATCTGGAGCGAAAGCGCGCGGTGATCTGGCGTGTTGTAGTCCTGGGCGGTGATCCCAGGAAACACAGTCCCCCGCGGATCGAAGAGGCCAAGACGGATGCGGGCCGTGAACAGCCGCTCCAGGGCTTGGTCGACCGTCGCCTCGGGCATGAGACCGGCCCGAACCGCGGCCACGATGTTCTCGGGCTCGGTGGTCATGTTGTTGCGATAGTCGCCGCAGATCAGGTCCGTGCCCGCCTTGAGGCTGGCCGCCACGCCCTCGGGCGCGGTCTTGGTGTAGTGCAGGCTGTCCTCGCGATAGACGTTGGCGACCGCCCCACAATCGGAAACCACATAGCCCTTGAAGCCCCAGTCCCGCCGCAGCGTTCGCGACAGAAGGAGGTCGCTGGCGCAGCCGGGGACGCCATAGACGGCGTTGTAGACGCACATGACCGACTGCGCGCCACCCTCGGTCACCGTCGCGCGGAAGGCGGGAAGATAGGTGTCTTCCAGATCATGGGCGGAGGGATGCACATCCTCCCGGTGCCGGTTCGATTCCGGGCCGCTATGCACGGCGAAGTGCTTCGAGGTCGCGATGGTCTTCAGATACTTCGCATCATGCCCTTGCAGGCCGTGAATGTACGCGATGCCCATCCTTCCCGTGAGATAGGGGTCCTCGCCGTAGGTCTCCTGACCACGCCCCCACCGCGGATCGCGGAAGATGTTGACGTTCGGCGACCACACCGTCAGTCCACGGTAGAATTCCGCGCCGCCGTCCGGGTGAACCCGTTCCAAATACTTCGCGCGAAATTCGGTGCTGACCGCGTCACCGACCTGCTCCATCAGAGGCGCGTTCCACGACGCGGCCATGCCGATCGCCTGAGGGTACACGGTCGCGATACCAGCTCGCGCGACGCCGTGAAGGCCTTCGTTCCACCAATTGTATTGCGGCACGCCCAGACGAGGGATCGCCGGCGCGGCATGACCCAATTGAAGCGACTTCTCTTCCAGCGTCATCCTGCCGACGAGGTCTTTGGCGCGCTGCTCGGGCGTCAGGTTCGTATCGCTGTAGGTCGGGGCCGTGTCGGCCGGCGCCACGGCGCTCGCGGAAACGGAGGGCGTGGCCAGCAAAGCCAGCGCGGCGATCGCCCGCACGCCAAAATCCAGGCCGGACAACCGCCCGGCTCCCTTGAAGTCGCGTTTCATGGCCGTCCTCCCGCGCGCTCTTGGTAGCGCTATCATTTACGCAATCACTGCCCGAACTCCGCCGTCTTGTCTACTTTTCCGACAGACCCGGAGCGCCGGCGATGGCCGCCTATTTGACGAGGGCTTTCTTCACGGCGCGCACCAGCTGCTGGCGGTCGATGGGCTTGTTCAGCCAGCCGGTCGCGCCGGCGGCCTTGGCCTGCCCCTTGATCTCTGGGTCGGCTTCGGTGGTCAGGAACAGGATCGGCACGCCGGCCCCGGCAGGACGCTTGCGCAGCTCGCGGATCATGGCCAGCCCATCCATGACCGGCATGTTCAGGTCGGTGACGATCAGATCGAAGCCGCCGGCCCCGCTCTTTTCCAGACCGTCCTGGCCGTTGACGGCTTCGGTCACGACGTAGCCCTCACCGCTCAGAGCCATCCTGACGGTTTGACGAATGCTGACGGAGTCGTCGACGGTGAGAATCGCGGTCACGGCTCTTCTATCCTGCTCTCAAAGCGCCTTGCCCGCGCAATTTGCCAAACCGTTGTTTAGCAAAAAGACTTAAGATTGCGTTGTTCAACGGCTGACCGGCTTGGCGGTCGGATCGGGCCCTGTGACGCGCCCTAGCGAGGGCGCATCAGTCTTCGAGCTGTCTTTCGACCAGCCGCATCATCGCCTCGTAATCTTCCCGGCTGCGCTCCTCGCCGCCCAGGAGCCTCGTCGAAGCATGACGGGTGGTCCGGAAGACGATCATCTGTCCCGTCAGGGAGAGCGCGCGAATCATGTCGCGGTGCTCGGCCGCGCGCCCCTCCAGGGCGGCGATCAGATCCGCCAGGGTGGTGATGTAGGGCTTGGTGAGATTTTCGTGCAGAACGTCGATGGCGTGGGTGGGATTGAGCTGTTCGCGCAGCAGGATCCGCGCCCAGTCCAGGCTGCCGTCTTCGTTGTGAGCCTCAAGAAGCGCGCGCAGCATTTTGCTGATGGTCGCGACCAGCACCGGACGGTCCACGAGGCCTTGCTGCAGGATCTCCCGCCCCATCCTCTGGGCGGGACCGATGATCTCCATCCCCGCCCGGGCGATGTCGTTGGCGACGGCGAGATAGAGCCCCTCCTTGCCCCTGAAGTGATATCCCACCATGGCGACGGTGACGCCGGCCATGGCGGCGATCTCGCGAACGCTGGCCTCCTCGTAGCCGCTGCGTGCGAACACCTTGACGCCCGCCTCCAGCAGGCGGCCGCGTGTCAAGGCCGCGTCTTCACGCGCGCTCTCTTCGGATCGACGTCTCATCGATCGGACGATGTTGCGACCCGGTCGCGAAGTCAAACGCCCGATCCCCAGGCGGGCCCGCAGAAAAACACCCTTGGTAGAAGCGACCGCCCTTACCCGCGCAAGAAAATATTAACCCGGATGCTAAACACGGGTTTTGCATAACTTGCGCGTGGAGACGGCTCGGGCATCGGGGCGAGAACGGCGCATCAGCTGGAGCTGCGTTAAGCCTTGGAAAACCTCAAGATCGGCACGAAGATCTCGATCCTTGTCATGGCCCTTGGGCTGATCTGTCTGGCCGTGGCCGGCTACGGGGCGAGGCAGGTCATTGGCCTCGACAGCGCTTATTCGGTGATGACGGACGATCGTTTACCGGCGCAGGTCGCGCTGGTCCGCGCCAATCGCACTATCAGCCAGATGGGTTATTCGACGGCCTTGAGCGTCATGAGTTCGGATCCCAGGCATTCGTCCGAAGCGATCGCCGACTACAGGAAGGCGCGAGCCGGCGCAGCGAAAAATCTCGAAGCGGCGGCCGAGGGCCTGCCGGATCAGGCGGCCGACTTCGCCGAAATGAGGGAAAAGCTGCGACGCGCCATGACGGCCATGGACGGCGCTGTCGCCCTGGCCGAGCAGGGCCGCAAGGCCGAGGCGAGGGCTGAGTTGGAGAAGGCCGTTCCGGTCATCGCGGACTACACCACCCTGAACATGAAGATGGTTGATGAGAGCGTCGACAGCGTCGGGACCGAGTCGGACGCCTTGAGCGCCTTCTCGAAACGGACGGCCTGGAGCCTGCTGGTCATCGCAAGTCTGGCCGTGGCGGCCGGCGTTGGCGCGGCCCTCTGGATGTCGGCGACAGCCATCGCCCGTCCGCTGAAGCGCCTGGCTGGCGACATGGAGGGCCTGGCCGGCGGCGACCTGGACGTCATGGTCACAGGCCAACAGCGTCGCGATGAGGTCGGGGTCATGGCTCAAGCCGTCCAGATCTTCAAGGACAACGGTCTCAAGGCGCGAACGCTGGCGGCCGACGCCGAGCGGCTGAAGATCGAGGCCGACGCGGCCAGCGGCCGAACCGAGGAGCAGCGACGCGCCAACGAGGCCGAGCAGAGCATGGTCGTTTCGACCCTGGCGACCAGCCTCAGCGGTCTGGCGGCCGGCGACCTGACCACCCGCATCGACGCCCGCTTCGATGGCCAGTACGCGCAGATCAAGTCCGACTTCAATGCGGCCGTCGAAAGCCTGCGCACCGCGATGACGGCGATCTCGGAATCCACCAGCGGCATTCGCGGCGGCTCGGAGGAGATCGCCTCGGCGTCCAGCGATCTGTCGCGGCGCACCGAACAGCAGGCCGCCAACCTGGAAGAGACCGCCGCGGCGCTGGACCAGATCACGGCGACGGTCCGGGTCAGCGCGGACGGCGCCCGCCAGGCCTCGGACGCCGCGGCCCAGGCTCGACGCGACGCCAGCAACTCGGGCAAGGTCATGCGCGACGCCGTCTCGGCCATGGTCGAGATCGAGCAGAGCTCCAGCCAGATCAACAGCATCATCGGGGTGATCGACGAAATCGCCTTCCAGACCAACCTCCTGGCCCTGAACGCCGGGGTCGAGGCGGCTCGCGCCGGCGAGGCCGGCAGAGGGTTCGCCGTGGTGGCTCAGGAAGTCCGCGGCCTGGCCCAACGCTCGGCTGAGGCGGCCAAGGAGATCAAGGACCTGATCGCCGGCAGCTCGGCTCACGTCTCGCGCGGCGTCAAGCTGGTCGGCGACACCGAGCGGGCGCTGAACGACATCGTCGACAAGGTCGCCCAGATCGATGGCCTGATCGGCCAGATCGCCCAGTCGTCCCAGGAGCAGGCCACGGGCCTCAACCAGGTCAACGCGGCGGTGAACCAGATGGACCAGGTCACGCAGCAGAACGCGGCGATGGTCGAAGAGGCCACGGCCGCCGTCTCCAACCTCAGGGGAGAGACCGGCAAGCTGGTGGGACTGGTCGCCCGGTTCAACGTCGAGCAGCACGCCTCGGCGCGCCCGCAGCCGTCCCGACCCGGCCAGGACGCTTCGGCGCAGCTCACCGTGGCCCAGGCGCAGGCCCGCGTCGCCACCTTCGCGCGCCGCCACGCCTAAAGGGTTTCGGCGAAAGCCGGCCGGAGCAGGTTGTCGAAGGCGGTGGACCAATCCGCCGCCTTCTGCGTTGGCAGCCAAGCATGAAAGGACTCCGGCCCATGACCACGCGCGTCGCCCGTCCCCTGGTATTTGTCGCCCTGGCCCTCGCGATTCCCTTGTCGGCGCCCGCCAAGGCTCAGGAGATGCCGACGGTGATGCCGAACAACTACGTGATGTCGGACATCCTGAACCGGCAGCGGGTCGACTCGGCGATCAATTCGAGGCGTGGCGGCGACGCGCGGTCGGCCCAACGGCCGGCGTCACGCCCGTCCGCGCCGCCGGCGGGCTCCCCGGGACATCCCGCGGCCGGCGATCCAGCCTTGACCCAGACCACCTACCGCGCCTCGCCCGAGGTCAGCGCGCGCGTGCGCCAGCAGTTCGCCGACTGGATGGGCAAGCAGGCCGGTCCCGACGGCGGCCGCCAGATCGCCCAGGCCATGGCGCGGCGCGACCCAGTGCGAAACTGGGCCCAGATCGTCGGCGCCGACGGCCTGCGGCCAGGCGACACCGCCGACGCGATGGCCAGCTACTGGATTCTCAATTGGGTGATGGCGAACGGGGCCGACAACAACCGCGCCCAGGCCCAGGCGGTGCGCGAGCAGGTGCGGCGGATGATCGCCTCCAACCCCGGCTATGCCCGCCTGAATGAAGCCCAGCGCCAGGAGCTGTCCGAGACCCTCATGCTGAACTTCCTGGTCCAGCACGCGGCCTATGTGGACGCCATGAAGCGCGGCGACCGCGCCACCGCCGGCCAACTGGGCGACGCGGCCGTGGTCCGCTTTCGCAACGAGATGGGCGTCGACCTGCGTCGACTGGACCTGACTGACGACGGCTTCATCCAGGCCGGCTAGGCCGGGTCGCGCGACAGGGCGCGGACAGATCTGCCTTGCCGGAGGATATGCGACAGCTCCTCGACCGAATACGGTTTGTGCAGAAGGGGAAAGCCGTGATTGGCGTCCAGGGCCAATACGTGGCTGTAGCCGCTCGTAAGGATCACCGACACCGCCGGCCAGCGCGTCCTGATCGTCTTGGCCAGCTCGACACCGCCAACCCCTGGCATGACCACGTCGCTGAACACGATGTCGAACGCGGCGTCATGCTCCAGCCGCTCCAAGGCCTCGGCGGCGTTCGCCGCCCATTCGGTCTGGTAGCCCAAGTCTCGCAGCAGCTGAGTGGAGAATTCGCCAATCGCGGCGTTGTCCTCGACGATGAGCACGCGGCCCTCATGACGGGCGCGCGGCGCGACAGGCGCCGCCTGGGTCGAAACGGCGGGCCCGCTCACCCGGGGCAGATAGACCGTGAACGTGGAGCCTTCGCCGCGCCGGCTATCAACCGACACGTCGCCACCGGACTGCTTGGCGAAGCCGTAGACCTGGCTCAGGCCCAGCCCCGTGCCCCGCCCCACGTCCTTGGTCGTGAAGAACGGCTCGAAGATCTTGGCCAGATCGCTCTGCGCGATGCCCTCACCGTGATCGGCGACCGAGACGCTGACGAAATCGCCACGGCTGGCGGCGTGACCCCGGATCGCGGGAATGACCTCGACCTCGTTGATGCGAATGGCGAGCCGCCCCTCGCCGCCCATGGCGTCACGGGCGTTGACGGTCAGGTTTATCAGCGCCGTTTCGAATTGGTTGGCATCGGCCTCGATCACGCATTCGGGGCAATCGACCTTGATCTCGAGCTGAACGCGCGCCCCCAGGACCGAGCGCAGGATATCTCCCAGGGCCTCGACCCTGGCCGCGACATTGAAGCGTTCGGGCTTTAGCGCCTGGCGCCGCGAAAAGGCGAGGAGCTGGCTGGTCAGCTTGGCGGCGCGGTCGGCCGTGTCGGAAATCGCGTCGACATACCGGCGTCGGCGTTCCGTCGGCAGATCGCGACTGCGGAGAAGGTCGGCCGACGAGCGGATGACGGTCAGCAGATTGTTGAAGTCGTGAGCCACGCCGCCGGTCAGCTGACCGATCGCCTCCATCTTCTGGGCCTGCCGCAAGGCGTCCTCGGCAAGTCGCAGTTGCTCGGCCTGAAGCTTCTCGTCGGTGACATCGCGGCCATAGCCATAGATCAGGCCGTCTTCGAAGGCCGTGTTCCACGAGATCCAACGCCATTCGCCGGACTTGGTCCGGTATCGGTTCTCGAACCCCGTGACCTGCGCGCCTTTCATGATGCCGTTGTGGGTCGCGCGCGTGATCGCCGCCTCCTCCGGGAAGACGAAAGCCTCCATCGGCTGACCGATCACGTCCTCGACATCGTGGCCCAGAATGCGTGTCCAGGCGGGACTGACCGCGCGAAAGATCCCCTCCCCGTCCACCACGACCATCAGGTCGCGGGCATTGGTCCAGATACGGTCGGAGCGGCGGCGCTCGGCCTCGACGCTGCTGGCCTGGGCGAAGGCCCCGGCGGCGCGATCGACGATCAGGTTCGCCAGGTCCATCAGGCCGTCGTCGCCCCGGCGGTGCGGGTTGAGCCCGAGCACCAGGGTCGCCGCCCGTTGACCGCCCGCCCCGGGGATCGGCAGGATCAGGGCGCGGGTCGGGGGAATGGCCCACGCGCCCGTCGGATAGTCCTCGCCTTCCAGCGGGAAGTCCCGTGGCGCATCGCGCCCCTGCAAAGGCCAGGACCGTCGTAGCAGCGTGCGCGCTTCGTCCGTGGCGGCGCACCCGAACAGGCCGCCCAATGAATCCTGCCCGTAGGCCAGGGCGAACGGAAAGTCCTCGGTGTTCGTGGCCAAGGCGTCGCACAGCCCCTGGACCACCGCCTCGTGCGTCACCGCGCCGATCAGGCACTCGCCCAGCCGACGCACCGTCTCCAGGCGCCGCTCGCTGATCACGCGTTCGGTCTCCTCGGTGACGATGCACATCAAGCCGCGGATCTCGTCGCCGTCGCGCAGGGGGCTGTAGGAGAAGGTGTGATACGTCTCTTCTGGATAGCCGCTCCGCTCCAGCAGAAGCAGAAGCGCCTTGTTCCAGGTCGCCTTCCCCTCGAGCATGACCGAGCGAACCTGAGGCAGGACATCGGCATAGACCTCGCGCCAGACCTCATGGAAGGGCTGGCCCAGCGCGGATGGATGCTTGACGCCCAGCGTCGGCACGTAGGCGTCGTTGTAGAAGAAATGCAGCGCCTCGCCCCAGCCCAGCCACATCTCGAACCGCGACGTGAGCATCATGCTCAGCGGAACGGTCAGGCCCGACGGCCAAGTCTCCGGCGGCCCCAGCGGCGTTCGCGACCAGTCGAACGCGCGCATGCGACGAGCCAACTCGCTATCGCCCGGAAACACGCTGAAGAGATCGAACTGGTCTTTGCTTGACATCGCCATCCCGCCCAAGCTTGCCAAACGTACCCGGTCCCGAAAGGCTCCCCGCCAAGGGCGCGTCGAACCAAGGCGGGCTCAGTGAGTTCCTTGGAAATGGAACAGCGGTGGCCTGCCCGTTTGTGGATCGTCCGTCACGGACAGAGCGCGGGCAATGTCGCGCGAGACGCGGCCGATGCGGCGGGCTTGGCCCGCATCGACATCGCCGATCGCGACATGGACGTGGCCTTGAGCGAACTCGGTCATGAACAGGCGCGCGCCTTGGGACGCTGGTTCGCTCGGCTGCCGGCGGACGAGCGTCCCTGCACGGTGATGTCCTCGCCGTACCTGCGCGCCGTACAGACCAGTCAAGCGATCCGCGACGTCGGGGGGCTCGTCACGCCCACCCGAAAGTTCTGCATCGACGAGCGCCTGCGCGAAAAGGAGTTCGGCGTCCTCGACCGCCTGACGCGTCACGGCATCGAGATGCAGTTTCCAGAGCAAGCCGAATTCCGGCGACTGCTCGGCAAGTTCTATCATCGCCCGCCCGGCGGCGAGAGCTGGTGCGACGTCATCCTGCGCCTGAGGAGCCTGATCGATACGCTGAGCCTTCATCACGGCGGCGATCGCGTCCTGATCGTCGCCCATCAGGTCGTCGTGCTTTGCCTGCGCTACCTGCTCGAGGGCCTTAGCGAGGAACAGATCCTGGCGATCGACCGCGAGGCCGACATCGCCAACTGCGGCGTCACGGAATACCGGTTCGACGCCCGCGGCGGTCCGGACGGCGAGCTGATCCTCGCGCGCTATAACTTCACCGCGCCCCTGGAGGAAGAAGCCGCCCCCGTCACCGCCCAACCCGACGCCAACGTGGCCGCGCGATGACGAACATCGAAACGATCGACGCGGATTGGATGCGCGCGCATCCGCTTCCGGAACCTGGCGATGAAGGCAAGCATGGCCGAGGCCAGGTCCTCGTGGTCGGCGGCGGCGCCGAACTGGCTGGCGCCGCCATGCTGGCCGGGGTCGCGGCCCTGCGCGCGGGCGCGGGAAAACTGCAGGTCGCCGTGGCCAGGGAGGCCGTCGCGCCGCTCAGCGTCGCCTTGCCCGAGGCGCGGATCCTGGCGCTTCAAGGCGACCAGGCCGACACGGCGGCCGGTCTGGTCATGGAGCACGCCGCTCGATGCGACGCGCTGCTGATCGGCCCAGGGATGATGGATGACGGCGCGGGACTGGCGGCGGCGCTTCTGGCGCTGGAGACACGCGATCCGGTGGTCGTCGACGCCGGCGCCCTTGTCGCCGTGCCCGCCGCCCGGCGCCAGCCGAACCTCGTGCTCACGCCCAATGCCGGAGAGATGGCGCGGCTGCTGGACATGGACAAAGGCGCGGTCGACGCCGACCCGCTGGCGGCCGGCCGCCAGGCCGCGCGGCGGTTCGAGGCACTCGTGGTCATGAAGGGCGCTTCGACCTTTGTCGTTTCACCCCAAGGCCGGGCCGGCCGCTATGCCGGCGGGGGTCCTGGGTTGGGGGTGTCAGGATCGGGCGACGTTCTGGGCGGACTGATCACGGGCCTGCTAGCGCGTGGCGCGACGCCCTTCCAGGCGGCCGCCTGGGGCGTTTATCTGCACGGCGAGGCTGGCGCGCGTCTGGCCGCCAACCTGGGCAAGCTGGGGTTCCTGGCCCGCGAGATCGCCGACCAGGTCCCACCTATTCTGTCGAGCTTCTGAGGTCGACGTCCGTCAGCCGAGCGACCTCGCCCTGCCGCGCGACGAGCTTCATGGGCTTGCCCCGGATCCAGAGCCGGTCGACCTCGATCGCTTGCCATCCCGCCGGCAGGACGACGGGAGCCTGGGACCAGGTTTCCAAGGCCTCGCCATTTGGTTCGAGACGCGGAAAGCCGAGCAACAGGCTGTACAGAAACCCGCCCATGTTCGCGAAGAAGGGGCCGGCTCGCGTCTGTTCGGGGAACCGATCGGGACGGTATTCGAGGATCTGCCCAAAGCGGCCGCTCTCGAACCTGGCGTATCCCTCCTCCAGCAGCTTCACCGACAAGGCGCGGTCGCCCATCCGCGCGGCCCAGGCTCCACGGGCTGATGGGTTTGGACATGGCGTCCTCTTGGCTGGCTTAGGCGCGTGATCAACTCCGCCATCGGGTGAGAGGTTCACGATCCGCGCTTTTGATCAGGCGTTGGCCATCCGCTTCGACGCCGCCGCCCCCTCCCAGCCCACGCTTCGCATCGTTCGGCGGATCCCCAAGCGGCGGTGTTCCGAAGGCCAAGGTTCAGGGCCGTCACAAACATCAAATGAATGCCCTCGTCGTTATGGGATCGCCGCACCGCCAACGGGAGCTGGGGTTTTCAGCGCCTTGGGTCTGAGACGGGTCGCCGACATTGGAACGTCGTCAGAACACCTTCGTTTTTCGAACTCACCGCCATAGGGGCGGGCCAATTCAATAGGGGTCGGGCCGTGCGCGCGGCTCGCGTCATCGCCCGCCCTCTTCATTCGTTCGGAGTACGAGCATGTTCGGTGGCGATCGTCTGTCGCGCCTTGGCGTTTTTAGCCCGCAATTCCCCGACGCCGAGGCCCTGCACAAGGGCCTGGCCCACTGGAACCACCGCCGGCTCTCGCCGCGCGCGCCAGCCGTCGACTGGCGGGAAGAACTCATCGACGAGGGCAAGATGAGGCGCCTGGAAGGCGAGTTCATCGAAGCTTTCCGCGATCACGTCGCTTCCCTCGTCGACGAGGTCCCACAGGACGCCGAAGGCTTCGTGGCCTGGTTCGAAACCCTGAAGGACCACGGTCCTGGTCAATGGGATCCGCTGTTCGACTGGCTGGAGGGCGCGGCCTCGTTCGAGGATCTCAAATGGTTCCTGACCCAGGAGGCCGCCGGCGAGGCCGGCTTCGACGACCTGGTGGCCCTCACTCAGGTCAAGGTTTCCGACCGCGCCAAGCTTGAGCTGGCCCGCAACTACTGGGACGAGATGGGCCGAGGCAACGCCAAGGGCATGCACGGCCCGATGCTTTCGCGAACGACGGCGACCCTGGGCCTGACGCCGACCATCGACACCACCCTTTGGCAGTCGCTGTGCCTGGCCAACACCATGACCGCATTCGCGACGACCCGCCGATACGCCTGGCACTCGATCGGCGCCCTCGGCGTGGTCGAACTGACGGCCCCCACCCGCGTGGCCTGCGTCGACGCTGGTCTGAAGCGCGTCGGTGTCTCGCCCGAAGCCCGGAAGTATTTCGCGCTCCACGCCCAGCTCGACATCGAGCACTCCAAGGCCTGGAACGCCGAGGCGCTGATCCCGCTGGTGTCGGAAGATCCGTCGCGGGCCCGGTTCATCGCCGAGGGCGCGATCATGCGCCTGATCTGCGGCGAGCAGTGCTTCGACACCTACCGCGCCCACCTCTGGGCCCACACCCATCCGCTCGTCTATGCGGCCGAGTAGGGAGGCGTCGATGGCATGCGTGTTCGAGGTCTCCCCATTCGACGGAGGCTGGGCGGTCAAGCTGTGCGACACCGGCGAGGTCCTGTTCTTCGAGACTGGCGGTCAGGCCGAACGGGAAGCCAGACGCCTCGCGGCGGCGCATCCTGGCGGCGCCCGCGTCCGTGTGCTGGATCTGCGGCGCGCTCTGGTCGGCGAGTGGCCCGCGGCCTCGGTAGCCCCGATCGCGCCCGCCCGTCCCCTCGGAACGCCGGCATGAACCCGATCGCTCAGTTTCCGGAGCCTGGGCCGATCATTCGCTTTTCGATCCGTCCAGACGGGCTTGGAGGCTGGCGTTGGGAAACACACGGTTCCGACGGCGCGCTGCGCGCTTGCGGCCTGAGCCCGACGCGCAGGATCGCCGCGGCCTTGGTGATCAAACACATTGTCCAGGCGCGGACCTCGCTTGCGGTCGCGCCCGCGCCAACGGCGAAGGCGGCCTGAAAATGCGTGTGCCATAAGCCCACGATGGCCGCGCGTGTTCCGCCGCGATCATTTGACGTCGCAGGTCAGACCGGATCGCTCTGCAGCCGCAGATAGGTTGGATCGAACGCGCCCAACTTCACCAAGGCGTCCCAGTCGTTGAGCGTGACCTGCCCGGCCTTCCACTCGACCAGCCCTTGTCGGCGCAGTTCCATCAGAACCCGGTTGATATGCACCTGGGTCAGTCCGAGGACGTCGCCCAGATCGGCCTGGGTCATCGGTAACGGGAACCTGTGATCCGACGCCAGCCCGGCCGCTTCCGTACGGCAGTAGAGCTCGCAAAGCAGATGGGCCAGACGGCTGGCCGCGTTCTGTTGGCCCATAGTGACCAGCCACTGGCGATGGATGGCGCCGTCGACCACGGTTTCCAGCCAGAGCAGCCGGGTCAGGTGGGGATGGGTCTCGGTGAGACGCCGCAAGGCGTCGTGGGCGGCCGGCGCGATGACGCAGTCCGCCAGGGCCACCACGCCATGGTCCATCTGACGCATCAAAAGGCTATGCAGGTCGACGAAGTCACCGGCCACGTTGATTTCGGTCAGTTGCCGCCCGCCGTTGGGCGTCAGGCTGAAACGCGCGCAGAAGCCGCTGACCACGAACGTGCTGAAGCTGGGCCGGTCGCCGGGCTCGACGATCGGCCGGCCGGCCGGCACGGTTCTGATGGGTCCGAGCAGACCCATCAGGGCGTCGCGTTCGGCCGCGGAGATCACGTCGCGACGGGACATCTTCTCGATCAAGGGCGTGATCGTGGGTGCTGAAGACATGACGTTCAACAGACGAACCTTCTGATTGGGATCCTCTCGCCGAAACAAAGATCGCGGCGAATAACCTAGGTTAACGCGCGTCACCGTCGGTCGGCCTATCGCATCCGGCTCACGCGGAGACTTTCTTGCTCGTCGGTTGGTTCATTCGTTGCGTCGCTCGCGTCGCCGCCGCCACGGCGGCCTTTCGCGCGCCTAAGGGCGGGCGCTCTTGAACCGTCTTTTGATCGCCAGCCTCGACCGCTTTGGCCCTTTGCGGGAGGGTGTTCGCGAACGGCTTGCCGCTTGCGCCGTAAGCGCCGAGACGTTTCAGGCCGGAGACCTGATCTTCGCCGCGGGCGCACGTTCGCAGCTGCGCCTGCTGGCCCGCGGTCTGGCGATCAAGGAAATGGCGCTGCCGGACGGCGCTCGGCAGATCTATGGAATCGCGACCCCAGGCGACCTTATCGATCTCGGCGGGCTCTTCACCGGGATCGATCACGGCATGCGGGCCTTGGGGCCATGCGAAGTCCGCAAGGTCACGCCGCGCGAGCTCAAGTCCATGCTGCAGGATCACGCCAGCCTGCTCGGCGCCCTCTGCCGCGCGACGCTGACCGAGGCGCGGACGCAGCGAAACTGGATGGTCAGCCTCGGCCGCAGGTCGGCCGTGGCGCGCACGGCCAATCTGTTGTGCGAAATCTATTGGCGGCAAAGGAGCCTGGCCTTAGCCAAGGAGGGCGAATGCGCCTTTCCGGCGGTTCAGGTCGACATAGCCGACGCGCTGGGCTTGTCGGTGGTCCATATCCACAGGGTGCTGCGCGCCTTGCGCGAGGATGGATTGGCCAGTTTGCGCAACGGGGTGCTTCGCATCCAGGACTGGGATCGCCTGACCGCCGTCGCCGGCTTCGACCCCGAACTTCTACGTCCGCAGCGTGACCAGGAGGATCCGCCGCCGCCCTTTTCCGACAAGGGCGTTGGCCGGAGAGGCCAATGATCAATTGATCGCCGCCCCTCGCCTTCCGCTCGCTCAAACGGCCAAAAACCCGAAGTGAGCGAATGGGAGGGGAACGGTCGCCGGCGCGACGCCTTGCCTGAAGGCCAGTTCGCCCGTGATCGCGGGGTCTGGGACCAAGAATGAAGCGGCTTTATCGCCGCGACCGAAAGCGAACGATGCGGCCATGACTAGCTATCACTTCGACATCGTCAGTGACGGCGCCACGACGACGGAAATCGTTGAAGCCTTCGATGACGACGCGGCGATCCGCCAGGCTTTGCTGCTCGTGTCGGAGATCGTTCGCGACCACGCTCTGTCCAATGATGGCGCGGTGACCGTGAGGCTATCCGTGCGCGACGAGGCGAACATGGTGATCTGGAGCGGATCCGCCTCTGGCGACCAGGGCGGCTGACGGACGCGCCGCGATGGCGGCGCGCCCTGCCGATCAGTAGGTGACGTCGTTTGCCTCAAGGAATCCTTCGGCGTCGAGATCGTTCTTGATCTCGCGATCCCACACGCGCAGCTGGCCGCATGCCCGCAGGAATTCTGCCACGTCCTCGACGGTCTCCAGCAGGACGACGCCCTCGTCGCCCTGTTCGACGCCAGCCTTCTGGAACAAGGTCTTGGCCGACGCCGTGTGGCCGATGAACTTGCCATGAGCGAAGGCGTCGTTGACGAAATCGAGCGCCGTCTTGTCCTTGGAAAGCGTCTTGGCGCCCGCCTCCGACACGACCAGCGCCACCGCGTCGTAGAGAACCGACGGCCCGCCATCGATCTTCTGTTTCGCCTCGACCAGCGTGCCGTCGTCGAGCTCCGCGCCGGCGATGTGCGGCGCGACAATCTCGTAGACGGCCTTCAGCGCCTTCACGCGCTCGGTCAACGCGGTCACCAGCGCCGACGGCGCGCCATCGGTGACGAGGATGCCCAGCTTGCGCCCCTCGAACGTCCCCGGGATCCGCTTGACGATGCTGAGCGCGTCGGAGGGCGGCAGATCCATCCGGGTCGGCCGTTGCGCTCGCGCGGGCTCGGGCATGGTCTTCATGCCCAGGCCACTCGCCACGGCCTTGGCCAGTTTCTCGTCGATGTTCAGCAGATGGCCGACCATGCGCTGGCGGATGTCGACGCGTTCGCACTTGGAGAGTTCGAAGACCAGGGCGTCTCCGATGTGCTTCTGCTCGATCGGCGCCTGGCTGATAAAGAATTGCCGGGCCTGGCTGTAGTGATCGCCGAACGACTCGGGCCGCAGCTGCCCCTTCTGGCCGCTCACCGGTTCGGCGAAATGGCGATAGCCGGTCGTCGGGCTCTCGCGCGGACCACCCCACGTGTTGGGCTCGTAGTTGGCGCGGCCCTTGGGGTTGCGCATGGCCATGTGGCCATCTTGCTGGAAGTTGTGCATCGGACAGCGCGGCGCATTGATCGGGATATGCGTGAAGTTGGGGCCGCCCAGCCGCTTCAGTTGGGTGTCCAGGTACGAAAAATTCCGGCCCTGCAGCAGCGGGTCGTTCGAGAAGCCTATGCCGGGAACGACGTTCTGGGTGCAGAAGGCTACCTGCTCCGTCTCGGCGAAGAAGTTGTCGACCAGTCCGTTCAGCACGAAGCTGCCGATGATCCGGACCGGAATCTGCTCCTCGGGAATGATCTTGGTCGGATCCAGCACATCGAACTCGAACTGCTCGGCGAAGGCGTCGTCGAACAGCTGCACGCCCAGGTCCCATTCGGGCGGCGCTCCAAGATCGATGGCGTCCCACAGATCGCGGCGGTGATAGTCGGGGTCGGCGCCGTTGATCTTCACAGCCTCGTTCCACATCACCGACTGCAGCCCCAGGCGGGGCTTGAAGTGGAACTTGACGAAGGTGCTGCTCCCCTCGGCATTGATGAGCCGGAAAGTGTGGACGCCGAAGCCTTCCATGAACCGGAAGCCGCGCGGGATCGCCCGGTCCGACATGGTCCACATGATCATGTGCATCGACTCGGGCGTCAGGGTGATGAAGTCCCAGAAATTGTCGTGGGCGGTCTGGGCCTGCGGGAACTCACGGTCCGGCGCGGGCTTGGCCGCGTGGACGAGGTCGGGGAACTTGATCGCATCCTGGATGAAGAACACCGGGATGTTGTTGCCGACGAGGTCCCAGTTGCCCTCCTTGGTGTAGAACTTGGCGGCGAAGCCGCGCACGTCGCGGGCCAGGTCGAACGAGCCCTTGTTGCCGGCCACCGTCGAGAAGCGCACGAACATCGGCGTCTGTTCGCCGACCTCGGTCAGCACCTTGGCGGTCGTGTACTGCGCAAGGGACTCGTTGAGGGTGAAGACCCCATGCACGCCGTAGCCACGGGCGTGGACGACACGCTCGGGGATGCGCTCGTGGTCGAAGTGGAAGATCTTCTCGCGGAAATGGAAGTCCTCGAGCAGGGCCGGGCCGCGTTCGCCGACGCGCAGCGTGTTCTGGTCGTCGGCGACCGGCACGCCCTGGGAGGTCGTCAGCACCTCGCCGCCCGCCGGCGCGATCTGGTGCGTTTCGCCGGCGGCGCCGGGTTGATTGTCGAAAGTCTGAGCGTGCGAAATCGCGCCCTGGTCCTTGCCCACGGTGCCGGCCATCATCGTTCTCCACGAATTGCTCGATCTGAAACCATCGGCGAACGGGAAGTTTCCGCACTCGTCTAATGATGGGTGATCGCGCGGCGGAGGATTGAGCGGCCAAGCTCACATCGGGCGGCGGCAGCGCTTGCCTCTAGACCACCGCATCGGCGCGGATACGGCGGAAGAGCGCCTCGGCCATGGCGAAGAGGCCAAAAGCGATCAGCCCCAAGGCCAGCAGCGCCAATACCGCCGACCCGAATGGCTGCTGCTCGATGGTCTGCAAGGCTCCGCCCCAGCTGCGGGCGTCGGCGCTCTTGGCCTCCATCCCCGCCTTGAACAGAAAATAGCCTGCCGGCAGCGTCGCCAGACCGCGCGCGCCGTAGCCGATGCGGGCCAGCGGCACGATGCGCCGGCAAAGGCGCGGGCCACAGCCCAGCCTCTTGGCGAAGTCCTGGGCCACGCCCTGGATGACATTGCCCAAGCCCACGCCCAGCAACACGAGGCCGGCCAGCATCAGCAGGAGGTCGCCATGAGGCAGCACCAGCAGGCTGGAGGCCAGGCCACGGGCCTTCTGCTCCTCGTCGGCTTCACCCACATCCTCGACGGCGTCGAGGAGTTCGAATGCCGAAAGCGCCAGACCGCCATAGACCAGCCCGCTGACCGCCTGCCCGGCGCGCACCGCCAGCCCCTTGGCCGACGCCCCATGCCGGTCGGCGTCGAAGAGCGCCTGCAGGACTCGCCAGAGGGCGAAACCCGTCAGGCCGCAGGCGACCAGGCCGATCAGCGCCAGGCCCAGCGGCCAGTCGGTCCAGGCGGCCAGCATCGCCTTGGCGCCACGCGCTCGGGGCGCCAGATCGACCGCGGCCAGGAGAAGCAAGACGCCCATGCCAAGATAGACCAGGCCCCGCGCCGCATAGCCGAGGCGTGAAGCACGCTCCAGCCAGACGGATAGATCCGCCTGCCGCGTCCAGCGCCGCAAGCTCGTCCTGAAATCACGGGGCGCCAGCCTGACTTTTCCCATCGTCGCATCGTCGCCATGGCGGAGGTTGGCGGAACGCGGTTTCACCGACGCCGTTCCTCAACGACCTTCCGATCCGCCGCGCCGCACACGCCCCTCGACGGCGTTCCAGCTGTCAGTGGGCGCCGCGTTGGAAATAGGCGCGAACGGCTGCCGCGCTGTTACCCACTTCGACAACGGCTCGGGCCAGTTCATCCCGGGTAACACCCAGCTCCCGCGTCCAGTAGGAGACCTCGTAGGCCTCGCTAAGGCTAATCCTGGAGGCGTCCTCCGGACCACGCCTGCTCTTGTCGTCCGACATCAGCTTTCCATCTCGTTGCTATTAGACGGGCCCGAACACCGTCAGCGATCGCGCACATAGACGACGCGTGTCGTGCGTCCGCGCATGAGCAAGCCGAGAAGAACGCCGACAGCGGCGGCGACGCCAATCGCGCGCGCGGGCCGGAGTTGGACCCAGGCCTCCAGGTCGCGATAACGATGCTGGGCCTCGCCAGCGGCTTCATCGGTCAGGTCACGAACCCGCTCGCGAGCTTCGTCCAGGACGCTCCCGGCGACCTCCTTGACGCTGGCCGCCGCCGCTTTCGCGGAAGCCTTGGCCGCCTTGAAGCTTCGTTCGCCTTCGCGGGCTGGAAAGTCGTCGCCGAGCTCTCCGATGAAGGCGTCTCTGTCGTTGGTGGTATAGTCGGACATCTCGTCTTCCCTCGTCCGTGGCGACCGGTGGTCGCACCCAGGAAGACAAAACTGGAGCCATGACCGTTCGTTCCTGCGCTCATCGGATGACGCCCCTAGGGGGCGGAAACCGCCGCGGACAACCAGACGCCCGACACCTGCCTAAGTTCATATTGAAAGGGCGGGTCGACTTCTGAACAGACACCGCAACGTAATCGGCCCAGAACCGTTGAAGCATGGCCGTGCGGTCGAATCCGCGGAAGGGTATTCATCTATGTCAGACGGGGGATCCCGCATTTCCACGGGCAATGAGGGATTGGACCTCATCCTGAAGGGCGGCCTGCCAGCCAACCGCCTCTACCTCGTCGAAGGCGAGCCCGGCTCGGGCAAGACCACGCTGGGTCTTCAGTTTCTGCGCGAAGGCGTCGCCGCTGGCGAGCGCGTCCTCTACATCACCCTTTCCGAGACGGCCGAGGAGTTGCGTGGCGTCGCGACATCGCACGGATGGGATCTCGACAAGATCGATCTCTTCGAGCTGTCCTCGGCCGAGGAGGTTCTGGGCGAGGGCCGCCAGCAATCGATCCTGCATCCCTGGGAAATCGAACTCGGGGGGACGATCAAGCTCATCCAGAACGAGGTCGAACGCGCGTCGCCCACCCGCGTGGTGTTCGACAGCCTTTCGGAAATGCGTCTCCTCGCCCAGGATCCGCTCCGGTATCGGCGTCAGGTTCTGGCGCTGAAGCAGTATTTCGCCACCCGCGCCTGCACCGTCCTGCTGGTCGACGACCTGACCAGCAACGAAGGGGGGCGTGACAGCCACCTCCATAGTCTTTGCCACGGGGTCGTCACGCTCGAGCGCCTGACCCTGGAGTTCGGCGCCGCGCGCCGGCGATTGCAGGTTCAGAAGCTGCGCGGGGTCGATTTCACCGCCGGCTATCACGACATGGAGATACGGCGCGGCGGGCTGCAGGTCTTTCCTCGCCTGGTCGCGGCCGAACATCATGCGCCGTTCGTCGGCGAACCCACGCCGAGCGGCGTGGCCGAACTCGACCTCTTGCTGTCCGGCGGTCCCCTGCGCGGCACATGCACCCTGCTGACAGGGCCCGCCGGTTCAGGCAAGTCGACCATCGCCTTGCAGTATCTGGACGCCGCCTGCGCGCGCGGTGAAAGCGCGTCGCTCTTCGAGTTCGACGAGCGGGTCGGCACGCTGATGGTGCGCGCGTTGGCCATGGGCATGGACCTCCAGCATCACATCGACAGAGGACTTCTCACGATCCATCAGATCGATCCGGCCCAGATGTCGCCAGGCGAGTTCGCCGCGATCCTCCGCCGAGAGATTGAAACGCGCGGCGTGCGGATGGTGGCGATCGACAGCCTCAACGGCTACCTGGCCGCCATGCCGGAGGAAAAGCAGCTGATCCTGCAGATGCACGAGATGCTGTCCTACCTGAACCAGCAAGGCGTTGTGACGTTGCTGATCAATCCGCAGTCCGGGCTTGTGGGCGGGATGGCGACCTCGCTCAACGTCTCCTATGTCGCGGACGCCGTGGTGCTGATCCGGTTCTTCGAGGCCGACGGGCGCATCCGCAAGGCGATCTCGATCCTGAAGAACCGGGGCGGACCGCACGAAGACACCATCCGTGAACTTCGCATCGATAGTGGCGGTGTCCGCGTTGGTGAACCGCTCACGCAATTCAGAGGTGTGATGACGGGGACCCCGGAATATGTCGGAAAAGGCGGTCCTTTGATGGAAGACCGTGCTCTTGCCGAATAGGCGCGTTCCCGAAGGAAGTCGTGTCCTGATCGCCGCGCCCTATGGGCGCGACGCCAGCAGCATCGCGCGCCTGGTCGAAAGCAAGAACCTAGCCTCCAAATCGTGCCCGACCCCACAGGCGCTCGCCGAGCATCTGGACGAACATACGGGCGTCGTGCTGGTCACCGACGAGGCCTTGCGGGGCGACCTGTCCTCCCTGCGCGAAGCCCTCGAACGGCAGCCAGAATGGTCGGACACGCCGTTCATCCTGCTGGTGGCGCGCAATGCACGTCATCCAGGCGGCGCGGAGCTCGCGCGCCTGGCGCTGGGCGATCTGACGACCAATCTGATCGTTCTGGAACGGCCGCTGAGTTCGGTCTCGCTGCTCAGCGCCGTGGACACGGCCCTTCGGGCACGCGCGCGTCAGTTCGATCTGCGCGACCGCCTCGCCGAACTGCAGGCCAGCCAAACCGCCCTCGCCGCCAGCGAAGCCGAGGTGCGCCTGATCGCCGACGCCCTGCCCGTGTTGATCGGCTTCATCGACAAGGAACTGATTTATCGTTTCGCCAACAGGGCGTACGCGGACTGGTTCTACCGGGAGCCGGCCGAGGTCCTCGGTCGCCATGTCGGCGAGATCGTCGGCGCGGAGGGCCTCTCCGACCGCCTGCCAGCGATGCGGCGGGCCTTGGCGGGCGAACCGGCCCACTTCATCCTGCCCTGGCCCCATGCGGATGGCCGTCGACGCGACGCCGACATCCGTTACCTCCCCCGCCGCGACGCCAACGGAGAAGTCGACGGCTTCCACGTCTTCGTCGCCGACGTCACCGATCATGTTCAGGGCGAAGAGATGCTGCGCCTGACGGCGCAGGCGCTCGAGCAGCGGGTGCGCGAGCGCACGGCCGCTCTGGAGAGCGAAATGGAGCGGCGGGCGGGGGTCGAAGCGGCTCTGCGTCAGAGCCAGAAGATGGAGGCGGTCGGCCAGCTGACCGGCGGCATCGCTCACGATTTCAACAATATGCTGACGGGCGTCATCGGCGCGCTCGACATGATCAACCGCCGGCGCGCGGCCGGACGCGACGAAGACATCGATCGCTACATGGACACGGCGCTGGCTTCGGCCCATCGCGCCGCGGGTCTCACGCACCGCCTTCTGGCGTTCTCACGGCGCCAATCGCTCGCCCCCAGGGCGCTCGACGTCAATGCGTTGGTGCTGTCGCTGGACGACCTGATCAAGCGCACGGTGTCCGAACAGATCACCGTCGATCTGCGGCTGTCGGCGGACGCCCCAGCCGTGGCGGACGCCAACCAGCTCGAGAGCGCCATTCTCAATCTGGCGATCAACGCGCGCGACGCCATGCCCAATGGCGGCCGCCTGACCATCGAAACCAGCTCGATCGAAATCGACGCGCGCTACGTCGAAAACAGGCCCGAGGCCCGGCCTGGAAAATACGTGGTCATCGCCGTGTCGGACACTGGCGTGGGGATGGCGCCGGACATCCTTGAGAAGGTCTTCGACCCGTTCTTCACCACCAAGCCGATCGGCCAGGGAACGGGGCTCGGCCTTTCAATGGTCTACGGCTTCGCCAGGCAAAGCGGCGGCCACGTCCGCATCCATAGCCAGCCCGGCCAGGGCGCGACGGTTAAGATATTCCTGCCCCTCGCCAACGACGAGGTCGCCGCGCCGCTTCCGGCCAGGCCGCCCGCCGCCGTGGACGGCGCGGGCCAGACGGTCCTGCTGGTCGAGGACGAAAGCGCGGTGCGCTTGCTGGTCCGGGAGGTGCTCGAAGAGCTCGGCTATCGCGCCATCGAGGTCGCCGAACCGCAAGCGGCGATCGGTGTGCTGCAGTCGCGGGAGCCCATCCATCTGATGATCTCCGACGTCGGCCTGCCGGGAATGAACGGTCGACAACTGGCGGAGGCGGCGCGCGACGCCCGGCCGGACCTGGCGATCCTGTTCATCACCGGCTACGCCGAGAATGCGGCCATCCGCGCCGGCTTCCTGGGATCCAACATGCAGATGATCAGCAAGCCGTTCGCCCTCGACGTGCTGGCGGCCAAGATCGGCGAAATGATGCCGTCCGCCTAAGGCGGACGGAAAACCCGCCGCGAGGGTCTCTATCGGGCGACGGCGCGCACCACGAGATAGCCCGCCAGCGAAGCCAAGGCCGTGGCGACCGCGCCCCAGGCGATGTCGGCGATCGTGACCTTCGTCGACCAGATCCGCAGCGTCGCCTGGTTGGTCAGGTCGTAGGTCGCGTAGGCCACGGCGCCGAACACCAGTCCATTCAGCGCGGCGCGGCCAGCGTGGCCGTCCTTGATCGCCGGAACGATGGCCAGGAACACCAGACCGGCCGCGTAGGCCAGATAGAAGGTCGCGGCCGCCAACATCCGGGGTCGCTCGGCTAGCAAGTCGCCCAGCGCCGGCCGGTACAGGCGCTGGACCATCAGGCTCAGCCAGACGAAGTCGAGCGCGAGGAACGCCGCCAGTGAACTGGCATAGGCGATCAAGATTTTCATGGCGAACGCCTCCTGGGGCGGGATTTCGAGATCATGAACCGGGTTACGTCCGAAAAATCGTGGCGGATGCATCCGTCCATCTCGCGGTTTCGACCGTAACTCCCATCGATCATCCCCCTCGCGCCCGACGCCAGGAGACTTCCATGCAGGCCGCGCCGTACCCGTTCACGCCCTCGCCCAGCCAGGCCGCGCCGTCGCGGATCGCCGTGATCGGGGCCGGCGTCTCCGGCCTGTCCTGCGCCTGGCTTCTGAGCCAACGCCACGACGTCACCCTGTACGAGGCCGCCGACCAGCTGGGCGGGCACGCCCATACCGTCGAGGTTCCCTCGCCCGGCGGCCCGATCTCGGTCGACATGGGCTTCATCGTCTACAACGAGGTCAACTATCCGAACTTGACGGCGCTGTTCCGGCATCTCGGCACGCCCACCAAGCCAGCCGACATGTCGTTGGCCATCTCGCTCGACGATGGCGACCTGGAGTACGGCAGCCGGAGCCTGGCCTCGCTTTTCGCCCAGCCCAGCGCGCTGCTGAAACCGCGCTTCTGGTCGATGCTGCGCGACCTCAATCGCTTCTATCGCACCGCTCCGGGGCACCTGGCGACGCTGGATCCGGTCGTTTCGCTGAGCGAATATCTGCGCCAGCACGCCTATGGCGCGGCGCTACAGCAGGATCATCTGCTGCCGATGGCCGCGGCGATCTGGTCGGCCAGCATCGAGGGCGCTGGCGAGCACCCGGCGGCGGCCTTCATCCGTTTCTTCGAGAACCATGACCTGCTGAGGTTCGTGGGCCGGCGCACCTGGCGAACGGTCGACGGCGGCAGCCGCCGCTACGTGGACGGCCTGGCCGCGGCGTTCCGCGGGCGCGTCAGGGTTTCGGCCCGCATCGAGGCCGTGCTGAGAGGCGATGATGGCGTGCGGATCGTCGAACGCGACGGCCGGGAGACCGCGTTCGACCACGTGGTGTTCGCCACCCACGCGCCGACCACCCTTGGCCTGCTGACCGACGCGGACGCGAGGGAGCGCGCGATACTCGGAGCGTTCCGCTACACGCCCAACCAGGTCGTGCTGCATCAGGACCGCCGGCTGATGCCACGCCGCCGCCTGGCCTGGGCCAGCTGGAACCATCTGGGACGCCGGGACGATCCGGCCAGTGGATGCGTCAGCTATTGGATGAACCACCTGCAGAGCCTGCGTCAGACGCCGCCGCTATTCGTCACGCTCAACCCGCACCTCGAGCCGCGCGAGGACCTCGTCCATCAGACCCGGACCTTCGAGCATCCGCACTTCGACGCCACCGCCCTGACGGCCCAGAAGGACCTGTGGACGCTGCAGGGCGCGCGCCGCGCCTGGTTCTGCGGCGCCTATTTCGGTGCAGGCTTCCACGAGGATGGCCTGCAGGCGGGCCTCGCCGTCGCCGAGCAACTCGGCGGCGTCCGTCGTCCCTGGCAAGTGGCCGGCCAGAACGACCGGATCCCCTACGCCGGAGGGCCCGAATTCGAAGAGGCCGCCTGATCATGACCGCATCGGCCATCTACGAAGGCGTCGTCGCCCACCGGCGGCTTTCCCCGAGGCCGCACCGGCTGCGCTATCGCATTTTCATGCTGCTGCTGGACCTGGACGAGCTGCCCGATGTGCTGTCGCGGTTGCGGCTCCTGGGATCGGGGCGCTTTGGCCTGCTCTCCTTTCGTGCCGCCGACCATGGCGATCGAGGAGGAATGGCGCTGAAGCCGTACGCCCATCGCCTGTTGGCGGACGCCGGCATCGTCGCCGACGGGCCGGTGCGGCTGCTCTGCATGCCGCGTATTCTCGGCTACGGCTTCAATCCGCTCAGCCTGTACTTCTGTCACCGCGCCGACGGCTCCCTGGCGGCGATCCTCTATGAGGTGCGCAACACCTTTGGCCAGCGGCACAGCTATCTTGCGGCGACGCCCGAAGAGGAAACCTCGCCGGTGCGCCAGACGGTGCCGAAGCGCTTCTTCGTCTCTCCGTTCATGGACATGGACCTGGTCTATGATTTCGAGGTCCTGCCGCCTGGCGAGGCCGTCGCGGTCCGGATTTCGGTCCGCCGGGGAGAGGACCTGGTCCTGACCGCGACCTTCGAAGGCCAGCGCGCGCCTCTGACCGACGGCGGACTGGCGAAGGCCTGGCTGCGCCATCCGCTGCTGAGCCTCAAGGTGATCGCGGGCATCCACTGGGAAGCCGCGCGAATCCTGGCGCGCGGCATCGGCCTTCGCCGCCGTCCACCGCCGCCGGCCCAGGCCGTGACCTTGGGAGGCCCCGCCTGACCTGAAGCGATTTTGGCGCGCGCCAGCATCCGATCGCCGATGTGTTCCGTATCATGGCCATGCATGCGACTCAGCTTGATCCCAATCGCCCTGGAGGCTTTCGCGCCGTGACCGCGCCACGGGATTTCAACACCTGTGTCACGCTGATCGCCGCGAACGGCGACCGCGAGGCGTTCGCGGCCCTGTTCGATCACTACGCCCCGCGCGTGAAGGCGCTGCTGATCCGGAGCGGGTCCCCGGCCTCCGCGGCCGAGGAGCTGGCGCAGGAGACCCTGTTGACGGTCTGGCGCAAGGCGCACCTGTTCGATCCCACGCGCGCGTCGGCGGCGGCCTGGATCTTCACGATCGCGCGTAACCTGCGCATCGACGGCCTGCGCCGGGCGGATCGCGCCGTCTATGCCGAGGACTTCGCGCCGGACGCCGAGGATCCGCCCCAACCCGACGTCATCCTGAGCGGCGCCCAGGACGCCCAACGCGTCAGGGCCGCGATCAAGTCCCTGAACCCGGATCAGGCCCAGGCGATCGAAATGGCCTTCTTCCAAGAGCAGACCCATATGCAGATCTCCCAGGCCCTGGGCGTGCCGCTCGGAACGATCAAGGCTCGCATCCGGTTCGGAATGATGAAACTTCGCGCCTTCATTGAGCGCGAGTCTGGAGGCGTGGCATGAGCCTTCGACGCCAACCCAGCGAAGAGCGCCTGCTGGCGTTCGCGGCCGGCACGCTGAGCCCCCCGGAAGCCGTCGTCGTCGCCACCCATCTGGCGTTGCGTCCTGAGACGCGCGCCTGGACGGATCTGGGGCGGGCGGTCGGCGGCGACGTCCTGGAAAATCTCGATCCGGTCGCGCTCGACGCCGACGCGCGTGACGCGACGCTGGCGCGCCTGAACGCGCCCTCGGCATCCGAGACGCCGACGCCTCCCGCCGGCGCGGATCCTTCGCTGCCGGCGCCGCTGCGCCATTTCCCGCTCGGCCGCTGGCGGTGGCTGGGCCCCGGTGTCCATGTTCGGGACGTGATCGGCCCGCGGGACGGCGATTGCCGGGTCATTCTTCTGCGGATAGCGCCAGGCCAATGTACGCCGCGCCACACGCACGGCGGTCTGGAACTGACCTGCGTCATCAGCGGCGCCTATGCCACCGAGGATGGCGTCTTCTCCGCGGGTGATTTCGAAGAGGCCGATCCCAACGTGACGCACCAGCCGCGCGTCGTGTCCGCCGAGCCTTGCCTGTGCGTGGCGGCGCTGGACGGCCAGATCGTGCTGCCGGGAAAGCTCGGCCGGCTGCTGGCGCCGTTCGTCCGCCTCTAGTCGCCGTCGGCGCGCGGCGCCGTCAGGTCTTCGCCGACAACGCCCGCAGCACGTCGGCCGGGGTGATCGGGATGTGCCGCAGGCGCACGCCGACGGCGCGGAAGATCGCGTTGGCGACGGCCGGCGCCACCACGGTCGTCGCAGGCTCGCCCAGGCCCACGGGAACCTCGATGCTGTCGACGAACTGGATGTCCAGCTCCGGCGTGTCGGAGATCCGTAGCGGCGTATAGGTGTCGAGGTTCAGGTCCTTGACCTCGCCGTTCACGAACTCGGTTCCCTCGTGCAGGGCCATGCTCAGGCCCCACAGGGTCGCGCCTTCGGTCTGGGCGCGCGCCCCATCGGGGTCGACGATGGTTCCGGCGTCGGTGACCACCGTCAGCTTCTGCACCGTGACCACGCCGCTGGCGCGATCCACATGGACACGCGCCACGCACGCCACCCAGGTGGGCATGTCGCGTTCCTGACCAAAGCTGGTGGCCAGCCCCAGGCCGGTGTCCTTCGGCAGGGCCTGCCCCCAGCCGGCGGCTTCGGCCGCGCGACGCACCACCTCGGCCTGGCGCTTGGCGCCGCCCTTCGTGCTGGCGTCGCTCCCGGCATTGGCGCCCGCGCCCGTCAGCAGCTTCAGGCGCAGCGCGACCGGGTCGGTCTTCAGGTGGTGAGCCGCCTCGTCGATGAAGCTCTCGCCCGCCCAGTTGGTCCACCCTGGTCCGACCGATCGCAGCCAGCCAGGACGGAAGGTCTCGTTGGCCAGGTCGTTGTTGATGGCCCGCACCTTGTGGGCGCCGACCTCGTACCAATGATCGGCCCCCGAGATGGCGAACGGGTCATAGGCCACGCCATTCTTGCCCTTGGGCATCAGAGCCGGCGCGTTGGCCAGGGTCGGCCAGCCGGCGGCGGCGTGGTGCTCATGGGCCAGGATGGCGCCCGCGCCATCGAAGGCCATGCGCACCGTCTGGACCGAAGGCGACCGCACCGAGTCGAAGCGCACGTCGTCCTCGCGCGTCAGGATCAGCTTCACCGGCTGCCCCAACGCCTTGGCCGCCAGGGCCGCCGGTACGGCGTAGTCGCCGTTCAGCCGCCGCCCGAAACCGCCGCCCAGCATGTAGGTGCGCATGACGATATGGTTCTCAGGCCGAGCCAGCGCCTTGGCCAGGGTCGGCAGGATCAGACTCTGCCACTGGTTGCCGGTATGGATCTCCATCACCCCGTCCTTCTCGAAGGCCAGGGCGTTCAGCGGTTCGAGCTGGAAGTGGAGCACAGTGGCGGCGGTATAGGTCTGCTCCAGCACCGACTTGGCGGCCTTGAAGGCCGGAGCGGTGTCGGCGGTCTTGTTCTCCAGCAGCGCGCCGCCATCGGGCTTGGCGATCAGGCTGGCGGCGTGGTCCTGCAGGTCCTTTTCGGACACGGTCGCGCCCGGCCCCGCGGTCCACTTCACCTTGACCTTTTCCGAAGCGCGCAGCGCGGCCGGATAGCTTTGCGCGATCACCAGAACCCAGCCAGGCACGGTGTCGGAAGGGTCCTCGATCACCAGGCAGCGCAGATAGCCCTTGATCGCCTTGGCCGCGCCATCGTCGACCGACAGCACCTTGGCCCCATGGCGCGTGGGCGGCAGCTTGGGCCGAGCGAACACCATGCCCGGAACCTTGGCGTCGATGCCATAGACCGCCGTGCCGTTGGTCTTGGCGACGATGTCCAGGGCCTTGCCGGGCTTGCCGATCAGCTTGCGCTCACCCGCCGGCTTGATCGGCAGCTTGGCTAGTTCCTCGGGCGTGAACGTCCGCGCGACGCCGCCGCGCTTGACGATATCGCCATAGGAGATCGACTTGCCGCCGACATGGACAATGCCGCCGCGCGCCGTCCCGCCAGCTGGCGAGACGTTCAGCAGCTTGGCCCCGGCCTCGACCAGCGCGATGCGCCCGGCCGCGCCGGCTTGGCTGAAGATCGGGAAGGTCTGCCACACCGACCAGCTGCCGCCGGTGACCATCAGCCCCCACTTGGGATCGGTGTCGACATGGACGATGCGCACCTTGTCCCAGGCTACGTCCAGTTCGTCGGCGAGAATGCGGGCCAGCGCCGTGCCCACGTGCTGGCCCATCTCGGCGCGGATGATGTTGACGGTGACGATGCCATCGCCATCGATGGCGAACCACAGGGTGGGCTCGAACTGCGGCCCGGCCTTGGCCGCCGGCGCGCCGCCGGGAACGGCTGGATCCATCGCCGCCTCGACCAGCGCCGAGAAGCCGAAGGCCAGTCCCGCGCCCGTCGACGCGATCAGGAAGTTGCGGCGCGACAGAACGCCCAGCTCGCCCTTGGGAAGCAGCCGGCTCACGACTTCACCTCCATCGCGGCGGCGGCCTGCTTGATGGCCGCGCGGATACGGGCATAGGTCATGCAGCGGCATAGATTGCCGCTCATGGTGGCGTCGATGTCCTGGTCCGAAGGCTTGGGAAAGTCCTTCAGCATGGCGGCGGCCTGCATGATCTGACCGGACTGGCAGTAGCCGCATTGCGGGGTCTGGAGCTCCAGCCACGCTTGCTGCACCGGGTGTTGGCCGGCCGGGTCCAGCCCCTCGATCGTCGTCACCTCGGCCCCGTCGACGGCGCTGAGCGGGGTGATGCACGAGCGTGTCGCTCGCCCGCCGACATGGACCGTGCAGGCGCCGCACATGCCGATCCCGCAGCCGAACTTGGTGCCGGTCAGGCCGATGTCGTCGCGGATCACCCACAGCAGGGGCGTATCCTCGTCGGCGTCTATGGAGACAGCTTTGCCGTTGATCGTGAACTGGGTCATGGCTGGCTCACTTCTCCTGCGCGCGGATCGCCGCGACCTTCTTGTCGAGGTCCGGCCAGGCAGGCTTGTCGGTGCGCGTGGCGCGCAGATAGGCCGCCAGCTTGGCGACGTCGGCGTCGCTGAAGCGGCTGAAGCCGGGCATCACCACCCCCGGCGCGCCATCACGGGCGCTGACGCCGTACAGCACCACCCGGATCAGATTGGTCGGGTCGTCCAGATTGACGGCGCTGTTCAGCGCCAGATCGGGCCGCAGCGGGTTGGGCTGGCCGACGCCGTTATAGTGGCAAGAAGCGCAGGCGGCCGTGTAGAGGCGCGCGGACGGGTCGTTCTGCGGCCCGACGTTCAGGCGATCGGCGGCGGCGGCCCGTTGCAAGGCCGGAGCCAAGGCCCCCGACCTGCCCGCGGCGGCGTCTAGATCGGCGAAATAGACCGCCAGGGCCTGAATGTCGGCGTCGGGCAACTTGACCAGGCCATCGTGCACCACGGGCGCCATCGGACCGGCGGCGACACCGTGATAGCGGCTGACGCCAGTCCGCAGATAGGCGATCAGCTCGGCCCGGTCCCAGGGCGCGGGCGAAGGATTGGCGGCGGTCAGCGGCGGCGCGATCCAATTGTCGATCGCGGCCCCGGCGAAGGCCTTGTCGCGCTTCTCGGCCCCAAGGGCGTTGCGCGGCGTATGACAGGCGCCGCAGTGGCTAAGGCCTTCGGCCAGGTAGGCGCCGCGGTTCCATTCCGGGCTCTTGGTCTTGTCGGGCTCGAAGCGCCCCGGCTTGAAGAACAGAAGCTTCCAGCCGGCCTGCAAGGCGCGAATGTTCAGCGGGAAGGGAATGCCGTTGCGCTTGGCCGGCGCGACGACGGCCGGCCGCGTCATCATGTAGGCGTAGAGGGCCGAGACGTCGGCGTCCGACAGCTTGGTGAAGTGATCATAGGGCAAGGCCGGGAAGAGGTGCGAACCGTCGCGGCCGACGCCCTCGCGCAGCGCCCGACTGAACGCCGCTTCCGACCAGGCGCCGATCCCCGTCTTGGGGTCGGGCGTGATGTTGGTCGAGTAGATCACACCGAAACTGGTCTTCATCGGGTAGCCGCCGGCGAATGGCTGCCCGCCCTTGGTGGTGTGACAGGTCGAGCAATACCCCGCCCCCGCGAGCACCTCGCCTCGCGCGACCATGTCCAGGGAGAAGCTGGTCGGCGCAGGCGGCGCGATCTTGCCGATCGACGGGCGCCAAGCGAAGACGCCGAAGCCAACCAGCCCCACGACCGCCAGAGCCAGGAACCCGACGAGGATACGTTTCAGCACGAGAGGGCCTCCTGGCGGTCTCGGGCGGACGCTCGACGCTGCTTCCGCAACAAGGCCAGATGCGGGGAGCTTGAAAGCAAACTCCGCCCCAGGCAAGGCTTAGGCGCCTCCTGCGAGACGATCGCAGGAGACGGTTTCTAGCCTAAGCCTCCGGCCCGTTCGCGCGAGGGCGTCACGCTTGGCCCGCCGTCGCGCGCCAGAGCACATAGACGGCCGTCGCGACGATCATGGCGGCGAAGAGCCGACGCGCCAGCAAGGCGCGCGACGCCAGACGCGGCGCCAGGCGCGCGCCCGCCAATACGCCCACGCCACCGCCCAGGATCAGGGCCAGGAACAGCGGCCCGTCCACGAGTCCCGACGCCGCGTAGCTGACGCTGGTCGCCGCGCCGAACAGCGTGACCGACACCAGCGACGAGGCCGTCGCGTTCGCGAGCGTCATGCCCGTGGCCGCCATCAGGCCCGGCGCGATCAGGAACCCGCCGCCGATCCCGAAGAAGCCCGCCGCCAGGCCCGTGGCGGTCCCAACGGGAACCAGCCGCAGGGCTTTGTCCGGATCGATATGGACATCCGGGTCGCCCGGCGAGCCTGGTGCGCGAAACATCGACAGGCCGACCGCCGCCATGGCCAGGGCGAACGCGGCCAGCAGGTGATTTCCGGGCACGGCCTTGGCCAGGTGCGCGCCGGCCAGCGAACCCAGCAGGCCCGGCGCGCCGAAGGTCAGGGCGCAGGGCCACTTGACGCGGCCGGCCCGAGCCTGGGCGGCTAGGCCGACGGCGGCGTTCACCGCCACGGCGGCGGCCGAGGTCCCGATCGCCACGTGCGGGTCCCGAACCCCGACGAGATAGAGCAGCAAGGGCGTGGCAAGCACCGAGCCGCCGCCACCGAACAGCGTCAGCAGCAGCGCCACGATCGCCCCGCTCAGGACGGCCGCGAGAAGGCTGGCGTCCATGGCTTCACGCCGCCGCCGGACGGTTCCAGGGCGCCAGGGCCAGCAGCCGCGCCATGCCGCAGAAGCCGGTGGCCCCCGCGAAGGTCAAGCCCGCGCCGACGAACCCGGCCAAGCCCAGAAACCAGGGCGAGACCGTCAGCCCCAGGATCACGCCCGCCAGTACCAGCAACCCGGCGGCGATCTGGACTTGGCGCATCATTTCCAGCGGCGCCTTGTCATCGATCTCGACCGGCAGGCCAACGCCGTCCCAGGCGTCGAGGCCGCCTTTCACCACGTAAGCCGGACGCCCGCAGGCGGCCACGAGCCGTTCGCCATTGGCGCCGGTGCGCATGCCCGACCGGCAGGTGAAGATCACCTCGCGCGCATCGGGCAGCCCCAGGCCCCTGGCGTCCAGGGTGGACAGCGGGCGCGACAACGCCCCCTTCGCACGACGCCTGGCGAACTCGTCGGGCTCGCGGATATCGATCAGAACGGCGCGGCCTTCGGCCAGGCGCCGGGCGGCCTCTTCAGGCGTCAGAGGATGCAGAATCTCGGTCATGGGCGGCGTTCTCCGCTGGAGGGCAAAAGATCTCCGCGAGCGTGCCGACCACCTTGAGGGCGGCGGGATCGGCGATCCGGTACCAGACGCTCGTGGCTTCGCGGCGCGAGGCCACGACGCCCTCGTCCCGCAGCACCGCCAGGTGCTGCGAGAGCGCCGACTGCGAAAGGCCGACCAGGGGCTGGATCTGCCCCACCGTCCGTTCGCCATCGGCGAGCTGGCACAGGATCATCAGCCGCCGCTCGTTGGCCAAGGCGCGCAGGAGCTTGGCGGCCTGCGCGGCGCTGGCCTCGAACTGGCTGACATCGAAACGCGAGAGATCGAACATGAACGCCATATATTAGCTTGATCTAATTTAGCAAGATCTAATATAAAGGATCTCGCCCATCGGAGGCTCCGGCCATGCGACCCGACGTTCAAGCGTTTTTCGATCCCGCCACCTTCACCGCCAGCTACATCGTCGCCGATCCGGCCACCCACTGGGCCGCGATCATCGATCCCGTGCTGGATTTCGAGCCCAAGGCCGGCAAGCTCTCGACCCGTTCAGCCGACACCCTGCTGGAGGCTATTCGGGCGCGAGGTCTGAAGCTGGCCTATGTGCTGGAGACCCACGCCCACGCCGACCACCTGTCGGCCGCCGACTACATCCGCCACGAGACCGGCGCCAAGGTGGTGATCGGCGCCCGGATCATCGAGGTGCAGAAGACCTTCATCCCCGTGTTCGAGGCCGACGTCTCCGACGACGGCTCTGTCTTCGACGTGCTGATCAACGAAGGCGACGTCCTGACCCTCGGCGCCTTGACGATCGGCGCGATGCATACGCCTGGGCACACCCCCGCCTGCATGACCTACACGATCGGCGACGCGGCCTTCGTGGGCGACACGCTCTTCATGCCCGACTATGGAACCGCCCGCGCCGATTTTCCGGGCGGCGACGCGCGGACCCTGTATCGGTCGATCCGCAAGGTGCTATCCCTGCCGCCGGAGACCCGCATCTTCGTCGGGCACGACTATCTTCCCGAAGGCCGTTCGGATCATCGGTGGGAGACGACCGTCGCCGACGAGCGCGCCCGTAACATCCATGTGCGGGATGGTCTGGACGAGGACGCCTTCGTCGCCATGCGGACGGCGCGAGACGCCACCCTGTCGGCCCCGACCCTGATCCTGCCGTCCCTGCAGGTGAACATCCGCGCCGGCGCCCTGCCCGACCCCACCCCAGCCGGACAGGTGTTCCTGCGCTTGCCCGTGACACGAGCGGACGCCGAGCCCAGGCCTGGTCGCGGCAAAGGCGGGTGAAACCTTGGCGCCCGGCGGCTTTTGGCCTACTGCCGTTATCGGCGGTGGAGCTTCCATCGCCGTGATCGCGCCGGTGCTCCGAAAGGAGCTTAATCGGGAATGCGGTGCGGAGGCCTGGCCTCCAAATCCGCGGCTGTCCCTGCAACTGTAAGCGGATAGCGCGACGCACTCGGCCCCACAGGGCCAGCCACTGGGCCTCTTCGAGGCCTGGGAAGGCGTGCGAAGCGCGACGACCCGCGAGCCAGGAGACCTGCCGGCGTCGGGTCGCTCTTGCCCTGGCCCAGGGGATGGCCGCGGCACGGTGTTCCGTCTGAGCGACGAACGAGCGGCGAAGGGCCGCTCCGACGTCCGGCGCGCGCCGTCCAGCGCCCACGCCGCCGGTGTCGGCCATCGCGCGTCCGCGCGGTGGAGGCCCCTCGTCATGTCGCCCAGGCGCTGACGGGGATGAAGATGCCCAAGTTGATTTCACCCGGCGCCCTGCGCGGTCGCCTGATCGGTGTCTACGGCCTGCTGGTCGCCGCCAATGTCGGCGCGTGGCTGTGGGCGCTGGCGCTGCTGCACGACAAGCCGATGCTGCTGGGAACGGCGTTGCTGGCTTACAGCTTCGGCCTGCGTCACGCCGTGGACGCCGACCACATCGCCGCGATCGACAACGTCACCCGCAAGCTGATGCAGGACGGCCAGCGTCCCGTGGGGGTCGGCTTCTTCTTCGCCCTGGGCCATTCGGCCGTGGTGGTGATCGCCGCGATCCTGATCGCCCTGGCCGCCGGCGCGCTGTCCGAGATCGAGACCTTCAAGGGCGTCGGCGGCGTGGTCGCGACGTCGATCTCGGCGTTCTTCCTGTTCGGCATCGCCGCGATCAACCTCGTGATCCTGCGCGGAGTCTGGAAGGCCTTCACCCAGGCGCGCCGCACCGGCGCCTATGTCGAGGAGGATCTCGACCTGCTGCTCGCCGACCGGGGCCTGGTCTCGCGCCTGGTGCGGCCGCTGTTCAAGATCATCACCAAGAGCTGGCACATGGCCCCGCTGGGCTTCCTGTTCGGCCTGGGATTCGACACGGCCACCGAGGTCAGCCTGCTGGGCCTGGCCGCCGGTCAGGCGTCGGACGGCCTGTCCCTGGCCGTGGTCCTGGTGTTCCCCGCCCTGTTCGCGGCCGGCATGGCGCTGGTCGACACCACCGACGGGGTGATGATGCTGGGGGCCTACGAGTGGGCCTTCGTCAAGCCGATGCGCAAGCTCTACTACAACCTGGTGATCACCCTGATCTCCGTCGTCATCGCCGTGGTGATCGGCACGGTCCAGACCCTGGCCCTGCTGTCCGAGAAGCTGGCCCTGACCGGGGGTCTCTGGGACGTGGCCGGCGCCATCTCCGAGCACATGGGCCTGCTCGGCTATATCGTCATCGGCATATTCGCCGTCGCCTGGCTGGGCTCGTTCGCCATCTATCGTTGGCGCGGCTTCGACGCGATGGAGGTGCGGGCGACGCCGCGCCCGTGACGCGGTCAGTCGCGCAAGGAGCGCTGGCGGGCCCAGGCCTCGGCCCGCCGCCGCGCCTTGGCCAGGACCTTGGCGGTCTCGATCAGCACCGGCCCGCCGCAATAGATCAGCTTCTGGGGGAAGCCGGCTCGGAAGGTGCGCGGTCGCAGGCTTTCCAGCGCGGGATGGTCGATGACGCGATCGGCCCAGGTGGGCGCTCCCTCGGCCCGCGCGCCGGCCAGCAGCACCTGCGGCGGGTCGGCCAGGACCCGCTCCAGCGACACCGATCCCCACTTGCGCAGGCCATAGCGCGCCGCGCCGTTCTCGAAGCCGCAGCGCTCCAGCATCTCGCCCAGCAGGGTCGCGGGTCCGGCCGCCAGTCCACCGGACTGATAGACCAGCGCCCGCAGCCGCGGCTCACCGGGTTTCGGCGCGACGGCGGCCAGGGCCGTTTCCATGCGCAAGATCAGGGCCTCGCCGCGATCGGGGCGGCCGACCAGGGCGGCGATCTTGCGCACCTGCTGCAGGCTGGCCTCGACGGTGTTGGGCATGTCGAACTCCTCGACCCGCAGGCCGCGCGCCTTCAGGGCGGTGCGGGCGTAGAGGCCCGAGCGTTTGCTGGCCAGGATCAGGTCAGGATCCAGCGCCACCACCTCCTCTGCGCCCTCGTGGGTGACGGCGAAGCGTCGCGCTTGCTCCGTGACCGTCGACGTCAGGGGATCCCGGGCGAAATGGCTCAGCGCCGCGATCTGGCCGGGATCGGCCAGGGCCAGCAGGATCGGGTCCAGGCAAGAGCCGATGGACACAACACGGTGTGGCGCCGGCTCGGCCGCGCCGCCGGACAGGAACAACAGGCCCGCCGCCAGGGTCCGGCGGGTCAAGGCGTCGGTCAAAACTCGATCCCCGCCTGGGCCTTCACCCCGCTCCGGAACGGATGCTTGACCAGGGTCATGTCGGTGACCAGGTCGGCCGCGTCGATCAGCGCCTGGGGCGCATTGCGCCCGGTGACGATCACGTGCTTGCCCTCGGGCCTGCCCACGATCGCCGCGACCACCTCGTCGACGGGCAGGTATTCGTAGCGCAGCACGATGTTCAGTTCGTCGGCCACCACCATGTCGATCTCAGGATCGGCGATGCGGGCCTTGACCGCATCCCAGGCTTCGCGGGCCACGGCGATGTCACGGGCGCGGTCCTGGGTGTCCCAGGTGAAGCCCTCGCCCATCGGCTTGAACTCGACCTGGTCGGGAAAGGCGTCGAACACCACCTTCTCGCCAGTCTTCAGCGCGCCCTTCACGAACTGGATGACGGCGACCTTCTGGCCGTGGCCGATGGCGCGGCAGACCATGCCCAGGGCGGCCGTGGTCTTGCCCTTGCCCGTGCCGGTGTTGACGATCAGCAGGCCCTTCTCGATCTGACGCTCGGCCATCATCTTGGCCCGCGCCGTCTGGATCTTGGCCATCTTGGCGTTGTGCTTGGCGTTGAGGTCGGCGTCGGCCGTGGCGTCGGTCATCGGGCGGTCTCCTGGATCTGGGCGAGTTGGTGAAGGCGTTCGGCGGCGCTGTTGGACTTCGGCCGCCACAGACCGCGCGCGATCGCCTCCAGCAGGCGTTCGGCGGCTTCGCGCAGGGCGTCGGGATTGGCGTCGCGCATGAAGGCGGCGACGTCGTTGTCGGCCAGCAAGGCGGCGTAGGCGAGGTCGAAATGGTGGTCGCGCACCGCCCCGGTCGTGGCGGCGAAGGCGAACAGGTAGTCCAGGCTGGCGGCGATCTCGAACGCGCCCTTGTAGCCGTGACGCATGACCCCGGCGATCCACTTGGGGTTCACCAGCCGCGCATGAACGACGCGGCCGATCTCGTCCTCCAGCGTACGGATCACTGGACGCTCGGGTCGCGAATGGTCGTTGTGATAGACACGCGGCGCGACGCCCTTCAGCTGGGTCACCGTCGCCGTCAGCCCGCCCTCGAACTGGTAGTAGTCGTCGCTGTCCAGCAGGTCGTGCTCGCGGTTGTCCTGGTTGTGGATCACCGCGTCGACGGCCGAGAGGCGACGCTCCAGCAGCGGCCGGGCCGCCTCGCCCTCCCCGCCCGCGCCATAGGTCCAGCCGCCCCAGACCAGGAAGGCCTCGGCCAGGTCGGCGCGATCGGTCCAGAGCTTCTCGTCGATCAGCGCCTGGAGGCCCGCGCCATAAGCCCCAGGCTTGGAGCCGAACACCCGCGCCCCGGCCGCCGCGTCGCCGCCCTCCGCCTGGAAGCGGGCGGCGGCGGGATTGTCCTCGGCTGACTCATCCAGGGCCATGACGGCGCGGGCGGCGCTGTCCAGCAGGTCGATCTGCGGCCCGAAGGCGTCGCGGAAGAAGCCGGAGATCCGCAGCGTGACGTCGACCCTGGGCCGCCCCAGCGTGGCCAGCGGCAGGATCTCAAAACCCGTCACCCGGCCGGTGGACGCCTCCCAGGTCGGCCGGCAGCCCATCAGCGCCAGGGCCTGAGCGACGTCGTCGCCGCCCGTGCGCATGTTGGCCGTGCCCCAGGCCGACAGCGCCACCGCCTTGGGATAGTCGCCGACCCGCTGTAGGTGGTCCTCGACCAGCAGCTGGGCCGAGGCCCAGCCCAGGCGCCAGGCCGTGGGCGTTGGCACGGCGCGCGTGTCGACCGAATAGAAGTTGCGCCCGGTCGGCAGGACATCCGGTCGTCCCCGCGTCGGGGCGCCCGACGGTCCCGGCGCGACGAAGCAGCCGTCCAGCCCCGCCAGCAGCGCCGCCATCTCGGCCTGCCCGCACGCCTCGACACGCGGCAGCAGCCGCTCGCGCACCTCGTCAAGAACGGCCGCTGTCCGTGTCCAGGCCGGATCGATCTCGCCGCCCGCCACCATCGTGGATGCAAGCCGTTCCAGGCGCTCGACCGTGTCGCCGATCGTGCGCCAAGGATCGGGCGAGAGCGCGACCAACGCCGCCGGCCGCGCGCTCGTCCAGACTTCGCCCATTCGGGCGTCCAGCGGGTCGAAGCCCAACGCCAGATCGTCGGCCAGGGCGCGCAACAGCGAAGCCTCGCGTCCTTTGCCCAGGCTGCGCGGCGTTCGAGCCAGGGCCACGATCAGGTCGTCGCGCAGCCGGCCCTCGGGCGAAGCTCCGAAGACGTGCAGGCCATCGCGGATCTGCATCTCCTTGAGGTCGCACAGATAGTTGTCCAGCGCCGACAGGGCCTGATCCTCGTCGGCCAGGTCCATGCCGCAGTCGATGTCCAGTCCCTGGCTGGCGGCCAGGGCCAGGATCTCGTCGCGTAGCGGCTTCAGCCGGCGCGGGTCCAGGCCGGCGGCCTCGTAATATTCGTCGACCAGACCCTCCAGCGCCTTCAAAGGTCCGTAGCTCTCGGCGCGGGTCAGAGGCGGGGTCAGATGGTCGATGATCACCGCGCCGATCCGCCGCTTGGCCTGGGTACCCTCGCCCGGATCGTTGACGATGAACGGATAGAGCTGCGGCACGGGACCGGCGATGGCCTGCGGGAAGCAAGCGTCCGACAGGGCCAGGGCCTTGCCCGGCAGCCACTCCAGATTGCCGTGCTTGCCGACATGGACGACCGCGTGGACGCCGAACGCGGTCCTCAGCCAGGCATAGAAGGCCAGGTAGTTATGCGGCGGGACCAGGTCGGGGTCGTGATAGGTCGCCTTCGGATCGATGTTGTAGCCGCGCGCCGGCTGCACGCCGACGACGATGTTGCCGAACACGTGGACCGGCAGACGGAAGCCGTCGGCCAGGGCGTCGAACCACGGATCGCCCCAGGGCTGGCCCCATCGCTCGGTCACCGCCGCGCGCGTCGCCGCCGGCAGGGTCGCGAAGAAGGCCGTATAGGCGTCGAGGCTCAGCACCGGCCCGGCGGCGCGCGCGGCCATGCCCGCGTTGGTCACGCCCGCCCGCAGGCGAACCATCAACGCGTCGGCGCTTTCCGGAGCGCCCTCGACGGCGTAGCCGCGCCCCTTCAGCGCCGCCAGAATGGCCGCGACGCTGGCCGGCGTATCCAGGCCCACCCCATTGCCCAGGCGGGAGTCGCGATTGGGATAGTTGGCCAGCACCAGGGCGACGCGGCGCTGCTCCGTCGGCGCGCGCCGCAGGTCCGCCCACGCCCGCGCGAGGTCGGCCGCGAAGGCGATGCGATCCTCGGCCGGCGCGTGGCTGACGACATCGCACTGCGTGCGCGGATCGTGGCGCAGGGCCGCCTTGAAGGCCGTGGCGCCGGCCAGCACCCGCCCATCCAGCTCGGGCAAGGCGACGTTCATCGCCAGGTCTCGCGCGCCCAGCCCCCGCGCGCTGGCTTCCCAGGCGGCGCGGTCCAGCCCTGCGAACACCAGCTGCAGCACCGGCGCGTCGCCGATTTCCAGCGGGCTGGCTCGGCGGTCGTCGCCCGGACTGGACACCGCGAAGGCCGTGGCGTTTAGCACGACATCCGGCGCGATCCGGGCGAAGGTCTCGGCGACCAGATCGGCAGCGAACGGGGTCTTGAGGCTCTGAACGAAGATCGGCGCGACGTCGAACCCCCGAGCGACCAGAGCCGTGACGTGGGCGTCGATCGCCTGGGTCGTCCCGGCCGCCATCAGGGCCCGGTAGAAGACCAGCGCCGCCTTGGGCCGATCGGGCGACCACGCGGCGCGCAGGCCGGCCAGGTCCGTGACCCGCTGGCCCGGCCAGTAGAAACCGGCGTCCAACAGCGGCGCGGGTTCGCTCCAAGCCCCTCGCGCCTGGCCGATCAGGTCGGCCGCGTAGAGGAGCAGGTTGCGGGCGTTGCCGATCCCGCCCTGGCGCAGATAGGCGAAGATCCGGTCGCAGACCTCGTGCGGAGCGATGGACACGTCCCGCCCCTCGCGGTCGACCTCCTCGTCCAGCAGCGCCACGAACAGCGCCCCACGCCGCCGGCACGACGCGGCGATCTCGTCCAGGCCGTAGGGCCAGTAGGCCCGTCCGCCGACCAGCCGCGCGACGACGATCCGGGCCTTGTCGATCACCTGCTCGACATGCAGGTCCACCGACAGCGGATGCTTGAGCCGCAGCAGATTGGCCAGACGGACGGTCGGGAAATCGTCGGGCAGTCCGGCCAGCGCCTGGGACAGGCACGCCAGGTCGCTGTCGGCGGCCGACAGGACGACGATATCGCCGGGGCTCTGCCCCAGGTCGACCGCCTCCTCGCCGTCGAGAACCTGGCCCGGCTGGACAGCGAGCAGATGCATCAGGCGATCATGGCCGCGATCAGCGGAGCGATGGCCTCCGCGTTCAGCCCCTTCTCGCCGATCACCACCAGCGACGAGGCGCGAGCCTCGCCCTCGCGCCAAGGCCGGTCGAAATAGGTCTGGATGCGCGGTCCGACAGCCTGGACGATCAGGCGGGCCGGCTTGCCCTGGACCGCCACCACGCCCTTGAGGCGCAGGATGTCGTGGGCTTCCAGCGCCCCCTTCAGGCGCGCGGTCAGGACATCGACGTCACCCACGACGCCGCCGCGCACCACGAAGCTGTCGAAGTCGTCGTGATCATGATCGTCCTCGCCTTCATGGTGCGACTTGCGGCTGTCGAGATCGTCCTCGGCCGCGACACCCAGGCCCAGCAGCACGGCCGGGTCCAGCGCTCCCTGGCGGGCGTGGACCACCTTGACGCCCGGGCGCAGGTGCTCGGCCAGCGAAGCCTCGACCCGGGCCAGGGTCTGAGCGTCGATCAGGTCGGTCTTGTTGAGGATGACAAGATCGGCGCAGCCCAGCTGTTCTTCGAACAGCTCCTCCAGCGGGGTGTCGTGATCAAGGGTCGGATCGGCCTCGCGCGCCTTGGCCAAGGCGGCCTCGTCATGGGCGAAGCGACCGGCCGCCACGGCGTCGGCGTCGATCATGGCGATCACGCCATCGACGGTCGCGCGGGTGCGCACCTCCGGCCAGGTGAAGGCCTTGACCAGCGGCTTGGGCAGGGCCAGGCCCGAGGTCTCGATCAGGATATGCTCGGGCGGATTGGGCCGGTCGATCAGCTTTCGCAGCGTCGGCAGGAAGTCGTCGGCGACGGTGCAGCAGATGCAGCCGTTGGCCAGTTCCAGAATGTCGTCGTCCGCGCAGCCCTCGACGCCGCAGCCGCGCAGGATCTCGCCGTCGATGCCGACGTCGCCGAACTCGTTGACCACGACGGCCAGACGCCGGCCGCCGGCGTTCTCCAGCAGATGCCGGATCAGGGTGGTCTTGCCCGCTCCCAGGAAGCCGGTCACCACCGTGGTGGGAATTCTCGCCATCGTCCTCGCCTCCGCCTGGGGCGGACGGGGGACGTGACGGCGCGCGGACCCGTTGCGTCTGGCCGCGCGGGTCGTGCTCTACCGCACCGGTGCACCCCGCCCGGCCTGCTTCATGGTCACGAAGGCCGGTCTCCTGGCTTACGCCCTCCCCTCGCGGCGCCTTCCCAGGACGCGAGGTCCCAGTGGCGTTGAGCCGTGAGGATCGACGGACGATCACAGTTGCGGGGGCAGCCGCGGTTTCACACCGCATTCCCGGAGGCCTCGCGGCCCCCATGCCTTCGAACCTAGGGCGTAGGCCGCGCCGCCCGCGGGGTCAAGGCCTCGCCAGGGCGGCTCAGCGCCCGGCGGTCACCTCGCGCAGGCGCGCGACCGGACAGTCGAAGGCGGGCGTGGCGGTGCTGCAGCCAGGGATGAACACCGGGGTAGCCAGGGCGGCGCGGCCAGGGTCAGGGGCGTGGCGGCGCGCAGTTGTGAAAGGCTCTGGCCGGTGAACCGCGTCCGGATCACCCGGACGCCATCGGCTCGCAGCCAGCGCTCGAACACCAGGGCCGCGCCCGGCTGGATCTGGTTGGGCTGATAGCCCGGCAGCGTCCATTCCAGCCGCAGCAGCCCACCGACCGTGGCCAGGGTGCCGTCATGACCGGCGATCACCACGACCTTGGCGTCGGAAGGGCCGATCGGCGCGCTTCCGCCATCCAGGGAGTCGAGAATCCGGCCCGTGATATTCCCCGCCAGCGCCTGGGCCACATAGGGCGTGCGCAGGCGCAGGTCGAACTCGGCCTGGTGCAGGAAGAAGGTCCGGGTCAGGGCGTCCTCGTCGACGCCCTTCCAGCCCAGACCCGCGAAGTCGCCGCCGTCGGCCCAGGCCATCAGCAGGCTCTCGGTGACGCCTGACGCGAACGCCTCGGGCCCCGAGAGGCTGACCAGATCCTCGCCATCGACGAAGCCGGGCTTGGCGTCGAGCGCGCGGCGCTTGCCCGGCGCGGGTGGGCACGGCCCCTTGCCGCACTGCATCAGGAAGGCGTCCAGTTGCTCGACTTCCTGGCGGTGACTGGCGCTCCAGGCGGTCAGATCGCCGCCGGCCCGGCCGGCCACGGCGGCCTTGGCCAAGGCCTTGTCGGGCGAGACGACGCCGGCCTTGACCGGCTCGAACATCGGATCGTCCTTGCCCTCGCCCACCGTATGGACGGTGTTGGCGCAAGTCGGGATCAGCCCCTTGGCGTAGGCTTCGCCGGTGGCGATCGTACGCTGGGTGACGTTGGCCCAGTAATAGGCCGCGCCACAGTCACCGGCCTTCAGCAGGCCTTCGGCCGCGTAGAGCTGGCGATAGTAGTCGCCCATCAGCGTGACCATCCGGCCGCCCCGTACGGTCAGGTGCCCCGGCGGAACATCGAAGCGCGGCCACGGCCTGGCCGAAGCCTCGCCCAGCCGCTCGGGCGTCGACATCGCCGCGCGCACGCCATGGCGGCTGAGGATGACCACCTTTTCCAGGCGATCGCCCGAGGGCGCGGCCAGCGCCGACGTCGCCGACAGCAAGGCGGCCGCGAGAGCGGCGAGCCGTATGGACAAGCGCATGCTCACAGCTTCACCACGATGCCGCGACGGTCCATGACATAGCCCAGCAGCCAACAGACCAGCATGTAGGCGATCGCGCACAGCAGCGAGCCCAGCGCGCCCGGCGTCAGGGCCTGGAAGACATGGATCCCGATCCAGCCATAGACGCCCATGCCCGGCGCGACCTCGATCATGTTCAGGACGACGACGAACAGTTCCGAGAACAGGTAGATCACCAGTGGATTGAGGCCGAACACCTGGAAGAAGCGCGTCGCCGGGTTCGGCGACTTGCCCTCGAGCAGCACGGTCAACCCGGCCAGAACGATCAGATCAATGCCGACCGTCAGCAGCACGAAGCTGCCGGTCCACAGCTTCTTGGCGATCGGGAACGCCGGGTTCCAGGCCAGGGCGGCGGCGATCAGAACGACGCCGGCCAGGGCCATCCGGATCACGGCCTTGCGGTCGCCGACATTCTCTTTCAGGACGCGCGCTGCCAGGTAGCCGGCCAGGACGTTGACCGTCGCCGGCAGCGCGCCCAGCAGGCCTTCGGGATCGAAGCCGCCATCCTTGCGATAGAGATGGTTCTGGCCGATCAGCAACAGGTCCAGATGGGTGCCGGCGTTGCCCAGCTTGGACAGCGGCGCGGCCGGATCGCCGAAGGCCATCAGGATCGCCCAGTAGCCCAGCAGCAGCACGGCCGACAGCACGACGATCCAGCGTGGCGACAGCCACCGAACGGCGAAGGCGGCCAGCACGTAGCAGATCGCGATCCGCTGCAGCACGCCCAACACCCGCGTCTCTGAGAGCGGGTTGCCGACCCAGTGCCCGTCGACCTTGTGGACGAACGGGAACCAGTACATCAGGAAACCCAGCAAGAAGATCAGCGCCCCGCGCCGCAGCACCTTGGCCGCGAACTCGCCCAACGGGATCGCCCGCGAGAAGGCGAAGGCCATCGAGCAGCCGACCGCGAACAGGAACGACGGAAACACCGCGTCCGCCGCCGTGAACCCGAACCATGGCGCATGCACCAACTGGGTGTAGGCCTTGGCGCCCGGCCCCATCGTATTGACGACGATCATCAGGCAGACCGTCAGTCCCCGGAAGACATCCAGGGACAGGAAGCGCGCGGGTTTGGTCATTCATTCCCCCCCTTTGGTGTTCTTCTAGTGGGCTTGGTCCAGGCGCGCGATCAGCCCCCTGACCCCGGCGACGGGATCGGCGGGCGGCTCGCGCCGATAGACGCTGTCGGCGGCGACCCAGGCGCGTTCCCAGGCGATGCCGTCCTTGGTGACCGCCGCCTCGTCGAACGCCCCCGTCCCGGCCGCCTTCAGCGCGTCGAGGAACCGCGACCAGCGCGGCAGGTAGAAGTCGCGATACAGCCCCTGCCAGGCCTTGGAGGCGTAGTCGTTGAGGTTGCCCTCCCCACCCCACACCGTGACCTGGGCCTTGGCGTTGGCGACATAGGCGGCCGCGTCGGCCGGGGTGTCGCCATACGCCTTGGCGTCGTCGATCCAGGTCGCCAGGGTCTCGGGCTGGACGCCCAGCAGCGCGTCGATCCGCAGCGCCAACGCCTCGATCCGCGCCCGCGCGCGATCGCCGGCGGCGACATCGCCAGCGCGATAGGCGGCCACGGCGATTTGCAGTTGGTCATCGATCTCCAGGCTGGCCAGATGCCGCGTCGCGTCGACCAAATCCAGCACGAACAGCGGCTGGTCGGCATAGGCGTCGGCCTGGGCCGTCAACGCCCGCACGGCCGCGTCCAGCTTGGCGCGGTCGCCCGGATGGGCCGGGAAGTCGGCGACGCCGGCCGTCGGCCGCTTGAAGAACAGATAGGCCCCGGCCTTGCTCTTCCACCAGCGCGGCGACCAGTAGCGGGTCGAATAGGCGCCCTGGACCAGCAGGCCCATGGCCGCGTCCAGCTGCGGCGTCGTCTCGCCATAGCGCGAGCGGGCGTAGGTCGACAGCCAGGCCGCCGTGCTATCCTGCCCCGCGCCCCAGGCCAGGTCGTAGACCGCCTCGTAGACGATCGAGTTGTTGTGCAGCCCCTCGGGGAACATGCCGAACCCGGCCAGCTTGCCCTTGTCGGGATTGGCCGCGATGCCCGGAATGTCCTGGCGGTAGTAGTCTAGGTCGCCATAGACCGGATTGCTGCCGCCGTAGTTATGGACATAGCCATAGATCCAAGGCTTGCCGCCGAAGGCCTTGGCGTTCTTCCACACCGCCGGATAGCGGTCGTTGCCGATGTCCAGGATCATCAGCTTGTCGTCGGGAACCCGGCTCAGATAGGCCGAGATCGCCGCCGGGTCCCAGAAGTGGCTGTCGGCGCCGAACAGCCAGCCCTGCATCACCCACACCGCGTCAGGCCGCGCCTGGCGGATCGAGTCGTAGATCGCCTTGCCGTAGGCCGCCAGGCGCTGGGCCTTCAGGGCCGGATCGACCTCGACCTTGGTCTTGGTCGCCGCCGTGTTGGCCGTCCCGTCGCCATAGGCCGCGTCGCGGGCGTCGGCCCCGTCGGCGTTGATCGGCGGCAGCATCTCGTTGAACGAGTCGGCCAGGTAGTAGGTCCCGGTCCCGTAGGTCTGGGTGTACAGCGCCAGGAACCGGCCCGCGATCCTGGCGAACAGCGGGTCGGCCGGATCCAGCCAGTAGGTCTCGTGGAAGCCCTCCCACGGCCGCATGCGGTAGATGCGGGCCTTGGGGTTCTTCTGGGCGAAGGCCTTGGGCACGTAGCCGCCGAACGCCGGCAGGATCGGGGTCATGCCCAGCGACCGCATGCGGCCCAGGATCTGGGTCTGCAGGGTCTTCTTCTTGTCGATCCAGTTGGTGGGCAGCGGCGCGCGATAGCCCTCGATATTGCCCATGCGGTGCCAGGGCGTGAAAGCGGGACCGGAGAAATAGTCGGCCAGCTCGGCCTCGCTCAGGCCGAACTCGCGCCACAGGGCCCGCCAGACATATTCCTGGCCTTCCATGGCCAGCGGCATGTCGACGCCGTGCGCCGCCATCCAGTCGATCTCGCGCGTCCAGCGCTTCCAACCCCACCAGGGGGTCGTGTAGCCGTAGGTGCAGGTGTTGAGATAGGCGCGGTGGCGGAACGGGGTCTCGACCTTTCCGGTGGCGACGGCGGGCAAGACGCCGCCCTGGGCGACCCGGTCGCCTTCCCAGCTGACATGGGCCAGACCCGCCTGGCGCAGATAGGCATAGGCCCCGCGAACCAAGGCCACGGGACTGTCGCCGGCGATCGCGACCTGGCCGCCCTTGCCGGTCACCGAATACCAGGGCTGCCCCGCGCCAGACTTGAGGGTCAGGGCCGCGCCGGCCAGACGCTTGCCGAACAGACGATCCAGGCTGGCCTTCGCGGCGGCGGTTCCGCTGGCCGGGCTGGCGGCGAAGGCGGACGGCGCGGCGGCGGCGGCGATCGCGGCGACCAGCGCCTGGCGTCGGTTCAGGTCTGCGGTCATCGGCCTCGAGGTCTCAGGAAGGAATCTTGCGAAAAGGACGCCCGCCGCTCAGGAGAATGGAGCGGCGGGCGCCAGGAGAAAAGGTCCCGCGCGCTCCGGTGGAGCGGCGGCGGGACCCGGGGAGGACACGGCGCCAAAGGGAGGACGCGGGCGCCGCGCCGAAGTCGCTACATCTTGTATTGGAACGAGAGGTAGTAGCTGGGGCCCGTGGCCGACGACATCTGCCAGCGGCTGGAGTTGCCGAGGTAGGCCTTCTCCTGCGCGTTGTTGATGTTCATCGCCGCGAATGCGAAGCTCAGGTGTTCGTTGAAGTTGTAGCCCAGGTTCAGGTCGAACTGGGTCCGCGCGGCGACCGTGTGGCCAAGCGGCCCGGAGAAGAAGCTCTCCACCGAGGTCTGGTCATAGGCGCTGCGGTAGTTGGCGGACAGGCGGGCGCTGAAAGTCTGGTTTTCCCAGTACACCGTGCCGTTGGCGGTATGCTCCGACAGGTTCGCCAGACGGAAGCCGGTCGTCGAGGTCGCCGGGTTCACGTGGGTGTAGTTGGCGATCAGGCCGAAACCGTTGATCGGCAGCCAGGCGTCGAACGACTGTTGCCAGTTCAGCTCGTAGCCGTGGATGTCGACCGTGCGGGCGTCGTTGAAGCTCTGGGTGATCGAATAGGTGTCACCCGCGGCCGAGACGCAGACGCCGCTGGCGTCCTTGCTCAGCGCCGTGCCCTCGTACGCGGTCGGGCAGACCAGTTGGGTGAAGACGCCGTTCTTGACCTTCTTCGAGAAGAAGCCCGCCGACAGGCCGTTGCCCTGACCGTAGTACCACTCCAGGCTGACATCCAGCTGGTTGGCGGTCATCGGGTTCAGGTCGCCCTGACCGATCGAGATCGTGTTGACCTTGTGGCCGGTGGTGTCCGTCGAGGTGGTCACCGTGGTGGCCAGCTGGTTGTTGGAGTCGATGATCGGACGCACCAGCACCTTGGCCGCGGCGACGCGCAGCAGCAGGTTGTCGGTCAGGTCGACGCTGAAGTTCGCCGACGGCAGGATGTTGTCGTAGGACTTCTTGGTCGTGTAGTTGCCGGCGACCAGCTTCACTTCAGTGTTCTGCGGGTTGGCGGCGCCGCCTATATAGCCCTTCACGGTCTGGTCGGTGCTTTCGCTGCGCACGCCGACATTGCCGCGGAAGGTCTTGGACAGCACCTCGCCCTTCAGATTGGCCATGGCGTAGAACGAGGTCAGCTCACGCTCGACGCGGAAGCTGCCGGCCGGGTCGAAGGCTTCGTAGATCGAAACGCCCTGGGCCTTCAGCGCGGCGCGATAGACGTCGAGGTTCGGCGACACCCAGGCGGCCGGCAAGGTCATGTCGCCGTCCAGGAAGTTGGTGATGGCGATGCCGGTGGCGGCCATGGTCGGCGAGTACGAGGCCGGAATGGTGTTCTGGCCGTCCTTGCGGACCACGTAGCGCTTGAGCACTTCCTTGCGGATCTTGGCGCCGACGGCGACGGACTCGAGGATCCCGAAGTCGGTGTAGCGCTTGGCGTCGAACTGGCCGGCGTCCTCGTAGGAGTCGATCGTGCGATAGGCGCCGTTCGGATAGGTGTTCCGGATCAGGGTAGCCGTATTGTACTGGGCCGTATCGGTCAGCGCCGTCGACGTCGTGAAGACGATGTTCTTCGGGTTGCTGATGTCGACCGTGGCGCTGGGGATGTTGATCCCCAGGATCGCGGCCTCTTCGTTATGCTGCGCGCTGCCGCGCGAATAGTGGCCGACCGCCTTGAAGTCCCAGTTCTCGAGGCCGGTGTAGTGGATGTTGCCCGTCAGGGCGCCGGTCGACTGCGGCCGGTTCTCGAACTGGTGGTTGTTCTCCAGCCGGAAGTTGTTCACCTGCACCTTGGTCGCGGTGCCGTTGGTCACCGTGATCGGCACGACGTTCGAGGCCGACGGCGTCGTGAACAGGAAGACCTGCTGGTGGATGTCCTGGGTCGTCTTGTCCTTGGCGTAGGTCGCGATCACGTCGACCTGCAGGTCGCTGGTCGGCTTGAACTGCAGCGCGCCGTTGATCATCGAGCGCTTGGTCTCGCGATCGATGCGGCGATAGCGCAGGCGAGCCGGGGTGTAGGTGCCATTGGCGACGGTCCAGCGGTCCATCCACAGATAGTCGCCGCGGTCCTTCAGCTCCTGATAGCCGCCGCCCAGGAACACGCCGAGCTTGCCGTCGAAGAAGTGGTCGACATAGGTCAGGCCGTACTTGCCGGTCGGGTCGCCGCCGATCAGGTCCTGCTTCTGCAGCTTGCCGGCCAGGATCAGCTGGCGGCCCTTCACGTCGAACGGATGGACGGTGTCGATATTGACCGTGCCGGCCAGGCCGCCGGCGTCCATGTCGGCGGTGGGCGACTTGTAGACCTGGATGCCCGAGGCCAGCTCGGTCTGGATGACGTCGTAGCGGAAGCCGTCGGTGAAGTTCGAGCTCTTGAACGCCTGGCCGTTGACCGTGGTCAGGGCGTATTGCGGGCCCAGGCCCCGGATGCTGATCGTCGAGCCCCGGCCGTTGATGTTCGAGATCTGGACGCCCGGAATGCGCTGGATGGCTTCGGCGATGTTTTCCGACGGGAACTTGCCGATGTCCTCGGACGAGATGCCGTCCGAAACGCGGATGTCCTTGCGCTTGGTCTCGAGGGCGGTCGCCAGGCTCTTGCGGAAGGCGGTGACCACGACCTCGTCGACCGACTCGGCCGCGGGAGCCGGAGCGGTCTGGGCCAGGGCGGCGTCGGCGAAGCAGGCGCCGGCCAACAGGGCCAGGGCGAAAGCCTTGTGGCGACCGCGCGTGGCGGAAGCCGGATTCTTCTGTTCGATCATCTTGTTATCCCCCTTTTTTGAACCTTTAGGCGCGAGGACGCTGCAACGCCTCGCCGATAAGCATGAAGCAGACCATTCAAGTACCTCTCCGGACTGCATACGGAGAGACGTATAAGGCGTTGGACCAAGCCAACGAACACTCTAAGTCGCTTATTTCTCTGAACTTTTATAAGGCGTCTGATCCTTAGGCAGCTCAGGATTCGGGCTAACCCGACCCTTGTTTTCCGAAGGTCGGATTTATTATGTTGTTTTAATTATTTAGCGCCCATTTCGCGCCTCCCGTCAATCCCGATTGTAATACCAATTTAATGCCTTTTTTGCGACCACCTCGCCCCTCGATCCAAGCCGATCGCAGCCAGGGCGAGAGCGTGCGCGACGCCCCTCTCCCCAAGGGTGAGCGCTCGCCCTACCCGATCCCCTTGATGGCTTCGGCGACGCGTTCGGCGCTGGGGCCCAGGACGATGTGGAGGGCATGGCCGCCGACGCGGACGAGGCCGCGCAGGCCGGCGGCGTGGAGGGCCGGTTCATCGACGGCGGCGGGGTCGGCGACGACGATGCGCAGGCGGCTGGAGCAGGTCCCCACCTGGCGCAGGTTGGCCGGGCCGCCGAGGGCGGCGACCAGGGCCTGGGCCTTTTGGTCGTCCTCGACTGTGGGCAGGATGGACGGCGCGGGCTTGGCCGGCATGACGACCGTGGTGGCGGCGGGCCTGGCCGCCGGGGCCGGCGTGACGCCCATGGCCGCGCGGATCTCGCCGGCGACGGCGTCGGCGATGGGGCCCAGCACCACCTGCAGCGCCTTGTCGGAGGGCTTGACGACGCCGCGCGCGCCCAGGGCCTTGAGCGCCGGCTCGCTGACGACACCCTGGTCGGCGACGATCAGGCGCAGGCGGGTGGTGCAGGCGTCGACGCTGACGAGGTTGGCCGCCCCGCCCAGGGCCTGGACGAAGTCGGCCCCGCGCCCGCCGCCGGTGGCCACCGCTTGCGGCGCGACGACGTCGTCGTCCTCGCGGCCGGGGGTCTTCAGGTCGAAGCGGGTGATGAAGACCCGGAAGAGGCCGTAATAGACCGCCGCATAGACCGCCCCGATCGGCAGCAGCCACAGCGGACGGGTGGCCTTGCCGAAGTTGAGCACATAGTCGAACAGCCCCGCCGAGAAGGTGAAGCCCAGCTTGACGGACAGGGCGTTCATCAGGGCCATCGACACCCCGGTCAGCACCGCGTGCACGGCGTAGAGCGCCGGGGCCAGGAACATGAACGAGAACTCGATCGGCTCGGTCACCCCGGTCAGGAACGAGGTCAGGGCCAGGGAGACCAGCATGCCGCCCACGGCCTTGCGCCTGTCGGGCTTGGCGGTGTGGTACATGGCCAGGCACGCGGCCGGCAGGCCGAACATCATCACCGGGAAGAAGCCGCTCATGAACCCGCCGGCGGCGGGATCGCCCGCGAAGAAGCGGCGCAGATCGCCGGTGGCGCCGTGGAAGTCGCCCACCACGAACCAGGCGATGTTGTTGAGGATGTGGTGCAGGCCGGTGACGATCAGGATGCGGTTGAGGAAGCCGTAGACCAGCAGGCCCAGCTCGCCCGAGCCGACGATGGCGCGGCTGGCCGCGTCGACGCCGCCGTTGATGCCGTCATAGCCCCAGCCGATCAGCACGGCCATGACAAGGCCCGCCAGGCCCGAGACGATCGGCACGAAGCGCCGGCCGCTGAAGAAGGCCAGGTACTCGGGCAGCTTGAAGCCGGAAAAGCGGTTATAGAACAGCCCCGCGATCACCCCCGACAGGATGCCGATCGGCACGCTGAGCTTGGCCAGCGCCTTGGCCTTGTAGGCCGCGCCCGCCAGGTCGGCATGATCCTTGACGAGATGGGCGGTGACCTCGGCCGGGACGTGCAGCAGGGCCTTGGCCCCTTCGCTGGCGATCAGGAAGCAGACCACCCCGGCCAGGCCGGCCGCGCCGTTGTTCTCACGCGCCAGGCCCACGGCCACGCCGATGGCGAAGAGGAGGCCGAGGTTGGAGAAGATCGCGTCACCGGCCGCGGCGATGAAGCCGATGTTCAGGAGATCCGGCTGGCCCAGGCGCAGCAGCAGCCCCGCCACCGGCAGCACCGCGATCGGCAGCATCAGGGCTCGGCCCAGCGGCTGGAGGATTTCGAGCGGAGACTTCATCTGAAGCTTCATGGGGCTTAGCTTCCGAAAGCTTTGGCGAGGTCGCGCACGGCCTCGGGGGACGTCTGGTTCAGGGCCTGGCGGGCCAGGTCGCGGCAGGCGGCCAGGTCGAGTTCGCGGACCCGTGCCTTGACCTCCGGCGCGATGCTGGCCGTGGTCGACAGCTCGGTGACGCCCAGGCCCAGCAGGATGGCGGTGGCGGCCAGGTCCGAGGCCAGGCCGCCGCAGACCCCGACCCAGCGGCCGTGCTTTTCGGCCCCACGGCAGGTCAGGTCGATCATTCGCAGCACGGCCGGATGCAGGGCGTCGATCCGCGCGGCCAGTTCCGGATTGCCCCGGTCCATGGCCAGGACGTACTGGGTCAGGTCGTTGGTGCCGATCGACAGGAAGTCGGCCTCGGCGGCGATCAGGTCGGCGGTGACGGCCGCGGCCGGGGTCTCGATCATCACCCCCAGCGCGACGCGCTCGGTGATCCCCAGCTCGCGCTGGGCCTCGTCGAGCACCGCGCGCACGGCGCGCAGCTCGTCCAGGCTCCCGATCATCGGGACCATGATCTTGCACTGGCCGAAAGGCTGGACCCGCAGGATGGCGCGCAGCTGGGTCTTCAGGAGATGCGGCCGCCACAGGCTGACGCGCACGCCGCGCAGGCCCAGGGCCGGGTTCTCCTCGGCCGGGATCGGCAGGTAGGGCGCGGCCTTGTCGCCGCCGACGTCCAGGGTGCGGATGATCAGCGGCCGGCCGGCAAGCGCGTCGGCGATGGCCTGGTACTGGCGGGCCTGCTCGTCCTCGTCGGGCGGGGTCTCGCGGTCCAGGAACAGGAACTCGGTGCGCAGCAGGCCGCTGCCTTCCGCCCCGTTCTCGACGGCGGCCACCGCGTCCTTGACCGCGCCGGTGTTGGCGAACACCTCGATGCGGGTCCCGTCGCGGGTCACGGCCGGATCATGGGCAGCGGCTTGCGCCTGAGCCTTGCGCGCCTGGCGATGAGCCAGCTGGGTCTGGGCCGCCGCCAGGGCCGGGGCGTCGGGGGCCACCCGCAGGGCCCCGCCATCGGCGTCCAGGATCAGGGCCGCGCCGTCCTCGACGCTCAAGACCGCCCCGCCCAGCGCCACCAGGGCCGGAATGCCCATGGCCGCGGCCAGGATGGCCACGTGCGAGGTCGGGCCGCCGCGGGCGGTGGCGAAGCCGGCGACGACGCCGGGGTCGACGCCCATCAGCTGCGAAGGCAGGAGCTCGTCGGCCAGCAGGATCGAGCCCGGCGCCAGGACGGTGGTGTCGTCCTCCTCGCCAGTCAGGGCCCTGAGCACCTGGCGCTCCAGGTCGATCAGGTCGTCGACGCGCTCGGCCAGGCGGCGATCGCCCAGGCCCCGCAGGGCCTCGACATAGCCACCGACCGCCGCGCGCCAGGCAAAGCCGGCGCTCTTGCCCGCGCCGATCAGCCGGCGCGCCCCGGCGAACAGTTCAGGGTCTTCCAGGAACGCCAGGTGCGCGC